>NZ_JAFNOQ010000001.1:0-509316 GCF_026536145.1 Gilliamella sp. B3464 | reverse complement strand
TCAAAATTTGAGTGTGGTGGGCGTTGTTGAAGAGGTGCTGCGTGGACATGGTTTTACCGGCATTGACTACCGTTTAGAATTAAAAAATCGTTATCCGGTCCGGGAGCTTATCACCCAATGGCAGGAGAGTGACCTGACCTTTATTCAACGAATTTTAGCCGATGTGGGGATTTGGTTTCGTTTTGAAACGCATGCTGAGCACAATTGTGATGTTATGGTCTTAAGTGATTACGAACAAGGTTATCAGCAGGCAAAAGATATCGACTACAAACTACCGAGTGGCACTTTAGATGCAGGCGTTGACAGTGTGTGGGATATGGGTTTACACAGTCAGATGGTTGAAGCGTCAGTTCAGGTGCAGGATTATAATTACCGGGATGCAGGCAGCAATTTACAAACGGAAGTGAACAGTCAGCCAACAAACGCGACGACGTATGGCATGAATTACCGTTATGAAGAGCACTATAAAGGATTGAATGATAACGGCACGGCTAATGCCGGTCGTGATAGCGATACAGCCAACCGTTTTGCGGCAGGGGAGCAAAATGGTAACCGCGAAGGTGACCAGGATAACAGCATTGAAAGTGGGACATGGTATGCGCGTATTCGTCATGAACAGGCAATCAGTAGTCAGGTAATCATCAGCGGTAAAAGTAACCGCTGTCAGCTAGTACCGGGGCAACGTATTTGCATAACAGGTAACCCGTTAGCCGATACGCAAGAGGGGTTTATCATTATAAGTGTGGCTGGGCACGGTAACCGCACGGATGCTTATGAAGTAGTATTTACCGCCATCCCGTATCAGGTATTAAAACCCTACCGCCCTAAACCGATAGCATGGCCACAAATCAGCGGCACCTTACCGGCACGGGTAACCAGTCCGGATAATGACACCTATGGTTATATTGACACTCAGGGTCGGTATCGGGTTAAGTTTAACTTTGACCTGAAAAGCTGGAACAGCGGTGAAGAGAGCTTATGGGTCAGACTGGCAAAACCGTATGCAGGTGATAGTTACGGTTTTCACTTTCCGCTTATTGACGGTACGGAGGTGGCGATAGCCTTTACTAACGGTAACCCTGACCGCCCTTATATTGCTTATGCGATGCATGACAGTGCCCACCCTGACCATGTTGCAACGGCCAACAAACATCGCAATGTGATTCGCACAGCGACCAACAATAAACTGCGGATGGATGATAAACGCGGTCAGGAGCACATCAAGTTAGCCACTGAATATGGAAAAACCCAGCTTAATATTGGTCACTTAGTTAACCAGAATAAAGAGCAGCGAGGTGAAGGGTTTGAACTGCGCACTGATGAATGGGGCACCTTAGCGGCGGCAAAGGGGTTATATCTGACCACCCAAACCGAACCGAAAGCACAGGGCAAACAGCTGGATATGCAAGGCGCGATTGCGCAACTAGAAAACGCCTTATCGATAGCTAAATCCCTGCAAAATGCGGCTAAACAATCGGAAGCACACAGTGCTGATACCGACAGTCAAAATCAGCTCAAGGCAAACTTAACTGAACTGGCGCAAAGTGGCATTTTAGCTTATGCACAGGAGGGCATGGCGTTAACCAGTCCTGAAAACATCCAGCTATCTACGAGTAGCAGTATTTCCTTAACCAGTGAAAACCAGACTGATATTACCGCCTTAAAAACCATCACCCTGTCTGGTGGTGAATCAATGGGATTATTTGCTCACAAATCGGGGATGAAAGTCTTTGCTAACCAGGGTGATATAAACCTACAAGCACAAAATGCCAACCTGAATATGGCCGCCAAACAGGATATCAAAATTGACAGTGTTGATGGTGAGCAGACAATCACAGCCAGTCAAAAAATCACCTTAATTTGTGGTGGCTCTTATATCAAAATCAGTGAAGAGGGGATTGAACTCGGTACAGCTGGTAATGTGTATATAAAAAGCAATGCCCTGCAAAAAATGGGGGCAAATAAAATATTAAATAACAAAAAATATTTACCTTGTGCAAGCGATAGTGGTTTATATCATATAAAATTTTTATTAAAAGATACAGATACGAAACAACCGCTAAAAAATACGAGATATGAAATAACATTAGATGATAATACCAAATTAGAAGGAATATCAGATGAACAAGGATATACTTCAAAAATTATTTCATTGGAAAATAAAATTACTAATTTAAAAGTATTTAAACCTATCTTTATTGAGGAATAAATAACTGTATTGAGTGAGTGAATATAATTATGAATTATGCTATTGAAGTAAACAATTTCCAGATGAATAAAATTGATGAAGACGATGTTGTAGAAGCATATATTAGTGGTTCAGAAGATTATATAATTCCTTTGGTTTTTCCCGATTATTTAATTAGGATAGATATATTGGATTCAACAATTCGAGTCCCTTTGTTAGGGCATGCAGGAGCTTTGATAATTAATGGTAAAAGTGGGCAAACAAAATATTACGAATACGGTCGATATCCACCAGGCGATTTAGGAAGAACAAGAAAAGTCTCAATTAACAATGTTAAAATAACTTCATCAAAAATGATTGAAATATCTTCATTCAAAAAGTTACTACGGCAAATATCTGCAAATTCAGGTCAACGCGGTAATATTAGAGGAGCTATTCTTAGAAAAGAAAATATTTACGATATTTCAGTCGAGTATTGTGAGCAAAAAATAAGAGAAAATGATGACCCTGAAAGAAAACCATATTCAATTTATTCAAATAGTTGCATGACATTTGTTGATGATTTGCTCAGATATCTTGGTTTTGTAACTCCAGGTTTAACAAGAATATCGATAGACATAGCAAATACTGTAAAAAATTATATATTTTCAATAATACCAAATACTTACATGCAGGAGATCCAATTTTATTTTTCAGCAAGGGATTTACACTATTATTATGTTTCAGATAGGTTAGAGGTAGATTATTAATGAAAAGAAAATTGAAGATAAAATATCTATTTTTCATAACATTATGTTATTTAAGTGGTTATGCTTTTGGCGAAACAAAATTAATTTCTAAAAATAATAATGAGTGGATTGAATTTTATAATGGTAAGGATTCAGAATATCTAATAATTACGTCAAATAATCAACCTAACTATTGTATTTTAATTTCATCTAGTACAGGTGTCCCTTTA
Source organism: Gilliamella sp. B3464 (assembly GCF_026536145.1). Lineage (NCBI taxonomy): Bacteria > Pseudomonadati > Pseudomonadota > Gammaproteobacteria > Orbales > Orbaceae > Gilliamella > Gilliamella sp. B3464. The sequence goes on along the minus strand of NZ_JAFNOQ010000001.1, from coordinate 506,170 downwards.
ACTAAGGGAAGAATTTTTTATGATGATTCTATCGATGCACTTAAAATGGCTTTAAGATTTGCTTATTTAAACCCTGCAGAAAAGTGGTGGTCAGTTGATATTTATAAAAAGAATGATTTGAATAAAAGCGTTAAGACTATGCCGATTACTCCTAGTGTTGATTGCTATAATGGTGGATTGACCTTAGAGGTCATTGAGTATAAACCTCCCTTTTATTTTGTTGCAATCAAACTAATCAATCAAGAATTTCACACTATTGGTTTTATAAAATCAGACAAAATATTAAACAAAAACAATTTTGATTTTATTTTATTAGATATTATATATATGAAAAATAGAGAAAGATTTGAAGTGTTATCATGCTCTACAACTAACTTTGATTGTAAAAATAGCAAATACTCATATCCTTACCAGTATTTTTCTAAACTATCGCAAAATAATTAAGTTTAATCATTTTGAGATTCTTTTTAATGTAAGACGTTATTACATTAACTATTGAACAAGAAAAATTATTATTAATTAAAATAATTCCCGATTATGAAAATAAAATTGAGAAAGTTATAAAAATTGATTTGAAGCAACATGAATATGATGCATTAGTTTCTTTTGTTTATAATTTTGGTTCTATTAAGAGTGATAGTGATTTATCAAAATATCTTAATGAAGGCAAAAAGAAAAAAGCAATGGATGTTTTTGTACAATATAATAAATCTGGAGGTAAAGTTTTAGACGGTTTAAAGAAAAGGCGAGAGAAAGAACGGGAAATATTTGAAAATGGTATATATGCGACAGAGATTTATTAGGCGAAAGATTATGCTTCGTAATACTTATTTAATATTCAGCCTGCTTTTGTCATTTTCAATAAAAGCAGATTTAACAAATAATTGGATAGTGACTAAAGTATATATTAGTGATAGACCATATACAAAAAAAGTGTCCTATAATGATCCAATTTATCTTAATAGAATTTTTCAATGGGATGAAAATGTTATTAAAACTAATATTTATTCTGGTGATCTTATTGAGATTTGTACAAATTATAAAATAAATAAATTTATTATCAATTTTGATGAGATTTTAAACAAAGAAATGCTAAGTGCTGACTCTTTTGATATAAATATCAAACATTCAATAAACCAAATAGATATTTTTTGCCCTAATATTCAAAAAACATGGACACTATTTAAAAAAATGCTGATGCATATTTAATAATAAATACAAATGATTCTATATTAGAAATAAATCGAATAAAGTATCAAAATACTGTTCCAAGTTTCTCTTGTTCAAAAGCAAAGAAGGTAGCTGAAAAACTGATTTGCCAAAATATTTATCTATCAGGATTAGATAGGAGTATTCATGATATTTATCATAATATAAAAAAATATTATGACTACGATAATGATCAGAAAGAGTTTGAAGAAATATACAGTAATCAAAAAAAATTTATTCAGAAAAGAGATTTATGTACTAACGAAAAGTGTTTGCTGGATATTATGAATAAACATACTTATCAATTACATGAATATATGCCATTGATTACACCTTACTAGACTGGCATCTGGTGTAAATTTCAAGTTGTATTTGATCAGAAAGTAAAAATAGGGAACTTTAAGAATCTTTTTTGAATGATAAATATCTTACGTATAGTCGCTTATATAAAGAATAATCAGACACCTCAACCAAGCAAACTGAAACTTCATCAACGCCAGACACGTTAAGTCAAAATGGTAAGGTTTGGTTTATGCATCTGATTACGATGATAAATCCAACGATTAAAAAACATCCAATTATTTTATTAAATAATAAAGAATATGAACTTATTTTTTTAGAACTAAGAATGAATATGGATTTATTAACCGACTTCGATTATGAACAAGTTGCAAATGAGTTAGGATGTGAAGCAAAAGCTCTTAAAGCTGTAGCTATAAAAGAAACAAAGGATGAAAGTTTTTATACTTATTTAGGAGATCATGTCCCTAAAATATTGTTTGAAAGAAATTATTTTCACAAATTAACCAATGGTAAATTTGATGATGATCCTGAAATTTCTAGTAGTTCTTCATTTGCTAAGTATGGTACTTATGCTAAACAATATGAACGATTAATAAAAGCATATAATTTATCACCTCGAGAAGCATTACTATCAGCTTCTTGGGGAAAATTTCAAGTCATGGGGGCAAATATGCATTCAAATGAATTAAGTATTGAAGATATTCTATATGAAATTAGCCGTTCAAAAAAATCATTTAATTACATTAAAAGGTTATTTATTAAAAAATAACAATGTATTAGAACCATTAAAGTTAAAAAAATGGGACACATTTGCTTTTTATTATAATGGAAGAAATTATAATAAAAATAATTATGATGTGCTTATAAAAGAAATATATGAAAAACTATAAAGAAGAAAAATAAAGGAATCATAATATGAAGAAAATTATTATTATTTTTATACTATCAATTAATTTTGCATTTGCTAATACAACAAAATGTGATAAAGATTCGGTTAAAAAAATAAATATAACAACATTTTCTGGGGACAATATGAATTTATTATACCAATATTGCCGGTATAATAACGAAGAATCAAAGAATTATGATGGATATCAATTATTAACGATTAACGTTGATAACAATTCATTCACCTATACAAATAATGTGATTGGCAATGAATATTTTGGTGGGGAAATGTTTTATTCAAAACTAGGTATATTCGGTTTAATCGAATCAAATACAGGTAATTCACCATTAACAATCACATATTTAAACATCAAAGATAATAATCTAATTTTATTGGGAAAAATCACGTTTGAACGACGTATGGGAAATATAATCGGTGAGCCCATTATAGAAAATATAAGTAATGAAACCATTAGAATTATCGATAATATATTTGTATTAAATAAAAAAAATATTTTGGGGGAATATTTTTTAAATTACTATGAGAGCTTTCTGTTTATTTTAGCCGATCAATTTAAACAAAATTTGTCAAAACATGATATAAATAGATTACTAGATAAATTAGCTAATTATCCAGATTTAAATAATTTTTATAGGCAAAAAATCTTTTTTAAAGATCGTTCTTTATGTACATATAATGAAAATCTAATTGAAATGGATGCTTTTGGTTGCCAAATAGGAAATAAACAATTATCTATTTGTTATAATTATTTTAACAGAAGTGATCTAATATATAGATTTGGCAATAAAAACAAAATAGAATTAGAGTTGCGAAAAGAAATTTCTGACCATAAAGTTTCAATAAATCCGTTAGTTTTTAAAAAAAATATTTGGCATTATGAAGTAAATACATATCCAGATAATGCAGGAATTTTAATAAAAAAAAATAACGAGAATATTACATTTCTTAAATGTGAAAATGAAAGTGTAGAACCTTATATACTCAATCCAATATGGAATTAGAATGAAATAGGTTAGTAATAACTTATTGGCAAGTCACATGGATAAATGAATTTTTCTGCTTATATGAATAATATCTGGTTATTTAGGAAACGCAAATTTTAACAAGCATTGAAAAATTATAACCCAACACTAAATCACATAAAACTAAAAAAAATTCAAACATCTGATACCTCAAATAAACATGCAGAAACTTCAACACCTGCTACGTTAAGCCAAAACGGTGAGGTTTGGTTTGTGAATCCGCTTACATTATATAATTTTGTTTCATGGAAAAGTTTGATAAACGTTGAAGTTTTCCTTACTAAGTATGAAAGCGAACATAAAAAATTTAAGAAAAACGAGAACGATATCGTTCCGAACTTTAATCAGAAATCTAAAGATGCTCTTTGTGGAATTATTGAAAGAATAAATCTATTTTATAAAAAAAATGATGACTTCAAACCGAACATTTACTATATATCTTATATGTTAGCAACAGCTCGTTGGGAAGCTAGCTGGGGAAATGATTTCTTCTGTGCATTGGAAGAACGTTCCGGTGGATTAGGAAAAGAATATTTTAATAAATATGACCCTGTATTAGCAAGCACTGAAGCTTTACGAAAAAATGCTAAGAACAATGGAAATATAGTCGAAGGAGATGGTTATAAATATCGAGGTCGGGGTTTAGTTCATTTAACTTGGAAAAATAACTATAAAAAGGCTAGTAATTATTTGGGTGTTGATTTTAAAACCGATCCAGATAAAGCTGCGGAACTTGACTTTGCTGTACCAATTATGATTTGGGGAATGATGAAAGGGGTTTTTACAGGCAGTAAATTACCTGAGTATATCTATAAAAATCATATTGATTACAAAACTGCAAGAAAAGTAATTAATGGCAGTGATAGTGCTGATAGCATAGCTTCTTTTGCGAACTTGTTTGAATCAATTCTTCGACAAACATCAAATTTAACTGAGGAATTCTAGAGTGAAAAAAATCATAATATTGATATTATTAATGATAATCAGTAGCTTTAGCTACGCAAAGCAACCTTGTAAGGTTAAATCATTTCAAGAAAATAAACAATTTAGTATTGATTCAAAAGTTTATAAATTCACTTCTTATTTTTGTGAAGATGAAAATGGTGAGGAAGAAGTTTTTGCAAAAAAAGCCATATTAGAAGTACAGGCAAAAAATACTAGCCAATTATATAAAAATGTTATTGGAATACGCGGAATGCTGAATATTGCATTCGAAGCATGGAATAATCAGCCTGCATTGTATTACTTTATGCCAGCAGCTGAATCTATTGAAGCACATATACCTATTATTGTTAAAAATAATGATTTAATGGTTCAATGTATATATATAAGCCAACAATTAAAAAATTTTATGGTAGCCAATTATTCGTATTGTGGCGATAAACAAATCATCCAAAATGGATTTGGTGAAGATGCAATTTTAAATCTATTTCCATATTTTTATTTATACAGTATATACGATAATATCTACTATCCTGAAAATAATGAATATTTATCTGATAAAGAATTCGATGCTTTTATTGGTAAAATAGATGATATCAGTTTTTATCGACGATATTCCTCACTTTCTGATTATTTTTTGAATAAATTCAGAGTAATAATAGTAAATAAAGAAAAAGAATACTGTTTTAAAGAATCAAAAATTTACCAACGAATAGGGGCGGTAAAAACTGATGGAATTATTGGATTAGATATTTTTGATGTAAAAGGGAAAAAAACTTTTTATGATAAAAAGGCATTATTAGAATTATTAAATAAATCTAATGTAGAACCCAATATCAAATCTTACATCCAGCAAGAAAAAATCAATCTTTATAATGAACCCAATGATAACTCTTCAACAGATATTTATATAATAAAAAACGATATGGTAAAAATTTTGGATGTAATTTGGGCTGATGAACAACATTTGAGAGTCTGGTATAAGGTAAGTTATGACAGTAAACAAAACGGTAAAATAATTAAATGGATTAAAGGGGATTCATTTACTATTTGGTAAATAAATTTATTAATAAAATATCTTATTATTACTAATGTAAAAATTAAATTGTGGAAATGAAAACCTTGATTTTCAATTATTGATAAAATTGCTCACCAACTATATGAAGAATTACTAAAAAATATTCTTAACAGGTAAACAATGAAAAAATTCTATATTTTTACAATATTGCTTTTCTTTAGTTTTCCGATATTTGCACAACTATGTAAGGAAAGTAAATTAAATGTTATTAAAGGTCAATTTATTAATGGTAATAATTTTGAAGGTAAATATATTTATTGTCGTCTGATTAATCCTGAAGAAGACAAAATGTCACAAATTGATTTAAATTTAAATATAGATAGAACAATTAATAATTATATTTACAACGGAGGAGGTAATCCATCAATTCAAACTTCAAATTTAGGTGTAATTTCTATTTTTGATAAATTTGGTGGGATGGAAAGCCCAGCTAAAATAACTTATTTAGCTAGTTTAAATAAAAAATTAATCATACTAGGCGAAATTAATCTAGATTATTCTCAAGGACAAGTTGTTAGTTATTCTATTCAGAACATTAATGACAAACTAGACATTATGAGCTCTATTTTCTTAGAAAAAATAAAGCATTATTTTATAGATAATACTCAATTGTCTTATCCTGATTATTTTTTATTGCTGTTATTTAATTCATTTTTGGAAAAAAACATTTCAAAAGATTGGATAAAGCAGTTTTATAAAAAATTAAATTTAAACCAGCATCAAGATATCATTAATATTTATAGTCAAAATGTATTTTTTAAAAATACGACACTTTGTAATAAAGATAAAAATGAAAAAAATGCATTTGGATGTGAAGTTAACAATACTCAATTATCGTTATGCTATGATTATATTAATTCAAAGTTGTTTTATAGACTTGGTAACCAGTCAAAATTAGAATTACAACTAGTAAAAATAATCGATGATAAAGACAAGAAAAAATCTGTAATAACTTTTACCAATAAAGACACTGATTATTTGGTGGATACAAATCCAGGAAAAGAGGGTGTGAGAATTAAAAGAAAAGAGATGCACTTTAAGAAGTTTGAATGTAATCCAAGTACTATTGAACCAATGATTTTGAATAGTTTCAATTAAATAGACTGTTTTAATAAAAATTAAAAGGAAAAACATAATAAAATATTTAGAACAGGATGGTGATGTTGAAGATGCTATTTATGATTGGGCTAAAGAATTTACATCAGCAGGAGTACGTAAAGGGAAAACAATAAGTAAGGGAAGAATTGCAGCTTTTGAAGGCTCATCATATTATCATGGAGATGGGCTAAATTCCGGTCATATATTACCAGATCAAAAGGTTGAAGCCTTAAAAGAATCGAAAAATTGAAATTGGAGGTAAATATGAAAAAGTTAAAGTTTACTCTTCTGTGTTTGATAATATTGGCAATTAATTGTTCCTTTATAGCTCAAGCTCAAAGTAAAGATCTTATCAAATTAGATTTTAACGATTTCGCTATTAAAACTAAGACAAAAATTAAAAATGCAAACTTTGCGTATCATTATTTGATTAAGGTTTATGGGTGTGGTGGTGGTGCAATTTGTGGAGAGATTCGAAACTTACTCTCTAACAAAGTTATTGGACTTCCTAATGCTTATTTGATAGAAGATGAAAATGGAGAAAATGGGTTTTCTATAGAGTATCATTTAAATAGTAGTTTAATTATTATTTCTGGAATAATAGCGGATCCTGATAAAAATAAAGCTAACGAAGGATATAGAAGAAGATATTATAATTTCATAAATGAAAAGTTTGAGCTTTTACAAAAATGATTAACATTATTGGGGGGCTATAAATTAACTATTAGATGTTAATAATCGTGATGATATTAAAGTATGAACAATTCAATTTATGGATATAAATAGAAAAAGCTCTTGTTGAAAAAATTTTTTCATGCAGTTGGAGCATTAAGTAATGCTAAGATGTGAAGAAAGTCAATTGTTCGTTCTTAGAGATTAGCACAACAAAAAAAAGATTATCAACGTTTTCCCGCTGATTATAAAGCTGCCCCCGACAAGAAATTAACACCGGAGCAACTTAACTTATTGGGTAAAATAAATAAGTTAGAAGAGAAGTCAGAATTATGGGAAAAACCAAAGAAAAAGCGACAAAAATGCTGTGATGGAATGATGTCGCCAAAAGTTTAGCCAAGTAAAGTCAACAGACAGAACAAAGTAATGCGACCACTGAAAAGGATAAAGCAACCCCGTCAACTAAACAAACCGAAACTTTATCAGCACCTGCCACGTTAAGTCAAAATGGTCGGGTGTGGTTTATTCACCCAGTGGCGATGGTGTATTATTTTAATGCTAAAAGAAAACTCTGGCATGAGCCTTTAGAATACCCACAACGAACGTGTTATAGTTCAAACACGTTTCTTAATAATTGGAATGGCGCTTTTGGTTTTGTAAGAAATAATGGAGATAAAGCTCATACAGGTTTAGATTTATTCGCGGATATAAATACCCCTTGCTATGCCTGCTTAGATGGTGAAATAGTACAATATGAAGAGGAGGGGGTTAAATCATATGGCTATGTGCTGGTTATCAAAGTTAAAGGTGATGATTTACGCGCATCAAGGAATGACTATACGCTTAAATTTAATGAAAAAAGAAACAAGAGATAGTCCAAGCTGATGATTTTGATATTAATGCTGACCATTTTTACTTACGTTATTGTCATTTAAGTAATAAACGTGCTGACTTAAAAGTTGGGGACAAGGTTAAATCGGGTGATTTGATAGGCTTTACAGGTGACACTGGTAACGCTGTAAATGTTTGTAATCCTCATTTACATTTTGAAATTGCAATGAAAAAAAATGGTAATAGAACTTATACAAAAGACACACAAAAAGATAGATTAGCCTACAAAATCAATCCGGCATTCTTTGTCAACTTACAGTCAATAGTTAAAGCTGAACAGACAAAAGTAAGAGATAGAAGAATTGAAGAAAGGGATGAATAAGAGCGGCTTAGAAAAGAGAAAGAAGCGAAAGCAAAACAGCAAAGCAAAAAACAAAAATAAATTAAGGAATAAGAAGATGAATTATATCAAGTCAATTTTACTTCTAATATTATTAATACCGACAATTAGCCTTGCAGAATTTAGTCGCATTTACACAGGTACCATTGGTCAAGATAAAGTTGAATTTTATTTTGAATATGATTACGCGGTTTATATTGATAATAAAGATCATCAAGTTAAGGATCTTAATATAAGCCAGATTCGTAATCCTAGTAAATTCAAATCTAATAATGTTAATCCAGTGATTGAGAATGTTGATATTTTTGATTCAGAACAGCTTACAGGCTATACACCCAATGGTGATAAGGTAGATTTACACAAAACATTTGAATACGGTGAATACGATGAACATTCATTACGCAAAGTAGAATTTAATAATGTAGATTATTTACAACAAAGTAGCACTAAAGATTTTTATTTTAAAGCGGTAGTATCAAAGAAAAAAGGGGAAAAAGCAAAAATTGTGGGGATCAAAATTTATAGCAAACAGGATGGTCGCCTTATTCAGACTATTACGGGAATAAAAGGGTGTGAATTTAATTCTTATGTTAGTGTTCAAACACATGAAGGTTTTGATTTTAATTTTGATGGTGATAATAATGATTTTTATCTGACTAAAAATAGAAATTATGGTCCTAATCAAATAGCAGATTATTACGCTTATGATAAAACCCAACAAAAATTTGTTAAATTAAATCTTGATGGTAATGATTTTCGTTTTGATTATAAAGAAAAAGAGGCTATTAGCTACAAAACCTGTCCAAGTAAAAAAGAAAGATCCCAAATATTTCTCACTGATAATTTTCAATACATAGGTAATAACCGTTACAAACGAATTTCAACAGAATGCTTATTTCAGGAGGATAGTTATCACGAAAATAATGGTCGATATGAGTTTAAAAAACAAAGAGCATGCACACTTACTGAGTTGAACTTTTGTCGCAATTATATAGATACTAATGATTATGATGATTATTAATAGCTGTGTGACTGATAAGTATGAATCCAGCTGTATACTAGATAAATTAAGGAATTACACATGAGTTATAAAAAAACAATTTTACTTTTTCTATTATTAATTCCTGCCATCAGCCAAGCAATTTTCCGTGTATATACTGGTAATGTAGGAAAAAATAAAGCTGATTTTTATTTTGATTCTGAAACGGCTGTTTTTGTTTATACAAATGGTATAGATCATCAAGTTAGATTATTAGATTTTGTAAAAAACAATACTAATGAATTTAATTTCAAAACTTATTATGCCAATTCATATAAAAAGATGATTGATAAAATATTTATTAAAGATTTCAATGTCGTGACTTTTAATGATGGTTCGGAAAATTACCAACAGCTAGCAGGATATGCTTTTGGTAAAGATAGTAAGATTAATTTAAATAAAATATTTGAATATAACGAATATTCATTAGATGAAGCGGAATTCAGCAATATAGATTATTTACAGAGAGATAGCACAAAAGATTTTTATTTTAAAGTGATAGTGTCTAAAAATCAAAAGGAAAAAGCACATATTGTGGGTGTCAAAATCTTCAATAAAAAAGATGGTCGTCTTATTCAAGTCATCGATGATATAAGTGAATATGAGTTTCATGGTTATGTTAGCATCAAAACTAATGAAAGTTTTGATTTTAATTTTTATGGAAATAATAATTCCTTTTTCATCGTTAAAGATCAACTGTCGGGTTCAAATAATATTGATAAATATTATGCTTACTCTTATGACAAAAAACAGCAAAAATTTGTCAAATTGAATCTTTACGGTAATGATTTCAGTATTGATGATGAAGATAAATTTGCTTATAGCTACAAATACTGTCCGGGCAAAAAAGAAGATGAAGTTATATCGTTGAAAAATAATTTTAAATGCTTTGAAAATAACCGTTATAAATATGTTGAAACAGAATGTTTGTATAAAGAGGTTGGAACGATGGTCGTAAATTCTAATCTATTGGTGTTTACAAAACAAAGAGAATGCACACCTAAAGAGCTAAGTAATTGTAGAAAATTTGTAGATGATCCTTATGAAGATTAAAAATTTTTAGATAAGTAATAAGGTTTTTTATTAATTATAAAGTTATTGAAATATATGAATTTTTGATAATAATCATAATGAATATTTGATATTGCAAATGTTTTAAGGGAATATCGCAAAAAAAACCATTAACAACGGCACAGGGACGGTTGTTAGTTTATTATAAAAGTGAATGGTATGAAGAGCTAGATGCGGAAGGAAAGCGGCCTGAATGGGAAGCATTAAACAGTGAAATGACAGATGATGCTGAAAACTATTTGGGTTATATAAAAGACGGTGATGAAGCAAAACGTGATGCATATGTTAGTAAGTTTGATGCAAGCGAACAAGAATCAATAAAACAAGGTTTAGAACAACAAAGAAGAGACTATGAGCGTTTTCCTGCTGATTATAAAGATGCCCCCGACAAGAAATTAACACCGGAGCAACTTAACTTATTGGGTAAAATAAAAGAGTTAGAGCATAAGTCAGAATTATGGGAAAAAACCAAAGAAAAAGCGACAAAAATGCTGTGGTGGGAAGATGTAGTCGAAAAATTAGCTAAGCAAAGTCAACAGACAGAACAAAGTGACACTGGAACAGAAAAAAGTCAAACATCCCCCCCTCAACCGAGCAAACCGAAACTTCATCAACGCCAGCCACGATTTGCTGGATGAAATAAAATGTCCTTATGAAAATGGCGGTCTTAAATTGGTTTGTAAAAATAAAAATTTTAAAAATAAATAGTCAGCTTGCTTTAATTGAGTAAAGTGCTATATCAATTTAGGGATATAAATCCCATAGTTTTACAGCCAATTATGAGCCAATCTAAGTATGATCATCTATTTAAGGGACATCTACTAATACATATGGGATGTATCCACTAACGGTAAAACCTAGTTTATTCACCCGTTAGCAATGGTGGATTATTTTAATATTCTTGAAATAAGAAAAGGTTGGGTAGAAAGTCTATTTACTTTGCTGTTGGGTAAAGTTGAATCCAATAATGACTATTCAGCTTATAATTAAACTGAACCAAAATTAAGCGCTTTTCTAATACTAATTTAATATTTATAACGATAGAAAAATTAATTGATAAAAAAGTATAAAAAGAAATATTTGCAGCTTTTGGCGATTATCATATTATCAAGGAGATGGGCAGAATTCCGTCCACATATATAAACAGACAAAATGGTTGATGCTTTAAGAGAAGCAAAAAATGAAAATTGGAAATAAATATGAAGAAGATTAAATTTGCTATTTTATGTTAATTATATTTTTCAGTTAGTTATTTTTTCATGGCTCAAAATAAAGAACCTATTAAAATAAATTTTACCAATTTTCACTTAAAACAAAAATTAAAAATACAAAACTTAAGGTTTACGGATACGGTGTTGGCTCAATTTGTGAAGAGATTATAAACTGACTTTCCAACAAAGTAATTGGATTACCTAATGCTTCTTTAATAAAAGATGAAAATGAATTTTCTATAGCGTATCATTTAAATAGTCGTTTAATTATTATTTCCGGAATAATAGCTGAACTGAATGAAAAGTAATTAAATTAATTTCGGGACCTAAGAGTTTTGAACAAAATATTTTCAGAAATAATAAAAGAAAGATGTCTTCATTGGGACAAAGATCGGAAAGACAAAAAATATAATAGAAGAAGAAAATACTGAAAAATTATAGCAATAACCATATTTGTATTATAAACTTTGATGATATTGAGCATCAATTTTAATACAAATGCTGTGCGGAAAGATTATTTTTTTAGATTATCTGGCTTGAAAAATAGCAAAACTTTAAATAATTCTCTCTTTCACGCTGTGTTTCCTTTTTTAAAAATTGGTAATGGAAGATTAATTTATGAAACTTTTATTGTATCTTATTTTATGTTTGGTTGGTTTTTATGCAAATAGTGCATTGTATAATATCAATAAAAGTTATCAAGGAGACCCCTTCTTTAAAAATGTAAATATGCAAAAATTAGAAGAGGATTGTTCAAGGAGTGTCGAGTATTGGAAAGATAGTGATGTGCAAGATGTGGAAGATCGCCGTTGTCCTTTAAATTCTATTAAATTTGATTATGGAAATGTATATAAATTAATTAATCAAGATCCCATTGTATACAAAGATGATAATTTTCAGCTGAAAATAAGTTTATCAAGTGACGATATAATTTTATCTTTAATTCATAATCATCAGGTGAAAGATAAGATTAACCTTTATGGCTATATGGATGATGGTAGCAGTGCATGTGGAGGTTGGGTTGCTTATCAACGTTATTATATTTCATCCAACGGCGATATTTATACTTTATGGTTAACAGAAACAGAAGATGGTATTTCGCCTACACTTTGGAAACATTATAAAATTGATAGTAAAAATAAGAAATTTATTCTTAAAGAAATGTTAATAAACCGATATTATGATCAGTTTAAAATTGTTTATCCTGATAAATTTAGTGCAATTTCGAATAATAAATTTTCGGAAAATTCTAATAAACAATTTGATGATTCATGTTTAAATGAATGCCAAAAAGGCTACTATTGTAGATGTTATTTAGATTTATATAACCATTATCAACGTCTATTAGAGAATAAGATCATAGCGTTTGATGAAAAAAATAAAACCAAAAACAAAAACAAATCAATTGTTATGTTAAAAAATAGAATAAATTCAAAATGTCTAAGTTTCTCTCCGCCTAATTATCATGATATGTTTGATTCTTATTTAATAAAAGTCATGTCCTGTTTTATAGATGAATATAAGGATGAAATAAAAAAACTGAAGAAATGATTCAATGAACGGGAAAAATAAGGAGGAGGCGTATTTTTCAAGCACTAATCACGCAAAAGGTTCCTGTATTGATATTAACTATTTTTATAATGCCGATCAGGATACATTTGAGCCATATATTCCTCACTATAAAAAATTAATCACTCTTGGGGGAGAAGATGGTACTGATTTACACAATAATCATATGCACTTTGATAAATTTCAATACGAAATAGCCGAGGTCTATCTATAGTGCAGATAAAGTCTTTATTTTATGGTTTATTATTTTTACCTATTTTAGCATGTTCACATTCGTTGAACGCTTTAACTCATACTAATTTATTACCTGTGGGAACGCCTCAAATTATAAATAAGAAACTGGTTAAGGATATTAATGATAATTGTTGGATTGATGGTTATTTTTCTTATGCAGACAAAGACTGGGAAAAATATCATAAAAGATGCAAATTATCGACCTTTTCTTCAACCCAGAATACTAATAATATATTTGAAGAACTACAAAAAAATAAAATTGTCTATTTATATCAATCCAAGCAATTTAATATTTATTTAAAAAAAACGACCGATACAGACATTTGTCTTGTTGAAGAAAAACAGCTTGAAGGTGAATGTGCAATTTCACCCACCAAGTTTATTATTACGATGTTTATCGAATCATCGAGCAAAATAATAAATCAACTTATTGTTTATTATAATGAAGATTATGGAAGTGATATGGCTCAAGTGACATTAGATTTTTACATCGATAAACAATTAAATATTTGGTTATTTGAACATATGTTAGTAGAAGAAGGCGCATCTGCGACTTTGTGGCAACATTACAAAATTAATACCAAAGGAAAGTTTAATTTGCTGGATGAAATAAAATGTCAGTTCGAAAATGGCGGTCTTAAATTGGTTTGTAAAAATAAAAATTTTAAAAATAAATAGTCAGCTTGTTTTAATTGAGTAAAGTGCTATATCAATTTAGGGATATAAATCCCATAGTTTTACAGCCAATTATAAGCCGTTCTGAATATGATTATCTATTTATGGGATATCGACCGATACATATAGAATCAATCCACTAACGGCAAAGCCTAATTTATTCACCTGATTGTTATGGTGGATTATTTTTCCGGATTAGGCATTGTGACTTATCATATCTATCAGGATGGAAAAATCGAAAAGCATATACCCGAAAAAATATTCCCTGGTTTTGAGCGAAAATATCAATATGTCTATCATGATAAAGATAATAACGAGCATGAAATTTGTATTTGTGAATGGCATACCATTAATAAAAAAGTGTTTGAAGATTCTCCTAGAGCAACATTTAACTATCCAGATCATGGAACTGTGAAGGAAACTAAAACTAACGTTAGCGATGGGTATATTGTGGCTAAAGCGAAATACACAAATGGTGATATTCATGAATGGATAAAAATAGAAGAAGGTGTAAGTATAAAATATGAACTTAAAGAAACTTTTCGAAAATATATAAATCCAGACTTACTGGCAGGTTTTATAGGCGCTCTGGCGGAGATTAAAGAAAATATTATTGTAACGGGTAGTGCCTATGAACAAGGCTCTTGTTTTCCTAGTTCTTTACACATAAATGGTCTGAGTATTGACACAAAGTACATTAAAAAAGTTAAAAATTTAACTGATTACAAAAAAGATAAAGAATTTGTTAACGCTTTAGCTAAATTCCATTTTAGAACGTTTCGAGTAGGAAAAGAAATCTATAACTTATTTAAAGATATATCAGGAACAAAAAATGGTGGCGATTTACATAATAGCCATTTGCATACAGAAAATTTTGATTTTAATACCATTAAAATAATTGAATAGTCGACGATTTAAATTAGAAGGATAAAGGGGATGAAAAAAATTTTTTTCACTGATTTTATTGTTTATTTTTTCTATAGGAATTGTTCATTCAAATGAATCACCGGATATTTGGGATTATTATAAAGTTTCAAAAAATTCTGTTTCTGGTAATAAATCAGATTATGAGAGAGAATTTTTAACGGAAAAGTATTCGCGAATTAAGCTAATATTAATCGATGGAAAAGTTATAGTTGATACAATTTGTGTTATCCAGTATAAAACATCAACAAATCTTACTACACCTTTATCTTATTGGAAAACTCCAGAAAAAGTGGAGGAATATAAAAAAATTTTTTCAGAAGAAGGGCTCCTTTTAGGCGATCAATTTGAGGCAATCAAATTTACTAATAATCATGACGATAATTTATGCTTGGAAGCGGGTTTAACTGATTTAATAAAGATCGATAATTATTTTGTTTTTCTAACTAAGTCAGATTACTTAATAATATTTTCGAAGCAATTGAAAAAAAATAATGAATCTCCCATAACTTATCGAGGATTTAATTATCAGGTACCAAATCGAGAGTTTAGTTGGTTTGGTCATCCCATGTTGACTAATAAAAAAATTGTAGAGGATATGAATAAGAAGTGTGATTTTCCCGCTGATGGATCTTATTCTGATTCTTACTTTGCCAATGAGTGCGATTTAAACGAATTAGGTCAATATTTTGGTAAAGTTAGTGACACTTTATTCAACAAAAAGAAAGAGATATATCAAAAAGGAGAATATCGATACAATTTAACTAAAAAGCAGCATGGAGAGTTTGATTTCGAAATATTTTTGAATATTGAAAAAAATAATAAATTAATAGATAAATTATCAATTTTTAAAGAAAAAATTTCAGAATCAGCTGCTTTTGTACAGTATTACTATATTGATAAAAATTTTAAGAATGTCTGGTTATTAAATTATGTTGGTGATCACGAAACACAAAATATTGAAAAATGGAGACATTATAAAATAGATAATAGTGGGCACTTCAAGTTATTGGAATCGATTTCATGTAAACATCGTGATAGACAAAGAGTTGTAAAATGTCAAAAAGATTAAGAATGTCTTCGTTAAAGTTTTGCTACCTTAGAAGAAAAAGGTAATCTAAAAGATTTAGCCAGTACCACACCGGCATGGAGTAAATTTCCCTTACAAGAGAGTGAGTTAACCGGTAGCAAAAATGAAGTTGATATGCCACCGTTGCTACTGAATATAAATGATAAAGATTTAATGGAAAATGATAAACGTGCAATTGATGAAAAGGGGACCTTATGGTTAAAGATAGAGTATGCACTGGATAGTAAAAATATTCCTATTAAAGGATGGACATTTATTGGTAGTGAGGGTGTAAAAAAAGTCAGTGGTTGGGAATGGTTTGATTTTAAACAGATTAGAGAAACCGGCAGTTTAAAAGAGTTTTACCTGAGTGCGAAAAAAAGCGACAACCCGAAACAAAGATAATGCCTCACTTGAGCACTACAAGCCAACCCTCAAAGAGACCCTAACAATATTAGATAAACAATATATTCAAAATAGTAATAAATATGCGACATTAACACAGGACTGTTTTAAGGGAATAGCGGAAAAACCCCCATTAACAACGGCACTGGGACGGCTGTTAGTTCATTATAAAAGTGAATGGTATGAAGAGCTGGATGGGGAAGGAAAGCGGCCGGAATGGGAAGCATTAAACAGTGAAATGACCGATGATGCTGAAAACTATTTGGGTTATATAAAAGACGGTGATGAAGCAAAACGTGATGCATATATTAGTAAGTTTGATGCAAGCGAACAAGAATCAATAAAACAAGGCTTAGAACAACAAAGAAGAGACTATGAGCGTTTTCCCGCTGATTATAAAGATGCCCCCGACAAGAAATTAACACCGGAGCAACTTAACTTATTTGGCATAATAAAAGAGTTAGAGGAGAAGGCAGAATTATGGGAAAAAACCAAAGAAAAAGCGACAAAAATGCTGTGGTGGGAAGATGTAGTCGAAGGATTAGCTAAGCAAAGTCAACAGACAGAACAAAGTGACACTGAAACAGAAAAAAGTCAAACATCGCCCCCCTCAACTGAGCAAACCGAAACTTCAGCAACGCCTGCCACGTTAAGCCAAAACGGTGAGGTTTGGTTTATGCATCCTGTGGCGATGGTGGATTATTATATGGAAGGGAAAAAAACTGAAACATGGGACAAAGTAACAAACTCAAGGATAGCATTATTACATCCAAAAATTCGTCAACACACTTTAGATTTTATAAATGATGCTGAAAGTAAGTTAAATTTGAAGTTAAGAGTATCAGATGGTTATAGATCTATAGAAGAACAAAATAAATTGTATGATAAAGGTAGAGTAAATTCGGATCCTATTGTGACAAAAGTTAAAGGTGGATACAGTTTTCATAATTATGGATTAGCCATTGATGTGGTCGAAATTTTAGATAATAAAGCAATTTTTTTAGATGATAAACACCGAAAAATTAAAGAAATAGTAGATATTGCAAAATCTTATGGTTTTTTATGGGGGGGAGATTGGATAACATTTAAAGATTATCCTCATTTTGAAATTACTTTTGGTTATAAAGCATCAGAATTATTAAAAAAATATAATGAAGGAGAATTAGATGATGAAGGTTATGTCAATATTAGTTAATTTCTTAATATGTTATCTTTTTATTGCAAACGCAAACGCAAACGCAAATGCAAATGCAAATGTATTTGAAACTCAGTCCTTCTCATCTGAAGGAGCGGAATTAATTTGTGAAGATAAAAAAAATAGTGATTTATTATTAAACGTTTATGGGGAAACATTTAAAAGTAATATTAAAGTTATCAATAGTAAACCTCATAATTATAGAATAAAAGCTAAATTTAGTTATTATGATCGCCCGATTTATGAAAAATTCAGAAATATTTTAACTATTGATTATGATTTTTATATTGAAAATGATCAAGTCCTTGTATCGTTACTAGGCTCAGATTACAGCCAAAAAATAAATGAGATCTATGAATCTATTAAACAAATATTAAAAGAAGCTCATGAAAATAATAAATGTTTATCATGGAATTTTAAGTAAATATTTAAAAATAACTTGCGTTTTTATACCTTTACTCATAAAAGTGATTGTTTAATGAGCCAGATATTGAATATTAGCGAACGATTGAAATCATTTTTGGTTATAAAGTATCAGTATTATTAAAAAAACATAATAAAGAAAAATTAGATGATGAAAGGTATATTATATTTAATTAGTCTCAATATTTTATTATTATCATTCACTTTAAAAGCAGAAGAGATGACGCTTGAATCCTTACATTCGACAGAAGGAGCTTTGTTAAATTGTAAAAAAGATCAACTTGAACTAGGAATTTATGGTGAGACATACCGTTCAAAAATTATGGTCATAAAAGTGAAAGATAAACTTGAAGTAAAATCAAACACCGAATACTACAATTTACCAATAGGTTTTCATGATGAAAATTTGAAATCTGAAACTATTTTTATTGTTGAAAGTAAATATTTTATTAAAAATAAAAAGATTATTTCTGCTATTTCACTTGATCCTTTGTATTTAAAAAAGGCTAGAGAAGATTTGTCTACTTTAGTGGATGCGATAAAAGAAGCTCATGAAAATAATAAATGTGTATCTTGGAATTTTGAGTAAAGGTTTAAAAAAATTGAATTTTACATCTTCACTCAAAAAGTGAATGGTATGAAGAGCTGGATGCGGAAGGAAAGCGGCCGGAATGGGAAGCATTAAACAGTGAAATGACCGATGATGCTGAAAACTATTTGGGTTATATAAAAGACGGTGATGAAGCAAAACGTGATGCATATGTTAGTAAGTTTGATGCAAGCGAACAAGAATCAATAAAACAAGGTTTAGAACAACAAAGAAGAGACTATGAGCGTTTTCCCGCTGATTATAAAGATGCCCCCGACAAGAAATTAACACCGGAGCAAATTGAATTGTCTAACGAAATGAAAAAGTTAGAAGAGAAGTTAATCTTATACGATTATGAACCATTAAATTGGTGTTTTAAATAAGTTTCAGCTAATGCATTTAATCAAGTATAAAATGACGACTATAAGTGGCAATTGTATACTGTTATAATCTAGCACCTTTTCTTTTGGACATATCAGTTATGCAAACCAAAATAACAATTGTCGGTGCTGGTGCTGCTGGGCTTTTTTGTGCGGGATTACTTGGTCAAAAAGGCTTTGATGTAACAGTCATTGATAATGGTAAAAAATTAGGACGTAAAATATTAATGTCTGGTGGCGGTAAATGTAATTTTACTAATCTCGATGTTGAGGCAAAACATTATATTTCGCAAAACCGCCACTTTTGTAAATCTGCATTAAAACGATTTTCCCAATGGGATTTTATCCAACTCGTTAATCAATATCATATTGCCTATCATGAAAAAGATCATGGTCAGTTATTTTGTGATAATTCAGCTCAAGATATTGTTGATATGCTTATCAAAGAGTGCCAGAAAGGGCAAGTTAAGTTTATGTTAAAAACACAACTTGAAGATGTGGAGGCTGAACAGCAAGGATTTAAGTTATCTACTTCTCAAGGCTTTGTTGATACTGATAAACTAATTATTGCAACCGGTGGACAGTCGATGCCAGCACTAGGTATGACCGCTATTGGATATAAAATTGCCGAAAAATTTTCGATTCCTGTTGTGCCAGTCAAAGCGGGGCTTGTGCCATTTACGTTACATAAGCCTTTGTTAGATGTGTTATCCTCGTTATCAGGAATTGCTGTTTTAGTTGAAGTATCTAATGAACGAATCAGTTTTAAAGAGAATCTACTCTTTACTCATCGTGGATTGTCAGGACCGGCGATTCTACAAATTTCGAGTTATTGGCAAGTAGGAGAAGAAATCGTTATTAATCTTTTACCGGATTTAGAGTTTGAATCGGCATTTAAGCCTTTACTGGAAAGTAATCGTAATCAAAGTCTAAAAAACTGTTTAGCACAAATTCTACCTAAAAGATTGGTTGAGGTATTAATACAACTTAATTTCATTTCTGACACTATTGTTAAGCAGCTTAATCCAAAACAACAGTTTGAATTGTATAAAAAGTTAACCCAGTGGCGCATTATTCCAAATGGTACTGAAGGGTATCGAACAGCCGAAGTGACCTTAGGCGGCGTGAGTACTGATGCACTTTCATCTAAAACAATGGCAGCCAATACCCAACCAAACCTGTATTTTATCGGCGAAGTTGTCGATGTTGCTGGTTGGCTAGGTGGATATAATTTTCAGTGGGCTTGGAGTAGCGCATTTGCTTGCGCACAAAGCTTTAATTGATTTTATATTGTTATCTAACTATCGATAACGCCCATTTGAATATGGTATTTTTTGACTTTATATTGTAAAGTTGTACGGGAAATATTCAATAATTTAGCCGCAGTGATAATTTTGCCATTGGCTTGATTTAATGCATCAATAATTAATTGACGTTCATAATTTTCCACTTGTTCAGTTAAATTATTGCCGTTAGGTGGGGTAGTTGGATTATTTTTTTCGGATTGACTATTTGTTTCAACTACGGCATATGGGCTGTTAATATCAAATAATTCTTCATCTAAGGTTATTTGTTGTAATTCGCCCGGTTCACTTTGTAATACCATACTTCGTACAATTGCATTCTCTAGCATTCTTACATTGCCAGGCCATGGTGCTGACATTAACTGTTTAAGTGCATGTTCACTAATACCACTAATAATAACGTTAAAATCATTTTTATGTTTATCGATAAAATAACGCGCTAAAACCGGAATATCTTCTGTTCGTTCTCGTAAAGCGGGTAATTTAATTAAACCAACATTTAAGCGATAAAAAAGATCGCTGCGCATTTTACCACTTTGTAACAGTTCCGCTGGGGATTCATTCATTGCTGCCACAATTCGAACATCTGAATGTATCTCTTTATTCCCCCCTAATTGCCAATAGGTTTTTTCCTGAAGAAATCGTAATAATTTGCTTTGCATATCTAAAGGCATAGCATTAAGTTCATCTAAAAATAGTGTGCCTCCGTTGGCGAGTTCTAAATAACCTTGTCGATTTTCAGCACCCGTAAATGCCCCTTTAACGGTTCCAAACAAAGTACTTTCGATAAGCGTTGTCGGTAATGCACTACAATTAAGTGAAATAAAAGCCTTATCACGGCGATGGCTGGTTTGATGAATTAATCGAGCAAATAATTCTTTGCCCGTGCCTGTTTCACCTACAATCAGTACAGGAACGTCGTTTCGACCTAAAATATTAGTTTGATCGATAACATCCTGCATTTTATTCGAAACAAAAACAATTTCAGGTAAAGGTTGTTCTTTATTTTGATACAGTTTTCTATTGAGTGTGAAGACTTGATCTTGAAGTTGCCTTACATCAGATAAATTACGACCTATTTCTACCGCACCAATAATCTCTTTTTTACTGTTGTAAAGTGGTACTGTAGTATGTAAATAATCAACAAGTTTACCTAAATGATTATAGTAAGATTGGTAATTATCTTGATATTCCTTACCTTGTTGTAATGCTTGTAACATTGTACTATCTTCTTTCTTCAAATTAGGATAAACTTTGAGCAATGGTTTACCAATAGCTTGCTCTTCTGAGTAACCATCAAGATCTGCGCTTTCCTGATTGTAATAAATATATTTACCTTCTTTATCAATAATGGCCATTGGCTGATGCATTAAATCAAAAAAATGTTTAAATAGTTCTAATGCTTTTAATAATTCAGGATCGATTATCATGATATCCGTACCTTTGAAATTAGGATTATTTGCTAAATATAACTAGCTTTAGTTTGTTCAACCATCACTAATAATGACAAATATTCGTCATAAAAACATATTTTTTACTAAATGACTAATATTATTTCTATGCCTATATATTTAATTTATTGATTTTTTAATTGTTTTTAAGTTGGCATGCTGATTGCATTACCTGAGAAAAGCCTTTTTTCTTATTCATTGTGTACTTTTTTATGTACTAATTAACTGGAGGTCATATGTCTGACACAATTATGTCTAATTATAACAAAATACGCACCAATCTTATAACCAAAGATCGTCGTTTTAGTGCGGAAGGTAGCAAACTTTGTTTTGATGGCATTGATTTAGTCGATTTAGCCAAAAAATATCCAACCCCTTTTTATGTGTTTTCTGAAAAAGAAATTGATCGTAACGTTCAAGAAATTAAAGATGCATTTAAGGCACATCCAAATACCAAAATTTTCTATGCATCTAAAACTTGTTCAGTCATGGGCGTACTCAAAGCGATTAAAGATGCGGGTATTTACGCTGAAGCTAATTCAATGTTTGAAGTGCGTAAATGTTTGGAAATTGGTTTTCCAGGAAGCCAAATTGTTTTCAACGGTGTGGTTAAAAAACCTGTTGATTTAGAATTTGCTATCAAAAATGATCTTTATATTATTAATGTTGATAGCTTATATGAACTTGATATTATTGATGAAATTTCACAGCGTTTGAAAAAAGTAGCAAACGTGTGTGTCCGTGTTGAACCAAATGTACCTTCTGCAACTCATGCAGAGTTAGTCACTGCTTATCATGCTAAATCAGGTATTGACCTTGAACAAGCTGAAGAAACTTGTCGTCGTATTCTTGAAATGCCTTATGTACATCTTCGTGGTTTACATATGCATGTTGGCGATCAGGTACCAGAAGCAGAACCTTTTGCTAAAGCAACCAAAGTATTAGTTGACGAATCACGCCGTTTAGAAGAAGTACTTGGCATTAAATTTGATTTAATCAACGTTGGTGGTGGTATTCCTGTTCCATATAAATATGATGAAGAAAATGGTAACCCATTAGAAGACAACATGTACGCAGGTATTACAGCACAAGATTTTGCTGATGCGGTAATTAAAGAAGTACACAAATGGCGTAAAGATGTTGAAATTTGTATTGAACCAGGACGTAAAGTAACAAGTTCAGCTGCTGTATTGTTAACCGAAGTAGCTTGTGAAAAACGTAAGACTAATTACGATTTAGACGGTAACATCGAAGAGCATGTTGAATGGAAATTTGTTGATGCAGGTTATAGTGTTCTTTCTGATAGTCAACATTTTGATTGGTTCTTCTATGTTTTCAATGCTTCAAGAATCAACGAAGCACATGATGAATACATCAAATTAGCAGGACCATTATGTGATGGCGGCGACTATTATCATGTAGGGGTTAAAGGTGAAGAATTTTTAATGCCAAAAGATACTCAAATTGGTGATATTGTCGCTTTCCTTGATGCGGGTGCTTATACCATCGAAAGCCAAACTGTTTATAACAATCGCCCACGTACTGCTGTTGTTATGATTGATAAAGAAGGCAAAGATCGATTGATTCGCCGTGAGGACACTTACGAAGATATGGTTGGATACGACGTGTATTAATCATGAGTTATCTGGGGCACATCGTGCTCCAGATATTATAATGTGAGGTTATTTTATGAGTGATTCTAAAGGTTCAAGTTTACTTGGTATTAAAGACATTGTATTTATGAATGTTATTGCAATACTAAGTTTACGTCAAATTCCTAATGTGGCGCCTTATGGGGCATCAGCAATGGTGCTTTGGTTACTTGCTGCATTTTGTTTGTTTTTCCCATTAGCGATGGTCTGTGGTGAACTTTCCACAGGTTGGCCGAAAGATGGTGGGATCTTTGTGTGGGTAAAAGAAGCGTTTGGTAAACGCATTGGTTGGATTGTTGTTGTTTGCTTCTTATTTTCTTGTGT
The DNA here is from genome assembly GCF_026536145.1 of Gilliamella sp. B3464. Classification (NCBI taxonomy): domain Bacteria; kingdom Pseudomonadati; phylum Pseudomonadota; class Gammaproteobacteria; order Orbales; family Orbaceae; genus Gilliamella; species Gilliamella sp. B3464. The sequence goes on along the minus strand of NZ_JAFNOQ010000001.1, from coordinate 482,190 downwards.
GCTGTTTTTCCCACTCATGTTGCAATTTGGTTTTACCGCAATTGGCTATATGTTTAGTGCCGATTTGGCGCAAAATCAGGTGTTTATTGGTGTAGGATCGATGGTGGTATTCTGGATTTTGACACTGATGAATATTCGCGGTATGCAGTGGACCAAAATTATCAATAGTGTGAGTGCATGGCTTGGGGTATTTATTCCTGCTGCAATTATTGTGTTATTAGCCATTGTTTGGTTATTAACTGGTCACCCGATGGCAACTGATTATAGTCATGTTAGTGATTGGATCCCAGATTTAAGCAGTTGGGACACCATCGTATTTTTATCTAGTATGATGTTTGCTTTTGCTGGTCTTGAAGTGGCACCTATGATTGCTGGACGTACTCGTGATCCACAACGAGACTTCCCTAAAGCGATGGCGGTATCGGCAATTGTAATTGTTGGTATTTACATGATTGGTACTTGGGCAATTAATACTTTATTACCTGCTGCTGATACTGATATTGTTGCTGGCGTAATGCAAGCGATGGAAGCAGCGGCTAAAGAGTTACATATGCCTTGGTTATTACCGGTTATGGCAATTTGTTTATTCTTTGGTGCATTAGGTCAAATTAACTCATGGTTAGTTGGTCCTATTTATATGTTACAAGAAGCATCTAAAGAAGATAATTTGCTTGGTGAACGTATTGGTCGTTTACATCCTGTATATCAAACACCAGCATTTGCTTTAGTTATCCAAGCAATAATTGTAACGGTACTTTGTTTCTCAACGTTTGTATCACCAAGTATTGCGGCAGCTTATTGGATGTTAACCGCATTAACAACAATTTGTTACTTTATTCCTTACTTAGTGATGTTTATTGCTTACTATCGTTTACGTATTACTCAACCAGATGTACCACGTAGCTTTAAGATACCAGGTAAAGTATTACCAATTGTTTTACCCGGTTTAGGATTCTTATCTACGCTATTTGCGGTGATCTTAGTCTTTATTCCACCTGCACAAATTGATATGGGTGGTTATGTTGAGTATATTGCGAAAATTGTTGGTGGTGCAGTGCTTGCAATTGTCCTAGCTGAATGGATATATTACCGAGCACAAAAACGTAATCGTTTGCAACAACAATAATATAGAGGAGTAAGAGTATGTACAAACCTATATTGGAAATTGATTTGCGCAAATTAAGGAATAATGCGCGAGTCGAAAAAGAGATACTTGCTAAGCACGACATTGAAGTGATGGCGGTCAATAAAGTCTTTGACGGTTGCGTTGAAACCGCCAAGGTGGTGCTTGATGGTGGTATTGATGTAATTGCCGAGTCAAGAACTTACAATCTAAAAAAACTTAAAGACGCGTTAAATTGCAAAACGTGTTTATTACGTAGTCCTTGTTTGAGTGAAATTAGTGATGTTGTTAAATATGCTGACATTAGCTTAAACAGTGAAAAACAAGTTATCCAAGCACTTTCTGATGAAGCGGTTAAACAGCAGAAAATTCATCAGGTTTTATTAATGGTGGATATGGGTGATTTACGTGAAGGTATTTGGTTTGAACATGTTGATGATATCATCGATACTGTCAAGCTTATCTTATCGTTACCGGGTGTTGAACTTTATGGTCTTGGAACAAACTTCAATTGCTATGGTACGGTTTTACCGACTGTAAAAAATGGAGTAGACTTTTTACAAATTGCGCGTAAAGTAGAGCAAGCTTGTAACATTAAGATCAAATATTTATCAGCGGGTAACTGTACGAGTTATCATTTACTTGATAAAGGTGTTTGGCCTGAAGGCTTAAATCACATCAGAATTGGTGGTTTACATGAGTTTGGTATTGAGTATGTGGATATGAAGTATTTAGATGAATTCCATCACTCAAATAAGCCTGTCGATAAAGCATGCAGTAATTTGTATAAATTGTATGCGCAAATTATTGAACTCAATAGTAAACCAACTGTTCCTGTTGGTGAGTTAGGTGTAGATGCGTTTTTAAATAGTAAAACTTTTGTTGATCATGGTACGCGTAAACGCGCACTTCTCGCTTTTGGACGTCAAGATGTACCGTCTGAAAACTGTGTACCGATTAATGATAGTATTACTGTTTTAGGACAGACCAGTGATCATACTATTGTCGATATTGAAGATGTTACTGAAACATTGCGTGTTGGCGATACCATTGGTTTTGAACTTGATTACACAGCCTTACTTATGGCTTGCCAAACAAATGGTGTAGAAAAACGTTTTATTTATTAATTCGTGTTAGCTGCTGGTTACGCCAGCAGCTGTTATTAATTATTAGGCGGTTTACATGGCAACATCAGAATCACAAGAAAGTCCTTATCCCAGTAGCTTAAAGAAAAATCTAAAAAATCGTCACTTATTGATGATTTCGTTAGGGGGATCAATCGGTACGGGATTATTTATTGGTATTGCAGCACCGCTTAGTACAGTAGGCCCATTAGGTACTATTATTGCTTATTTAATGGCTGGCAGTATTATGCTTGCAACTATGTTATGCTTAGGTGAACTTTCTTGTGCTTTTCCCCACGCTGGTTCTTTTCAACATTATGCATTAATGTTTATTCCGAACCCAATTTGGAGTTATACCATTGGTTGGTTATATTGGTTAAGTTGGGTGCTGTCGATGGCAGCTGATTTAACTGCTGCTGCTATGATAGCCCATCAAGTTTTTCCTGCAATTCCTATTTATCTTTTTAGTCTTTTAATCCTTACAGTTATTACTTGTGTGCATTTAACTTCTGTTCGTGCATTTGGTGAAAGTGAATATTGGTTTTCAACCATTAAAGTCTTGGCGATTATTGCGTTTATTTGTATTGGCATTTATTTGTTATGTCAAGAATATAACCAAACCCACGTGTTACCAACACTTAAGACAGAACATGGCTGGTTTCCAAATGGTTTTTTATCGATTTTTGTTTGTATGACCATTGTAACTTATTCGTTTCAAGGTGTTGAGTTAATTGGTAATGCTGCTGGTGAAGCGCAATCACCACAAGCAGTATTACCCAAAATTATTACTGGCGTTGCTTTTCGAATCATTTTGTTTTACGTGTTAGCGATTGCGGTATTAGCACTGGTTTATCCTTATGGCACAGAACATACCGAGATCAGTCCTTTTATATGGGTATTTAATAAGGCAGGTATTAGCTTTGCTTCTTATGGGATGCTGTTTGTTATTTTTTGTGCTGCCATTTCAGCTGCTAATTCAGCAATTTATGCTAGCTCAAGAATGTTGTGGTCTATGGCTCAAGATAACTTAGCCCCTAAATATTTTTCAGATGTCAATAAACGCGGTGTACCAACAAAAGGGATTTTATTTATTGCACTTATTGCATTAGTATCCTTATTTTCTAAATATATTGCGGCTGAAAAACTTTATATCTATTTAGTTGCAGGTACCGGACAGGTCGGTTGTTTTGCTTGGATTGTTATAGCTTGGTGCCAGTATCGTTTTCGTAAAGGCGTCAATACTGGTCAGTACCCTAAAGAGATGATTAAATTCAGATCGCCTTTATTTCCTTGGTTAGCCATTATATCAATTATTGCAAATACAGTGATTATTATGGGGGTTTGGTTTGATGAGTCAGGTTACTTCATTCTATTATCTGAGCTAGTGTTAATTGCTATTATTCTTATTTCTTACTTTTTCTATAAAAAACGTAATCCCGACAAAAGCCATTAATCGGCACTTTGTATGTAATCGAGTCAATAAACATATTGTCTTGATTACATAGGATTGATTATTAGTAGCAAACTGTATTATTGTTGAAATCAAATATAATCATGTTTTGTTAATTATATCTCAATTTGTTTGTACTATTTTAGAAAAGCAGCTACACCAGTAAAAACAACTTGTGCCGCAATAGCGGATATAAGTAATCCAGTCAATTTTGATAAAATTGATATACCGGTATTTTTTAGCACTTTAGCGATTGTTTTAGCGCATAGCAACATAGCATAGATACCTGAAGATGCAATGAATAATGATATTGCACCAATCAAATTTTGTACAACACCCAACGAACTCGAACCTAACACAATGATGGTACCAATGGATGCCGGCCCCATACATAAAGGAATTGCTAAGGGCACAACACTAATATCTTCATCGCTACTTATTTTATTCTTTTCTGGTGAGTCATTCATCAACGAAACCGCTGTAATAAAGAGTAACGCACCGGAGCCAATTCTAAATGCATCAAGAGTAAAACCAAAAACACTAAACATAGTATTACCAAAAAAGAACAGTACAATACCAATAATAAAAACGGCACACGATGTTTTAAGTGCTGTTTTGCGGCGTAGTTGTTCATCATATTGTTTTGTGCCACTTAAAAATGCGCTCAAAACTGCTGGTGGTGTCATTAATGCGAACAATTTTATAGTTGTTGCAAGAATTTCGAAAAGATAGTCACCCATAGCATAACCTTCAAAAGAATAATAAAATTTGCTTTAACTTTGTCAACGCTAGATAGTTGGCAGGAAACAGTATGTTTTAAATATAAAAACGGTCACCGTAAAGGTGACCATCATTAGACAGATATATTTTATATTGTTTTTTTAAATCATTAACCAATAAAGAATTAGTTAAGGCGCTCTTTAATACGAGCCGCTTTACCACGAAGTTCGCGTAAGTAGTAAAGTTTAGCTTGACGTACTTGACCACGACGTTTCACAGTAATTGAATCAACAATTGGTGAGTGAGTTTGGAATACTCGTTCAACACCTTCGCCATTCGAAATTTTACGTACTGTAAATGCAGAATGTAAACCACGATTGCGAATTGCAATAACCACACCTTCATAAGCTTGAAGACGTTTTTTGTTACCTTCAACAACCCATACTTTTACTTCAATCGTATCGCCTGGGCGAAAAGACGGGATGTCTTTTTTCATTTGTTCTTGTTCTAATTGCTGAATAATTGCATTTTTCATAATGTTATCTCTTACTAGTTATACTGAAATTTTAGTTGCTTTGTTTATCACGGTATTCTTGTTGAAATTCAGTGAGTAAACATTGCTCTTCATCAGTCAGAGCTAGATTTTCAAGAAGATCGTCTCTTCTCAACCAAGTTCGTCCTAGTGATTGTTTCAATCGCCAGCGACGAATCGCTTCATGGTGACCAGACATTAACACATCGGGCACCGCCATTCCATCTAACACCTCTGGTCTGGTATAGTGTGGACAATCAAGTAAACCGTTAGCAAAAGAGTCTTCTTCTGCTGATGATTCATGATTCAACACGCCAGGAATAAATCTTGCTAGAGCATCAATCATGGTCATTGCCGGTAATTCACCGCCACTTAACACGTAATCCCCAATTGACCATTCTTCATCAATTTCGGTTTGGATAACGCGTTCATCTATACCTTCGTATCGACCACAAATCAAAATCAATTTTTGATATTGTGACAACTCGCAAACACCTTGTTGGTTTAATTTGCGCCCTTGCGGGGAAAGATAGATTACTTTTGTATCGTTACCTGCTACTGCTTTCGCTGCATGAATGGCATCTCTAAGTGGTTGTACCATCATTAACATGCCGGGACCGCCACCATAAGGTCTGTCATCGACAGTCTTATGCTTATCATGCGCAAAATCGCGCGGGTTCCAATAATTTACTGTTAACAGTCCATTTTTTACGGCTCGACCAGTTACACCATAACAGGTAATAGCTTGGAACATTTCGGGAAAAAGGCTAATTACGCCAATCCACATATTCTTACCTTACCAATTAAAATGCTGGATCCCAATCGACCACAATCATTTTTGTTGTTAAATCAACTTGTTTAATAAATTGTTCTTCAACAAAAGGAATTAAACGTTCTGTTGCTCCAAATGCATCTTTTAGATTTGCTTTAACAACCAACACATCATTAGAACCGGTTTCCATTAAATCAGTGACCTGACCTAAGTCATAACCATTAATTGTTTTTACTCGGCAACCAATCAGATCTTTCCAATAAAAATCACCATTATTAAGTTTTGGTAATTTTTCTGCATCGACAAATACTTCGGCATTAGTTAATGCATTGGCTTGATCACGATCGTCAACACCTTTGAGTTTCACAATCATGTCTTGATTATGGGGTTTAAAGCTTTCTACGATTACTTCTTGCCATTGCCCAGCACGCTGAATATACCAAGGTGTGTAATCAAAAATACTATCTGGAAATTCTGTAAACGAAAAAATCCTGAGCCATCCACGAATGCCGTAGCTTGAACCAAGTTTACCCACAACAATTAGATTCTCAGTATTCATCATTACAATTACTATTAGTTACTAATATTAAGCAGCTTTTTGTGCTTGTTTGATCAATGTATTAACACGATCAGAAACGGTTGCACCTAAACCTACCCAATGATTTACGCGATCAAGATCTAAACGTAATTCTTCCGCTTTACCTTGTGCAATTGGATTAAAAAAGCCAACGCGCTCAATAAAACGACCATCACGTGGGTTACGGCTATCAGTGACAACTACTTGATAAAAAGGGCGCTTTTTAGAGCCACCACGAGCTAAACGAATAGTTACCATAACATCCTCTTAAATTAAAAAATAATCTTTATCTTGTCCAACATGGACAAAATCAAAGCCCCGAAATTATACTCTTTCTGGCAAAAAGTGCAATGGCTGTTTATGGCTGATAAAAGGTAATACATTTATTAATCAATATCTATAAATAATCAATCTCACCAATAATAATTACTGGGATTGATTCGGTTCAAAAAACAATCATTAACAGTCGTTTTAATCTATATCTTTACCCATTAATGCCGCACTTAGCCCTTTTCCATGCATATCAAGCGCTAAAGAGCAAGTTATGCCACGGGTGATTGCACAATTTTTTTATACCTCCAAATAGCTGATAACTGTTTGACTAGCTGTCATTCAATTAGCGTTGAGTCAATTGCAATAATCTCTTTGACAGCTTTACGAGCACATCACCCATGACGGTAACATGATCTTTGGCTATTTGTTTAAACGTTACTTGCGAAAAATCGGCAACTCGTTCTGTAATGACAATATTAGCAGAAATACCGACTTTAAAAGATATTCATGCAGATTTATTGTTTTCAGGTGAGTTTTATTTGATTTGCCACAAAGATAATGTTCTTGAGCAGAAACAATCGGTTGAATTAAAGGGGTTAGAAAGGCATAAATTTATTGCTTTTTTAAAAGGTATAATTATTTGTATTTATACTAAAATAATTGACGCAGCTATAACATTTAATATGCTATAGAAGTTAGGCTGTAGACATTTATGATGGGGTTAGTTTCAGTTAATCATGGGATTAGTATTACAACTAGGTTAACCTTATTTCAATTTGAACATGACAATATTGCGGTAATCTTACTTGAAGGCATCTTGCTCAAAAGAGCAGTTTATCTGATTAAGCAAAGAGATCGACAATTACTAAAATCAGCTTAAAAATTTTATCAATTTATTAGGAATAATAAATTGATAAATTAATATATTAATTTATTTGTATATTGTACTTAATATTGTCTTAATTTTTTGTTTTTTTCTTAAAGAAAGCTCGTTTTAACACGTCAAAAAAACCTAGTGAACGTACCATTTTTTGTCCATCAATATAAACACGAATAGCTCTAAGTACTTGTTTAGGTTGTTTAGAAGCAAAGGTAAAAGTACCATCTTTTTTGGTTTGAATTGAATAACGTGGAATCCATTTACCACCAAATAGTACCGATGCAATAACAAAATCGACTTCATTCCAAGGAATTTGAATATATTTGCGCGGATCATGCTGATGATAAAACTCAAAAGCTTTGTCTCCGATTATAATATTGCCATATTCCGTTAAACCAGTAAATGCTGTTGCTTTTACCGTTAAATCAATCTTCGTGTTTAATGATTGAACCATCTATTGTGTCCCTAAACCAGACTTGAATTAGTGATGATATCCTTTTCATCATTGTTATGTGATGAAAAGGATAGTTTGATTATTAAGAATTTGTTGCTTTAAACTAAAACGGTATATTTTAAAAATACGTTGGTTAAAACATTATCTTTTATAAAAGACCAATAACGTGGCCAATAATACCTACAACAAATAATCCAAGGATAATGATAATAGGTGAGACTTTTTTACGTAGTAACCACATACATAAAAATGTTAAAAGTAATGGTACAAGTCCTGGTATTAATTGATCCAAGTTATTTTGCAAGGTAGTCACTTTTTCTTGTGTCAAAGATAATCCAGCTTGCATTTGTTGTAATGCTTTTTGAATGCCTTCCGCACCAGCGGGTAATGCATTCCAATCAATAAATGCACCATTATCTAATTTTACGGTTGAAACGACTGGTTGGAATTTTATCGATACCCACCTTTGTACCAAAGCCGCCAGTACAAACATCCCTAAAATAGACGCACCTTTCGTAATTTTTTGGAGTAAACCACCAGATAAATTATCGGTAATTTTTGAGCCAGTACGATAACCAAACTCTTGGGTATACCACATGAAGCTCCAACGAATAATGTTCCAAAGTAAGAAGAATAGAATTGGCCCCATAATGTTACCGCTAAGTGCAAGCGATGCTCCAAGTGCACCAAGCATTGGTCTTACTGTAAACCAGAATACTGGATCACCCACGCCAGCTAACGGTCCCATCATCCCAACTTTCACCCCTTGGATCGCAACATCATCAACCGCAGCGCCGTTGGCACGCTCTTCTTCTAGCGCAAGCGTTACCCCTAGCACAGGTGATGCTAAATAGGGATGAGTGTTAAAAAACTCTAAGTGACGTTTTAATGCAGCAGAGCGATCTTCTTTGCTGGTATATAATTTTTTGATAGCTGGGATCATTGAGTAAACCCAACCACCATTTTGCATACGTTCATAATTCCAAGAACCTTGGAGGAAAGTCGAACGCCAAGCAACCGCTAAACGATCTTTTTTGCTTAATTGAATTCTATCAGTCATTTTTTTTCTCCAAGTTCCTAGTAATCATTTAAAATGTCGTCAAGTGGATCGCCTTTATCGCCGCCATTTGAAGAGTTTCCGCGTTCAGAAAGGCTAAGATAGATTAACGCCAAGGCAATGCCGAGCGCACCTAGCGCAATTAAGGTTAATTGTGATATCGCTGCAACCACAAAGCCAATAATGAAAAATGGCCATACTTCGCGGTTTGCCATCATATTAATGACCATGGCGTAACCAACCGCAACAACCATTCCTCCACCAATTGCCATACCTGTTGTTAACCATTCAGGCATCGCTTCTAATGCGCCTTTTACCGTTTCAGCAGGGATAAATAAAAGAGCTGCTGCTGGGATTGCGATTCTTAGACCTTGCAAACAGATCCCCAAAATTTGCAATAATTCTATTTTACGAATATTTGCTTCTTCTGCTGCAGCATCCATCATATGGACTAATGGAACAGCAATGGTTCGCACAATCATAGTTAAGAATAATCCAGCTACAGCAAGTGGAATGGCAACTGCAATTGCGGTTGAAACACCAGCGACACCTTGCCCACCTAAAACTAAAATGATAGATGAAGCCACTGCGGCTAATGCTGCATCAGGTGCGACTGCTGCCCCAATGTTTGCCCAACCTAATGCAATCATTTGTAATGATCCACCTAATACAATACCCGCTTCTAAATTTCCGGTCACAAGTCCAATCAACGAACAAGCAACCAAAGGTTGATGAAATTGAAACTGATCTAAAATCCCTTCCATACCAGCTAGGAAGGCAATAACTATCACCAAAATGATAGCAATAATTGATAATGTCATAATATAACCCCTTAAATAAACTAATTCTTTTGCTCAGCTAATTCTTGTTTCGCTTTCTTTAATAATTCATCCATATTATCGTTAGAATCATTAGGTACTTTACGAACGTCAAATTTGACGTTTTTAGCTTTTAACTTTTCGAAGGTTTCAACGTCTTGTGCATTCATTGATAACACTTTATTAACCATGACCTTACCCACAGAATGTGCCATCGAACCAACATTGACAACATTGATATCAACACCACCTTCAATGGTTCTTAATACATCTTCAGGGTTTTCAAATAGCAATAAAGCTTTGGTATTGCCAAAACGAGGATCATGCGAAACTTCAATGATTTTTTTGATAGGAACCACGTTTGCTTTCACACCAGGAGGCGCCGCTTCTTCAATCAGTTTTTTTCTTAACTGGTCCTTAGCAACTGAATCTGATACGACAATAATACGGGTAGGATTGGTTGATTTTGTCCAAGAAGTGGCGACTTGACCATGTAATAAGCGAGAATCGATACGAGCTAACACAATTTTCATCTTTCCATCACCGACAACTGTACCTTCTGGAATAGCTGCAGCGGGTTTAGATGTTTGTGTTTTGGCAGGTTCAACTGTTGCGCGAATGCCTTCTTTAGCAGATTCTAAAATTGCTGATGCAATTTCTTTGGCTGTTTCCATCGAAAAGCGTGATGAGTAAGCTTCAATTAACATAGGTAAGTTTAAACCAGCTACAATCGCCCAATTACTATGTTCACCACATAAATTATTCGCTTGATTGAAAGGTGTTCCGCCCCATAAATCCACTAAAAAAAGCACTTCATCTTGATTATCGAATGTTGCTATTGCAGCAAGCATTCTCTCTTTTAAACTTTCAGGACTATCACTTGGATGCAAGGTAACCGCTTTAACGTTTTCTTGTTCACCAAATATCATTGTTCCTGATTGTAGAATCCCTTCTGCAAACTCGCCATGAGTTGCAAGAATAATTCCTACCATAGATCTTCCTCCAAATATTTATCTCATTGGATAATAATAAATTACTTTAAATGAGCACCAAAAACTAGTTTGGTTTAGTTAAGTCATATGTAAAAACATTGAACATAAAAAGTCTGTTTATAAAAAATATGAGGTACATAGTTGTTTGTAAAACAAATGTTTATATTCCTAATTTTTATATAATTAACTGTTAAATCATAACATTTATTAATAAGTTAAGTATAGATAATCTATTTTTTTATAGAAGAATTTTATCTATTTTTAAAAAATCATTTATTCTTGTTACGAAATTTTGCTAATTATTGATCATCCATCTAATAATGGATACTGTTATTTTATGCTTATTGATAATCAGTATTTAATCTTATTATATGATGATTATTACTGGTTATTGACGCAAAATTAATTATCAGTTATTTAATCCATAATGATGGATTTTGATATTAAATCAACAAGTTGTTGACTAAAACATCTACCATTTTAGACTTTTAAGATGATTTTCTTCAAAGCTAATTGATTGGTTTTTGTCCATTTCGTCAGGTATGTTTTGCTAACATGCAACTCAATATTGCTGCTGATTTAATTTTAAGGAGTTTTTTATCGCTCAACTTTAGATCACATCAAACAATGTCAAAGATAACTGATGTGATCTATACGCTAAATTAGATTGTCTTAGTTTTTTGATTTACCAAATGCAACTGTAAAAATTAAATTGAGATTATTTTCGTCAAATGTACTATATTGCTATTTTTTAAAAATACATTTGAACTAAAAATCACCTTTTTTAAAGGTATTTTAATCGTTATTTTATAAGCCATGATCTTTTAGCGCACGACGAATAAATCCACTATTTTCTGATAGGACCTTTTTGGCTTGCGTAAAAGATAGATTAGCTAAAATCATTAAAATAGCTGTTTTACAGTGTCGATTACTTTGTTGTAATGCTAAAGTCGCGGTTTGTCGGTCACAATCGGTTGCTTGCATAACAATTGATATTTGGCGCTCAATCAGTTTAGCATTGGTTGCTTCAACATCTACCATCAAGTTACCGTAAACTTTGCCAATTTTAATCATACTTGCTGTGGTTAACATATTTAGTACAAGCTTTTGTGCCGTGCCCGCTTTCATTCTAGATGAGCCGGTGATCACTTCTGCACCAACAATGGGAGTGATTGCGATATCGGCTAATTCAAGCATGGGAGCTTTGGGATTGCAGCATAAGCTTACAACTTTGCACCCCAGTGATTTAGCAAAGTGCATGGCACCAAGAACATAAGGTGTGCGCCCACTAGCTGCAATTCCGACTAAAACATCGTTGGCTGATAAATTGATCTTGGTTAAATCACGTTCAGCTAATTGTGGATTGTCTTCAGCATTTTCAACAGCATGAAAGATTGCCTGCTGACCACCAGCGATTAAGCCGATGACCAGTTCAGGCGGTGTGCCATAAGTTGGTGGGCATTCACTGGCATCTAAAATGCCTAAACGGCCCGATGTGCCAGCACCAATGTAAACTAATCTACCTTGATTTAACAAAGCGTGACTAACTACATCTACTGCTTGAGCTATGTTGCTTAATTCTTGCTCTACTGCTAAGGCAACTTTTTTATCTTCATTATTGATAATTTTAAGAATTTCTAATGTAGAGCAATTATCAATTTGTTCACTATTGAGATTGCGGCTCTCGGTTAACATAGAAGATAAATTAATATTTTGCATGTTTTCTTAATCCTAGCCATAGAAGAAATATTATTAGCGTAAATAAGCAACCAAAACCTACACCAATAGCAATAACAGGGAGGTTGAGCGCAACGGCTAAGGTATAAAGCCCTAACATGATCATCATTGCACTATATTCGCTTAAGTTTTGGATTGATATGACACTACCTGCACCAACTAAATCTTTGCCCATTTTTTGGATCAAGGCATTGAGTGGTACTAAGAAAAATCCACCTAGTGCACCAATGATCACTAATAAAATATAGGATGAAATGATATGGCTTTGCAATGTAAAAGCTATAACGGCAATGCCCATCATGATTCCAGCAGGAATACAACGTAATGTTTTATCGATCGAAATAAATGCACTCGCTAAACCAGCGCCAATTACAATGCCGATGGCAACAATGGCATTAAGATTGGTCGGGGTTGAATTGTCAACAATACCTAAAACCACAGGCACCCAGCTAATCAATAAAAAACGTAATGTAATGCCTGCTCCCCAAAATAGGCTGGTGCCTAATAGCGTATATAAAGCTTGTTTATTACTGAAGATGATTTTGACTGTGCGGGTAAAATCTTTCACCATACTGGTAAATTTCCAGTGAATATCTTTTCTTGCAGCAGGTAACTTGGGAATAAATATGTTAGCAATTACGGCGAGTGCATACATTAAAACACAAGTAAGTAAGGATGCACTGACATTCATATCGGCAATATGCCCACCAGCCAAAGAACCCAGCAGAATTGCTGCAATTGTTGATGCTTCAATTAAACCATTCGCTTTTATTAACTTATCACCCGATGTCAGCTCGCCTAAAATACCATATTTTGCTGGAGAGTAACCGGCAGCGCCAATACCCACTAAAAAATAACCGATAAAGGGACTAATATTTAAGCAGATACTTGCTGCGCCAATTAATTTTAGACCATTGGCTATCATCATCGCTTTGCCTTTAGACATACTATCGGCAAATTGGCCAACAAAAGGTGAAAGAATTATAAAAGGAACAACAAAGCTAATTTGTAATACTGATTGGCTCCATTGTGGGTAATGCAAATTTTTAATATAAGCAAGAATAGCAAAAAAGATTGCATTATCCGCAAATGCTGAAAAAAACTGCGCTAGCATGGTTGCTACCATGCCTTTGCTTAATAGTGAATATTGTTTCATAGTAGATTCTGACTTATTCATCGGCCATTTTTCTTAGCGTGATAAAATCGATTTTACCCGTGCCAAGTAATGGTAACTCTTTAACAACCCGAATATCACGTGGAATGGCTAATGTTGGTATACCCAGTTCTTGAGCGGCTTGATTGAGTAATTCTCGATTAATGTTAGACGATGTGGTAAACAGTACAATTGCTTCGCCTTTAGCCGAGTCTGTTTTCACTGTTGCGCCATTCATCGAATCGGGATCGACTTTTTTGGCTAGAGCTTCAACACTTTCTAATGACACCATTTCACCGGCAATTTTAGCAAATCGTTTTAAGCGTCCTTTAATGGTAACAAAACCTTCGTTATCAATAGCGACAATATCGCCAGTATCATACCAACCTTTTTCGACCTTGCCGTTTTCATCTGTGGCAGCAGGGACTTCAAGTTTACCTGGATTTTCAACACGTAAGTAACCTTTCATCACGTTAGGCCCTTTTAATTGTAGTTCGCCACCATCGGTAATCCCTGATATCGGAATTAATCGTGAAATCATACCCGGTAGTAATCGTCCAACTGTGCCCGCTTTAAAGGCCATAGGCACATTAAGGGCAACAACCGGTGCACATTCGGTCACACCATAACCTTCTAAAATACGAATACCAAATTTATCTTTCCATTGTTCTCGAACTGAATCTGGTAGTTTTTCAGCACCCGCAACTACGTAACGTAAGCGCATAAAATCATAAGGGTGTGCATATCGCGCATAGTTAGCTAAGAATGTTGGTGTACCAAATAGAACAGTACAATTTTGGTCATAGATAATTTCGGGAACCATACGATAATGTAATGGATTTGGATATAAAAAGGTTCGACTGCCTGAAAACAGCGGTAAAAATAGACCAGCAGTAATACCAAAAGCATGAAACAGTGGCAAAGCTGACATAAAACGGTCTGCTGGTGTTGGATCGATAACTGTTCGAATTTGTTCTACATTGGCAATCAAACTATTATGGCTATGTACCACACCTTTAGGATTACCTTCAGATCCGGAAGTAAAGAGTACTAATGCTTCGTCATCACTAGATTGACGACGCTGAACCAAACGTGGAATATATTGATGAATTAAAATATATAATTTATCACTGAAGGTTAAGCTTTTACGTAAATCTTCAAGGAAATACCATTTAACACCCTTGACTTCTTCAAGTAAGTAATCAAGCTTACCTTTTTGGATGAATTTTCGAGAAGTAATAATGGTTTTAATTTCAGCCGCTGTTACCGCACAGGTTATGCCTTTGGTGCCTGCTGTATAATTAAGCATTGCTGGAATTCTGTTTTTAACCGATAAACCAAAAATAGTTGCAACAGTAATTGTTGCATTTGGTAATAACAGCCCGACTCGTTCTTTTCTTTTCGTTATTTTAGCAATGATGCAACTAACACCAATAATTTGTTTAAGAAGGTTTCGGTACGACGCTTCCGATGTTGTCGGGTCTTGCACCATACGTGACTTAACCCCGTATTTTACTTGTGCTTCAAGTAAAGCTTCAAATAGTGTCAATTTGGGGCGACTTTCCATGCGAGCATTCATCATAATTTCATGCAGTTTTTCGCCTGCAATGTAACGCCTATCTCTGGCTTTTGGCGCATTTGGCATTGGAATAGAGGTCGGCTCAAGAACATGAATAGTTATCTTTGGAAACAAATGCCGTTTGAATAATCCTTTTAAACGACTGGTTAAGGTAAACTCCGCCCCTTCAATCCAAACTGGTACGATAGTCGCTTTAGAACGAGCCGCAACAAAAGCCGCACCATCATAAATTTTCATTAACGAACCTGTTATTGTGATTCGGCCTTCAGGGAAAATCACAATTGGCCGGCCTTTTTCAATTTCACGAACTAATCGTTTTATTGCCATAGGACTGATAGGATCCATTGGCACAAAATCAACATAACGCTTTGCTAAACGTACCAACCAATGGTCTATATAGCCTGCGTAGATAGCAAAAACAGGTTTTACTGGTAAAAAAACACCGATTAAAACGCCATCGAGGAAGGAAACATGATTAGGCGTGATAAGAAGCCTATCTTGTTTTAAATTATCTAGATTGCCATGAACTTTAACATGAAATAAAATCTTAAGAAAAAATTTTAGTATTTTAAATAACATCTGATTTCTCAATTGTCGTGCAAAATTACACTTTGTCATAATAGTGAAAAAGTAAGCAATATACAAGATAAGCAATTTATCCTGTTATTTCAATTAAAACAAAACATTATTATAAATGCCATTAGGGCTATTGAATAATTAGACAATCGATGTTGCTCAAAAAAATAAGCATTAAAAAATGGACTGGAGATAAAATGTTAATATTAACGGCTAATGAGATTAAAAAAGTTTATACCATGCAAGATGCGATTGCAGCAGATAAGCAAGCTTTGAAAATTTATACCGAGGGTAACAGTGAGGTACCATTACGGATTAATTTTGATATGCAAAAGGGGCAGAGTTTATTTATGCCTGCACATATAAAAGGGAGCGATATTGTCGGCATTAAAATTGTTTCAGTCTTTCCTGATAATCCAACCTTAGGTAAGCCATCAGTACCGGCACAAGTCTTATTGCTTAATCCACAAACAGGTGAAGTTTGTGCAATGTTAGATGGCACTTATGTTACTCAACTTCGAACTGGTGCGGTACAAGGTGCGGCAACAGATTTATTAGCGCGTAAAGATGCTCGTCGCGCGGTATTAATTGGTACGGGAGGGCAAGCTGTATCTCAGTTGGAGGCAATGCTAACTGTTCGTCCACTAACAGACGTGGCCATTTTTGATATTGATAGTGAAAAAGCCAAACAGTTCACCGAAGTGATGAAAAGACAATTTGAACATTTCTCTGCTAATTTTTATTGCTCACAGGACTTGGATCAAGATATTAGTCAAGCCGATATTATTACTTCTGTGACGACTTCAAAAGTAGCGACGTTTAATGGTGCTAACGTTAAACCAGGCACTCATATTAATGGTGTTGGTGCTTATACGCCAGAAATGCATGAAATTCCAAGTGATGTAGTGAAAAAATCGTCTATTCGTGTTCTTGATACTAAAGCAGGTGTTTTTGCTGAAGCCGGCGATATCATCGATCCGATCAATCAAAAGTTAGTGTCTAAAGATGATTTTTTAGAATTAGGCAATTTAGTGATGGACTCTACGCTATGTCGTGAAAATGATCAGCAAATTACGTTATTTAAAACCGTTGGTACCGCTGTGCTAGATGTTTACGTTGGCTATGATATTTACTTAAAAGCCAAACAAAAAGCAATCGGCTTAACAATATAAAATAGGGCAATAGCCCTTTTTTTTACAAAAATTTTTTGGTAAGCAATAGCCTTTTATCGATATAAAACTTAACTTTTTAATTCTTCTTTTTGCGAACGCCCAAGTAATGCCATTGCCGCTTGTTTTGGATCTTTATGTTCATATAGGACTTGATATATCTGTTCTGTAATTGGCATATCGACGTGATTGTTTTTAGCTAATAGCCAGACTTCTTTGGTGTTTTTATATCCTTCGACAACTTGAGCTATCGTTTTTTGTGCTTCTTCAATGGTTTTATTTTGACCTAATAATATACCAAAGCGACGATTACGTGATTGATTATCAGTACAAGTTAAGACCAGATCACCAAGCCCAGCCATCCCCATAAAGGTGGCAGGGTCAGCGCCAAGTTTAGCACCTAATCGCATCATTTCAGCCAGTCCTCGGGTAATTAGCGCTGTTCGAGCATTGGCACCAAAACCAAGTCCATCAGATAGACCTGCACCAATAGCAATAACATTTTTGACAGCGCCACCTAGTTGTACGCCAATAAAATCTTTACTGCTATAAACACGAAAACTTTTACTACAGTGAAATAAATTCTGTAACTCAGTTAAAAACAAATCATCGGTCGATGCAACGGTCACTGCAGTGGGTAAACCTGATGCGACTTCTTTGGCAAAGGTCGGACCAGAAATGACTGCTAAAGGAATTTCATTACCTAGAATTTCTCTTGCTACATCTTGTAATAAACGTCCTGTGTCGGCTTCTAAACCCTTTGTCGCCCAAACGATTTTTGAATCTTTACGTAAAAAAGGTTTAATTTGCTTTAAAATAGTAGCAAAAGCGTGACTAGGTACTACAATAAGTAAGATGGGTGCAGCACTAACAGCGGTTTGTAAATCCGTTTCAACCTGTAATTCAGGTGGAAAAGCAATATCTGGTAAAAATTGCTTATTTTGCCTATCTTGCTGCAAAATAGTCATTTTATCAGGGTTATGACCCCATAATCGTGTTGGATGACCATTACGAGCCAGTAATATTGCTAAAGAGGTTCCATAGGAACCTGCTCCAATGACTGTTACTACAGCGCTTTTTTTCATGAATAATCCGATAAACTGATTAAAAATTTATTGCCAAACAACCACTATT
The DNA here is from genome assembly GCF_026536145.1 of Gilliamella sp. B3464. NCBI lineage: Bacteria > Pseudomonadati > Pseudomonadota > Gammaproteobacteria > Orbales > Orbaceae > Gilliamella > Gilliamella sp. B3464. The sequence continues at coordinate 464,070 of NZ_JAFNOQ010000001.1, read as the reverse complement.
GTAGTGTTTCAGCAGAACTAGCTTCAGCTTGTTGTTGAAGATAGTTAAGGAATAGTGCATCAAAATTTACTGGCTCTAAATTAAGTTGAGGGAATGTACCTTTGGTCACTAAACTTGACACGACTTCTCGAGCATAAGGGAACAATATATTTGGACAGTAAGCCCCAACGCAGTGTTGTATTTGGTTTTCATCAAAGCCAATTAATGAAAAAATACCGGCTTGAGTAACTTCACATATATACACAACTTCATCTTGTGACTTCACTGTTACTGTGACGCGCAAAGCAACTTCATACACGCTTTCATTCAAAACTTGAGATGATGAATTAAGTTCAATATTCATGTCAGGTTGCCATTGTTTTGTAAAAATTTCTGGCACATTATTGGTTTCGAACGAAACATCTTTAGTATAAATACGTTGAATTGCGAATTGTGTTTCGGCTTGTTGTGTATTGTTTTGTTCAGTCATGATAAAACCTTATTTATTTTTAAATTATATTATTTTCTAACTAATGGTAAATTTTCGCCATTCCATCCAGCAATGCCATCTTTTAAGGCATAAACATGTAAAAAACCTTGTTTTACAAGAATTTCACCAATATTTGTTGATGATAAGCCATTTTCATCGATTAAAATAATAAGATCCTCTTTGAATTTATCAATGGTTTTGGCGCTTGCATTTTTAATATCAATCGGCAAGATATTATGAGATTCAGTCACATGCCCTTTTTTGAAGCTATCAGCAGAACGAATATCAACAATAACGGCATTTTGCTTATTGATCATATTGATTGCTTGAGCATTATTAATAATCTTAACTTTCGATAATTTGCTTTTAATCGTTAATACAATGATTGCAATGAATAACACAATCCAACCGAGTGAAAGTAAAAGGTGATTTTTTACAAAAGGAATAATTTCGAGTGTAATAAAGTCCATACTTATGTGATTACCTGATTTTTTCGATATAAGCTAAGATTATAGCGATATTATGCGGTGAAATATAGTACCATTATGTGAAAACATTATTAATGTCATGATGATTATTCGATTTTTAAGTTAAAAATAGATAACTTTAAACAGAATGATATTGATAAGTGGTTACTCAATTGATTACGTTTTTCTAACTTAGTGATATGAATTCCAATCAAATATTCTTCAAATAACGCAAGGAATCTTAATTAGTTTCTCCTATTTTTTGCATATCATGGTGACCAATTTTTCTGGTTTGTTTCAATATTAACCATCGAACAGACAACAAGTAGCACTTACTTTTTCTAATACTAAAATAACACTGAGCAAAACTAAAAATTATTATTGAATTATCATGAGGCATTAAAAAATGCTGGAGTAAAGTTTAAACAAAATATCTGTATGCACCAATACTGAAAGTTTATAAAAGCTGCAACTGTATATAACTTATTTTATATTGGTTTTAGTTTAAGCTTTTGTAATCTTTGATTAGGTAGCAATGATTGGTTTTGGTGCATTACTTTGGTGCTTATTGCTTTATTTTGGTGCAATAATAATATCTGTGTTATTATCAGGTTAGCTTATTGACCACTTAAGCATGGTTAAAAAATGGCATCATATTTGCATAACTGTAAACAACTTGGCAAAAATGCCTTTTAAACTGAACAATTATTTGTCCTTAATGGAGAAGATACATGTCTACACAAAAAGTTTTAACACTAATTAAAGAAAACGATGTTAAGTTTGTTGATTTACGTTTTACCGACACAAAAGGTAAAGAACAACACGTAACAATTCCTGTTAGCCAAATTGATGCTGATTTCTTTGAAGATGGTAAGATGTTTGACGGTTCATCAATTGCAGGTTGGAAAGGTATTAATGAATCAGACATGGTATTAATGCCAGATGCATCAAGTGCGGTAATTGATCCATTTTTTGAAGATGTGACGTTAAATTTGCGTTGTGATGTTTTAGAGCCTGCGACATTGCAAGGTTATGATCGCGATCCCCGTTCAATCGCTAAACGTGCTGAAGAGTTTTTAAAATCATCAGGTATTGCTGATACGGTTATTTTTGGACCAGAGCCAGAATTTTTCTTATTTGATGATGTGCGTTTTGGTACGCCAATGTCAGGTAGCTTTGTACATATTGATGATATCGAAGCAGCTTGGAACTCAGGCACTAAATATGAAGAAGGCAATAAAGGCCATCGTCCAGCAGTTAAAGGTGGTTACTTCCCACTTCCTCCCGTTGATTCATCCCAAGATATTCGTTCTGAAATGTGTTTAATCATGGAGCAATTAGGTTTAGTTGTTGAAGCGCATCACCATGAAGTAGCAACAGCAGGTCAAAACGAAATTGCTTGTCGTTTTAATACATTAACTAAAAAAGCCGATGAAGTGCAAATTTATAAGTATGTAGTACAAAATGTTGCGCATGCTTATGGTAAAACAGCGACATTTATGCCTAAACCGATGTTTGGCGATAATGGTTCAGGTATGCACTGCCACCAATCATTAGCCAAAGATGGGGTAAACTTATTTGCAGGCGATAAATATGCGGGTCTATCTGAAATGGCGCTATATTATATCGGTGGTATTATTAAACATGCTAAAGCAATTAATGCCTTTACCAACCCTGCAACTAACTCGTATAAACGTTTAGTCCCAGGTTATGAAGCACCAGTGATGCTTGCTTACTCAGCACGTAACCGCTCTGCGTCAATTCGTATCCCTGTTGTGACTAGCCCTAAAGCACGTCGCATTGAAGTTCGCTTCCCAGATCCAGCCGGTAACCCATACTTATCATTTGCAGCGCAGTTAATGGCTGGTTTAGATGGCATTATCAATAAAATTCATCCGGGCGATGCGATGGATAAAAACTTGTACGATTTACCACCAGAAGAGTCTAAATTAATTCCACAAGTGGCTGGCTCACTTGAAGAAGCACTTAATGCTTTAGATGCAGATCGTGAGTTCTTAACTCGTGGTAACGTATTTACTAATGACACTATCGATGCTTATATTGATTTAAAACGTCAAGATGTTGATCGTGTTCGTATGACTCCACATCCTGTTGAATTTGAGTTGTACTATAGTTTATAAGTTATTTTCGATTTAACTTAAAGTACTCCACCGCTAATCAGCGGTGGTGTCTAGCGAGGGCGGGAATTGAAACGATGACATTTGATAATGAATCTGATGCTAATCTTGTTCTCGATTCAATAATCACAAGTATTTTATTGCTCGATAAAAATCTTCATATTCTTTATGCCAATACGGCAGCTCAGCAATTATTATCGCAAAGCACAAAAAAATTATTAGAGAGTTATTTGCCTGATTTATTGAGCTATTATTCGTTGGATTTTGAACTCATGTTAAGTGCGTTAGAACAAAATCAAGGTTTTACGGATAATGAAGTCAATTTAGTGATTAATAATGAATTGCATATTTTATCATTAACGGCACAATTATTAGCAAATGGACGCATTCTTATTGAAATGGCGCCATTAAATAACCATAAGCGCCTTAGCCAAGAGCAATTACAACAAGCTCAACAAAGTGCTGCTCGAGAATTAGTTAGAGGGCTTGCTCATGAAATTAAAAATCCATTGGGTGGTCTACGTGGCGCGGCTCAATTATTATCTCGGGAATTACCTAAAAATGAATTACAAGATTATACACAAATTATTATTGAGCAAGCCGATAGACTCAGAAACCTAGTTGATAGATTACTGGGCCCTCAGCAGCGGTTACAGCAAAAAGAACAAAATATTCACAAAGCAATAGAACGAATCTATGCTTTACTCTGTTTAGAAAAGCCAATTAATATTCAAATTTTACGTGATTATGATCCAAGCTTACCTGAGTTAATTCATGATTCTGAACAGATAGAACAAGTGATTTTAAATATTGTCCGTAATGCATTGCAGGCTATAGGAACAAAAACAGGAACAATAACGATAAGAACAAGAACGGCCTTTCAGGTGACTTTACATGGACAACGTTATCGACTTTGTGCCCGCATTGATATTGAAGATAATGGGCCTGGCGTACCGGTTCATATACAAGATACCTTGTTTTATCCAATGGTGAGTGGTTATGAAGGGGGAACAGGAATTGGACTTTCGATTGCACATAATATAGTCGATCAACATCATGGAAAAATTGAATTTAATAGTTGGCCTGGACATACTGAATTTTCTGTCTATTTGCCAATTAAACAATGAGGTAAATTAAAATGAATGTTTGGATTGTTGATGATGATAGTTCAATTCGATGGGTATTAGAAAAAGCACTTACCAATGCTCACTTTAACTGCGTTACTTTCGCGAATGGTCAAGAAGTGATTGATGCGTTAGATACGCATGTGCAAAAACCTGCTGTATTGATCTCGGATATCAAAATGCCAGGACTTGATGGGTTAACCTTGTTACATTATGTGAAAGAACAAATACCGAATTTACCTGTAATTATCATGACAGCCCATTCAGATCTTGATGCAGCGGTCAATGCTTATCAAAAAGGTGCTTATGACTATATTCCTAAACCATTTGATGTGGATGAAGTCATTCAATTAGTTGAACGCGCAATTTTACAAACGCAAACAAACAAGACAAGTCAAACCACAACAGCAAAAGCCTCAACCGGTATTATTGGTGAAGCCCCCGCGATGCAAGAGGTTTTTCGTATTATTGGGCGGTTATCTAAATCATCGATTAGTGTATTAATAAATGGTGAGTCAGGAACCGGTAAAGAGTTAGTTGCCAAGGCGTTACACATCCATAGTCCGCGTTCACAATCGCCTTTTATTGCTCTTAATATGGCCGCAATTCCTAAAGATTTGATTGAATCCGAACTTTTTGGGCATGAAAAGGGCGCTTTTACTGGCGCTGCTCAAATCAGACATGGTCGATTTGAACAAGCTAATGGTGGAACTCTATTTTTGGATGAAATTGGCGATATGCCGTTAGATGTGCAGACGCGATTATTACGCGTACTTGCTGATGGACAATTTTATCGAATTGGTGGTTATTCACCGGTTAAAGTCGATGTACGGATTATTGCCGCAACCCATCAAGATCTTCAAGCGAGAGTAAGAGAAGGTAAATTTAGAGAAGATCTTTTTCATCGTTTAAATGTTATTCGTATTTTATTACCACCGTTACGAGACAGAGAACAAGATATTCCAAAACTTGCTGAACACTTTTTGCATACAACTGCAAAAGAATTAGGTGTTGAAAGTAAAATTTTTAGTCCAGAAGCTTTAAAAATTTTATGTATGTCAAAATGGCCAGGGAATGTTAGGCAGCTTGAGAATACCTGTCGATGGGTCACAGTTATGTCCTCAAGTAAAGAAATACTGGTACAGGATTTGCCACCTGAACTACTACAAATGTCTATGCCTAAAAATTCAATAGAGTATGAACCCCACTCTCAACCATTTCATCAACCAGAACTTGAAATGAATTGGCAAAATTTACTTGAAAATTGGGCTAAACAAGCATTAATTGCAGGTAAAACGGGGATATTAACCGAAGCAGTAAACGATGTTGAACGTATTTTATTGAATTGCGCGTTAAACTTTACGCGTGGTCATAAACAAGATGCCGCACATTTATTAGGATGGGGACGTAACACGTTAACAAGGAAGTTGAAAGAATTATCAGATGATACACAAAATAAATTAGATGAGCTTTGATCATTAATTAAATAAGTTAGTTTGATTACTTTTGAATTAAAGTTTTTAAACTAACTCAATTAAAGTTTATTTGAACAACGACTTTTCAATTCTTAACAAAAAATTTGTATATTTATTTCTGATTTTCTCTCATTATTAATTAGAACCATAATTAACATTTTTCTATTTTTAGAGCAATGTGATTCATTTAATATGATTTTGGTTGTTATTCTTTTAAAAAAAAACAAAAAATAACTTTTCGCATAAAAAAACGAATTTATGCAGAAATATATTGACATTTAGGAAGGGAAACATATATAATGTTTAAAACGCAAAACGCAAAACGCAAAACCTGTAAAACCCTATTTATCGTTAGATAAATCGTTATATTTAAGTTTATTCTTTCACTCTAATCATTTTCGATCCTCAATTAACTTCTTATTCTCCTTTTTAAGAGGAAAAACAGCTCTTTTTAATCAGAAAATATTTAATTCAGTTTCTTTTTATTTAAAATTTATTGGTATCATTTTAGGATTAATCACTGCTAATTCAGTTAATTCGTTAACTGCCACCACTTCAGCTGCAATTCATGGCAATGCACCACATTTAACTTTTGATAATGGAGCCACTAGCAGAAATAAAACAGATCCGCTTTTGAATATTACGCTTTACGATGGCCGAAGTTATAGCATCAAAGATAGTTTATCGACAAAAAGCAACCCAATTCGACTTCCTGCTGGAGGCGAAAAATTAAAAAATATTAAAACTGAACTTCCTTTAAATAAACTGAAAATCAGCTTGTTAGATCTAATTTCAAGTAAGGGTTATTGGAAAGATAATGATGGTGATAAGTTGTATACTGTTTCTGGCAATTTAACGTTAACGGTTAAAAGCGCTGATGGTGAAATGGTAAATAACCCTGAGCAGCTTTTGAATGATGCTTGTAATTCTCCCTATCAACTCAGTTTAACCAGTGATAGCGGCATTTTATCAACTCGCTATGGCTTGCCAAATTCTTCTAATTTTATTGGTAATCAAGCAGTTTACTATCTTATCCCTAATAAAGTGACCACTCCTTATTTTTGCTTTGCTCGGCCTAATTTAAAGTATAATGATAGCGATCCTTTTCCAAATTTTACATCTATGTCGGGACCAACAAGTCAATGGGATGGTAGTAAAGGATTTAAACTTCAAACCTTATATCAACCTTCGACCAATTTTCCAACCACAGCATCAAAAGGACTGTATTTTTATTTAACCGTAGCAGGGGCATTATCAAGTGAATTAAGCTATAGTAAATCGCCACAAAACTCTGGGATTAGCTTAAATATTACTACCGATAATATTAAACAAATCAATGTTGCTAAAGTAGAATTTCAAGGACCAGATAATGGTTCAAGTGCTGCAGAAGCTGCAACTGCAAAAGATCCAACTACTTTTACCATTTATTCAGATAAGAATAAAAAAAATATGATATACCGCTTCACAATAAGTAAATGGTTTATAGCAAAACCTGGTTATATTGACTATCCTTCTGCTAAATCCTACTGTGAAAATTTAGGTTACAAAATAGCTAGTATTATTGACTTAACTAATGCAAATGGTTGGGAATGGCAAGGTAGTTTGCCTAATCAACCCAATAATTACCAGCGTAGAATTGGTCAAACTTTATTTGCTGAATGGGGATTTACTGATAAGAATTATTATACAAATAGTGATCTAGAGTATGGTGATTATTGGACTGGGCAAATATACGACAATCTGAATGAGCCTTATCTTGTCCATTCAGATACCGGTGATGTATATCATGGTTATCTTGGTGGTAATAAACAGCGAGTTGCTTGCGTTAACTGATAGCTTTAACACAAATTTAGTATGAAAATTATTTCCTCACAGCCAATTATAACGGTGTGAGGAGTCGCACTAATAACATTGTCATCTTCACTGGATAAAATGTATTTATTCGATTGTTATATTTCTAATCTACCTAAGACACCCATTCTTTTATTCTATTAAAGTTAATTGAATAGCTTTATTTTTTTCGTTACAATCTAATGCAAATGATAATTGTTATATTTATCATTTCTTTTTTTATCAAGAATGATGATTAGGAGCCAAAATGTATTCACGTATCAAATTTAAGTTTATAGTGTTGTTAACAGCGCTATTTGTGTTAGCGGGATGTGATGATAATAAAAAAAATGAGCAAAGTTCAGTTAATAAAATAACCATTGAGCATGCGCAAGGTAAAACTGATGTACCTGAAAACCCTAAAAAGGTGGTTGTTTTTAATATCGCAACACTCGATATTATGGATGCTTTGAATATTCCTGTCTCAGCGGTTCCTCAATCTGATGTGCATTTCCCTGATTTTTTATCGAAATATAGTGATAAAAGTTATACTAATGTGGGGACGTTATTTGAGCCAAATTATGAAGTTTTAAGTTCATTAGCGCCTGATGTTATTATCGCAGGTGGTCGTGCGAACGATGTTTATAATAAATTAAATGATATTGCGCCAACTATTTCTCTTGATATTGATCCAAATAACTTTTTGGCAAGTTTAACACAAAGAACTGAACAATTAGGCACGTTGTTTAATAAACAAGATCAAGCTAAAAAGCTTATAGCTGATTTTAATCAAAAAATTGAACAACTTAAACCAAAAACAAATACCGCTGGAAGTGCACTAGTCATTATGGTTAATGGTGGCAAAATGTCAGCATATGGACCAAAATCTCGCTTTGGTTTTATCTTTGATATATTAGGTTTTAAACCTGCCACAACATTCCAAGAAGCAGGGCGTCATGGTAACGCAGTTACCTCTGAGTTTATTTTAAGTGTTAATCCACAGTGGCTTTTTGTTTTAGATAGAGATAATGCTATTGGAAATAAAGAAGCGCAATCAGCTCAACAAGTTTTAAATAATGATTTAATTCAAAAAACGGATGCATGGCAAAATAATCATATTGTCTATTTAGATTCAACCTCAATGTATATTGCTGGTGGTATTCAAACTTATAGCCACTTAATGGATCAAATAAGCGAAGCTTTACAAAAAACATCAGCTAATTAATCAAAGATATGGTTAAGTCGTTTTATTTTATTACAGGCATTTTCATTTTGTTGATAATGTCTGTAATAAGTTTATTTATTGGGGCTGGGAATGTCACACTATCTGATCTTTGGATCGATAGTACGATGCGAGAGATTTTTTTTGTTAGCCGCGTTCCCAGAACCGTTGCTTTATTATTTGCAGGTAGTGCCATGAGTGTTGCCGGTTTAATAATGCAATTGTTAACCCAAAATCGATTTGTTGAACCTACTTTAGTTGGCACTACTCAATCAGCCAGTCTTGGTTTATTAATTATGATGGTTCTTGCACCAAGTGCAAGTGTGATGACAAAAATGGTTGTTGCCAGCTTATTTGCTATGGCGGGTACAATGATTTTTATGGCGATTTCCCGAAAAATCATTTTCAAATCAGCATTGATGGTGCCGCTTATTGGTATTATGTTGGGGGCAGTCATTAGCGCGATTACAACATTTTTCGCTATGTATTTTGATTTATTACAATCGCTTGGTGGTTGGGAATCAGGCGACTTTTCAGGTATTTTACAAGGCCGTTATGAATTATTATGGTTAGTCGGCGGTTTGACATTGCTTGCTTGCTGGAGTGCCGATCAATTTACCGTTGCAGGTTTGGGGCGCGACTTTTCAGTTAATGTAGGTCTTAATTATCGTCGAGTCATGTTGACGGGACTTATTGTTATTGCATTAATTGGTGGGATTGTTGTTGTGGTCGTTGGTGTTTTACCTTTTTTAGGATTGATTGTACCAAACATTGTAAGTTTATTATTTGGTGATAATGTTCGTAAAACGATACCTTGGATCTGTTTATTTGGCAGTGGATTAGTATTAATTTGTGACATTATTGGTCGGCTAATTCGTTATCCCTTTGAAATTCCCGTGAGTGTTATTCTTGGCGTAGTTGGCGCTATTATTTTCTTAATATTATTGAGTCGAAGACGCCATGTCAGTTAATCAAAAACGTTATACAATAAGTCAAAAAAGAGTATTTTTGTTATTTATTCTGTCTTTAATTTGTATAAGTTGTTTTATGACTTTAAACCTTAAAGGCAATATTAGTTATATATTGATGCACCGAACTTGGATTGTGCTAACCATGATTCTGGTTGCTTTTGCTGCATCGACTTCTACCTTACTTTTTCAAACCGTGACCAATAATCGAATTTTGACCCCATCAATTATGGGATTTGAATCTTTGTTTGTGTTAATCCAAACGATTGTGATCTTTTTTATTGATACACAAGGTATTCCCTATATTGGGATTATTGGTAAATTTGTATTTGAATCATTATTATTAATTTTATTTTCTCTCTTTTTATACCGTGGTTTATTCACTAAACTCAAACAAAATCTACATTTAGTTTTACTAATCGGTATTATTTTAGGTACGTTGTTCCGTAGCTTTTCTAACTTACTGCAACGTTTAATGACGCCAACAGAATTTGCTGTGTTACAAAGTCGAATTTTTGCAACATTTACCCGTGCTGAACCTGTCTTGATTATCTTTTCATTAATAATAGCCGCTGTGATTGGTGTATTTTTGTGGAAAATGCGATTTCGATTCGATGTACTTGCTTTAGGTCGGGATAATGCGATTAGTTTAGGTATCGATTATCAAAAGAGCGTTACAATAATTTTATTACTCGTTTCAGTTTTAGTCGCAATATCGACGGCATTGGTTGGACCGTTTACTTTTTTGGGTCTATTGATCGCTAATCTTGCTTATAGTATTAGCGGATCAAGCCAACATCGTTATTTACTGCCTACCGCTTTTTTATTGGGTATCATTTTTCTGGTCGGTGGGCAAATGTTTCTAGAGCGTGTGTTAAATATGGTTGGCGCTTTATCTATAGTGATTGAATTTATTGGTGGTTCTTTGTTTATTTTCTTATTATTGAAAAAGGTTCCAATGTGATTGAAATTGAAAATGTTTGTAAAAATTATCAAACTATACCCGTATTAAAAAATGTCAATGCGACTATTTCGCAAGGTGGGATTACGGCAATTATTGGACCGAATGGTGCAGGTAAATCAACGCTTTTATCGATTATCAGTCGACTTTTAGTGGCTGATGAAGGTGTTGTTAAAATTCAAAATATGGATGTTGTTAATACACCAAGTGATAAACTTGCGACCTATTTATCTGTTTTAAGACAAGAAAATCGGTTTACCAGTCGGTTAACTGTTTTTGAACTTGTTGGCTTTGGGCGTTATCCTTATACCAAAGGGCGCTTAAATGCTGATGATTATAAGCATATCAATCAAGCTCTGGATTTTTTGAATCTTACCGAATATAAAGATCGTTTTATTGATGAGTTATCCGGTGGTCAGCGCCAGCGTGCTTATGTGGCTATGATTCTTTGTCAAGATACCGAATATGTCTTACTCGATGAACCGCTCAATAATTTAGACATGAAACATGCGGTTGCTATGATGAAACAATTACGTCGAGCAGCAGATGAACTCGGTAAAACCATCGTTATTGTCATTCATGATATTAATTTTGCATCCGTTTATTCAGACTATATTTTGGCGATGAAAAATGGTGAGCTTGTTTATCAAGGTAGTCCAGAGCAAATTATGAATTCACAACTTTTAGAGGATATATTTGATACCCCTATAAAAATTGAGAATGTCCAAAATCAAAATATTGCGATTTATTATTAACTTATTTTTTATGCTTGATATCGAACATAAACGAATTCAAACTTTAACCAGTTGAACAATGATTGTTCCTGCATTAACACTGTTAATCATCAGATAAAACAATTAAGGTTTACAATTTCTTTTTATTCATGTTTAATTGCCAACAATATGTTTGCTGAGACTATATTATGAAATTAGACGAAATTGCTTTGTTAGCGGGTGTTTCTCGAACTACAGCTAGCTATGTAATTAATGGAAAAGCAAAAAAATATCGTGTTAGTGATAGAACGATTGAAAAAGTCTTAGCGGTCGTTAAAGAGCATAACTATCAACCAAATCAAGTCGCAGCAGGACTAAGAGCTGGTAAAACACGCACAATAGGTATTATTATTCCTGATTTGGAAAATAGTAGTTATACAACCATTGCCAATTACTTAGAGCAATTAGCGCGCAAAAATGGATATCAATTATTACTTTCATGTTCTGAAGATAAACCAAGTATTGAGCAAGAGTGCGTAAGGCATCTTCAGCAGCGGCGAGTTGATGCTTTAGTCATATCTTCATCGTTTGTGTCTCCTCAAGATTATAGGTTTTATGATGGTTGGCAAAATAACCAAATTCCATTATTTGCCTTAGATAGAACATTATCCAATAATCAATTTAGAAACATCGTTGGATCTGATAAACAAGATGCCAAAACGTTAGGCTCCACGTTTAGTCAATTTGTTGATGGAACTGTCGTTTATATTGGTGCTTTGCCTAATTTATCGGTTAGTCAATTACGTCTTGAAGGATTTGAATCAATTGCAGCAAATCAGTTTAATAAAGTTGATTTTTTATATGCAAATAATTATAGTCGCTGTGACGCCGAAATTGTATTTAGTCATTGGTTAGAAACGCATGATATACCCGATGGTATTTTCACTACCTCCTTTTCATTATTACAAGGCGCGATTGATTCAATTTTAAAAAAATTTGGCTATCTACCCAATCAACTGACGATTGCTACTTTTGGTGATCATGAACTGCTTGATTTTTTACCGTGTAAGGTGATATCGCTTGCTCAAGATCATCAAGAAGTTTCACAAGTTGTTATCGCATTATTAATGGAAAGCTTGCGTGAACAAAGTTATAAGCCTGGTACAACCATTATTCCAAGGCGGTTGCTATATAGAGGAAGCTTGGGTAGAGCCTGTCTGAGCGATTATAAAAAATAACTTTTTTAAGTTTTAATCAAAAAATTGGATCTAGATCACATATTAATTATTAATAGAGATAATTTATTTGATAAATATTTTAATTGTATTCATCATTGCTGAAACGATTCAATATAATTCAATTAAGGATTTAGAATTGTTGAGTTATTTTAGCAAGCCCAACATTTTAACCCAGAGGTATTTATTCTATGTTTCATTTAGTTAAAGAAAATATTCATTTAAATGAACAAGCGACTAACAAGCAAGAAGCAATAAAAAAAATTGCCGCAGCATTAACGAGTGCAGGTTTTGTTGAAGATGGATATGTTAAAGGTATGCTAGAGCGAGAAGAGCAAGCTGCAACCTATCTGGGTATTGGTATCGCGATTCCTCATGGCACCACAAAAACTCGACATTTAGTGAAAAAAACAGGTGTACAGGTATTTTGTTTTCCAAATGGCGTTGAGTGGGGTGATGATGGTGAAAAAGCTTACTTGGCTATTGGTATTGCGGCAAGCTCTGATGAGCATTTAGAATTACTTCGCCAATTGACACATGTTCTTGGTGAAGATGGCGTTGAAGATAAAATTAAAAAAATTCAAACAGCGGATGAAGCAATTGCTATTTTAACTGACAAAGTAGAGCAACAAGATAACAAATTTACCATTCATCAAGATTCAGTGTTATTAGATATTCAAGCAGATAGCCTAGCAACCCTACAAGCATTGAATGCTTCGCGTTTAAAACAGCACAATGCAGTGAATGCTAATTTTATTGCCGATGTGCTTGATAACAAACCTAATTATTTAGGCAATGGGATTTGGTTAAGTGATAGTAAAAATGGTAATTTAAAAAATGCGATTGCCATTAGCCGTACAGTTAGTCATTTGAGTGAAGATAGTAAACCTGTAAAATTACTTATAACAATGTCGGTTGTTGATGATTCAGTTGCAGAAGTTGTGCATCACATCGCATCGTTGATTTTTAGACAAAAATTAGACCAACTTTTAACAGCAAATGTCGACCAATTAAGTCAGTTACTTATTTCTGGTTCTGAGATCAATAATTCTGAGCATGTTGAATCGATTCCTACTCTTGCTCAATCTAATGCAACCGAATCAAATGATAATGAATTAAGTCGTGAATTTGTTATTCATAATGAAAATGGCTTGCATACCCGCCCATCATCTGTATTAGTTAAATTGGTCAAAGAATTTAATAGTAAAATAACAGTTGCCAATTTAGATGGTAAAGGCGAACCTGTAAGTGCAACGAGCTTAATGAAGATTGTAGCTCTAGGTGCTAAAAAAGGCAGCCGTCTTAAATTTACTGCTGTTGGACAAGATGCTGAGCAAGCGCTCAATGCCATAGGTCAAGCCATTGCTAGCGGATTAGGTGAGGGAACTGAATAATGACTTATCGTGTTGCAACAATTACATTAAATCCGGCTTATGATCTATTGGGTTTTTGTCCTAAAGTTGAACTTGGTGATGTTAATTTAGTGCAGACAAATGCACTACTGGCTGCAGGTAAAGGGATTAATGTTGCCAAAGTACTATCAGATCTGGATGTTAAGTTAACGGTAGGCGGTTTTTTAGGTAAAGAAAATCGTGATGGCTTTAACTTACTGTTTAAATCACTAAATGTCGTCGATAAATTTCAAACCATTGATGGGCGCACCCGTATTAATGTTAAATTAACTGAAGAAAATAGCGAAGTTACCGACCTAAATTTTTCTGGTTTTACGATTAACGATCAAGATTGGCAGACTTTCGTTACCGATTCATTAGAATGGTTAAAAGATATAGATATGGTTGCCATTAGTGGTAGTTTACCTGCTGGCGTATCTCTGGAAAAGTTTACAGAATGGATGAAGCAAGTTAAAGCAATTTGCCCTAAAGTGGTATTTGATAGTAGCCGTGATGCTTTAGTAGCAGGTCTTAAAGCCAACCCTTGGTTAATTAAACCAAATGATAAGGAACTTGAAATGTGGGTTGGTCGAAAGTTATCTACGCTTACCGACATCAAAACAGCTGCTTTACAAATTATCGATAGTGGTATTGAAAATGTGGTCATCTCACTTGGCAGCAAAGGTGCATTATGGGTAACAAAAAATGAAGCGTGGATTGCTAAACCCCCAAAATGCCAAGTTGTTAGTACAGTTGGTGCGGGTGACTCAATGGTCGCTGGATTAATGTATGGTCTTATGACTAATCAATCAATTAAAGATACGTTAGTGTTTGCATCAAGTGTTGCAGCGCTATCTGTTGAACAAGCAGGCGTAGGCATTTCTGATCGTCAAGCTGTAACAAATATGCTCGGCAAAATTGAAATTAACGCTGGATAGGAGTATTCATGAATATATATATTGTTGAAGGTAGTAATACAGGTCCAGTAAATGGACGATTAGCTAAAGCTGAACTTATTTTAGCTGCTAATGCTTTAAATTTAAATGTAGTTGAAAACGCAGCAAATGCCGATGTGATTGTTGCAGTGGGTACAGGATCAATTGCTGATACGTCAGTGATGGGTAAAAAAGTTTATGTTGTTGAAGATATCGATGATGTTTTTGCCAATTCGAAACAAATATTAAACGATGCGCCAAATAAAGCAAAAGTTTATGAGCAAACAGCGACAACAGCTTCAGCTTCTGCTACAGGGATTAAACGCATTGTTGCTGTTACTGCTTGCCCAACAGGTGTGGCTCACACATTTATGGCAGCCGAAGCCATTGAAGAAGAAGCAAAAAAACGCGGCTGGTGGTGTAAAGTTGAAACACGTGGATCAGTTGGCGTGGGGAATGAATTAACACCTGAAGAAGTTGCTTCTGCTGATGTCGTTATTGCTGCATGTGATATTGATGTTGATTTAAGCAAATTTGCCGGTAAAAAATTATACCGTACTAAAACTGGTCCTGCTCTTAAAAAGACCGCTCAGGAATTAGATAAAGCATTCGAAGAAGCAACAATTTATCAACCTACAACCAATACCTCATCAGCTAAATCAAGTAATGAGAAGAAGAGCGTTTATAAACATCTATTAACCGGTGTTTCGTATATGTTACCTATGGTGGTTGCAGGTGGGTTAATTATTGCGCTTTCTTTTGCATTCGGATCATTTGAAATTGTTGATGGCGTACAAAAATTAATTGGTGAGCCACATTTGGCACAGATTGGTGGACTGGCGTTTTCACTGATGGTGCCATTACTTTCTGGATATATTGCCTATTCGATAGCCGATAGACCTGGCTTGGCCCCTGGTCTTGTCGGTGGTTTGCTTGCGGTATCAACCGGGGCAGGTTTTTTAGGGGGCATTATCATTGGTTATTTTGCTGGTTATTTAGCCTTGTTAATTACTCGATATTTACCACTACCAAAAACGCTTGAAGCATTAAAACCTATTCTAATTGTGCCTTTACTTGCAACATTGGTAACAGGTTTAGTCATGCAGTTTATTGTCGGTACGCCTATAGCATGGTTAATGAATGCTTTAACTGAGTGGTTAAAATCAATGGGTACCGCAAATGCCGTTATTTTAGGTGCTATCTTGGGTGGCATGATGTGTACAGACATGGGCGGACCAATTAATAAAGTCGCTTATGCGTTTGGTACAGGTTTGATTTCTGCTCAAGTCTATGCACCAATGGCAGCAGTAATGGCGGGTGGAATGGTTCCTCCATTAGCGATGGGATTAGCAACTTTAATTGCTCGTAAAAAATTTGCTAAAGCTGAACAAGAAAGTGGTAAAGCGTCTTTAGTTTTAGGTTTATGCTTCATCTCTGAAGGGGCCATTCCATTTGCAGCGCGTGATCCGTTACGTGTTATCCCTTGTTGTATTATTGGTGGTGCAATTACAGGTGGTATGGCATTAGCCTTTGGTTCAGAATTGATGACGCCGCATGGTGGGTTATTTGCATTAGCAATCCCTGGCGTTGTTAAACCTGTTGGTGGTTATTTATTGTCAATCTTAGTCGGCTCTGTCATTGCTGGTGTCGTTTATGCGGTTATTAAAAAACCGGAAGTTGTTGCTGAAGAAGTTACACAGTAATTATTTTTATACTTACAAAAAACGCCATTTTATAATGGCGTTTTTACTTTTTGATAAATAATAATTACTTTTTCACCCAACGCTGTAGGTCTTTAGCAATAAAATCATCCATTTTTTGTAATATATTTGTTGCATCATCCGATACGATTAATGTGTTATAAAAACTTTCTCGAATAAACCCCTCTTGTACTGCATGCTTTAAAAAGTTCAGCAGAGGTTGCCAAAATTGGCTATTGAATAGCGCGACAGGTTTTTCATGGTAGCCTATTTGCATCGCCGTCCAAACTTCAAAAATTTCTTCTAATGTGCCTGTTCCACCTGGCATCGCAATAAAACCATCAGCTAGTTCAGCAAGCCTTGCTTTGCGTTGATGCATATTTTGAACAACTTCTAACTGAGTAATGCCATGATGCGCAGTTTCGGCTTTAACTAAACGTTCAGGAATAACACCAATAACTTCACCGCCATTAGCTAATACGGCATTAGCAATAATCCCCATTAACCCTTTATTGCCACCACCATAAATTAATCGCCTATTTTGTTTGGCAATGGTTTGACCAAGTTGTTCAGCTGCAACACGATATTCGGCACGATTGCCTTCACTGGCACCACAAAACACACAAATATTC
The DNA here is from genome assembly GCF_026536145.1 of Gilliamella sp. B3464. Lineage (NCBI taxonomy): Bacteria > Pseudomonadati > Pseudomonadota > Gammaproteobacteria > Orbales > Orbaceae > Gilliamella > Gilliamella sp. B3464. The sequence goes on along the minus strand of NZ_JAFNOQ010000001.1, from coordinate 446,810 downwards.
TTTTTCATAAACGTTTATTTTACCTATCTTGTCATTTTTAACTTATTTTAGCATAGACATAGACAAATTTGCTTACAAGCTGAGCAATTGATTTTATTTAGTGTTTTAACGATTGACATAAACGTAATAGATGGTTAATATTTTGTCCGTCAAGTGTTCCTCCATAGTTCAGTCGGTAGAACGGCGGACTGTTAATCCGTATGTCACAGGTTCAAGTCCTGTTGGAGGAGCCAACTTTTCCACTTCAACTCATATCTATACATCTCTATTTAGTTATAAATCAATATATTATATTTTTTAGTATATCTATTATCCCTATACATCTATAAATTTATTATTTTTTGGGGTACGAATGAGTGTTCAGCAAAAATTTTCAATTTTTCTTATAAAAAAGAATTTTATGCCAAAAATAATTAAAAGATTAACGAATAATCGATCAAAAATAGTTGAGTAACTGATAAAGACTTGTCTCTAAAAGACAAAGGTTAATTGTTAAAACAGTACTTTATTCAATAGTTAGCAAAGTGACTTATTCCAATATCGGCTTGAATTTTATGACTTCAGGCTTTCTTAGCATAAAGAAATGACAATAAACATGAAAGTATGTTTCCGAAAGCCATAGATATAAAAATGCCATTTATTCCCATTTTTTCGACAAAGACTAAATATAGTCCTATAGAGAAATAATGATTATCTTAATATACAGGATAATTACCACAGGTAGGTGGGCTGTCGCTTGAAAGAATGATCCAATTAGCACTTGTTTTCTGGCAAGATCAATCACGTTCACTATTGAAGTAAATGGTGGAAACAACCAAGGAAACAATAGTACATATAGTACTACAATGACGCTACAAAGTACCATTATTGCTTTTAAGCTTAGATTAAAAGCTTCTTTAATGCGATTAAGTTGATTACAGCTATAATTATTGGGAATAAAGAGCGTCATTGCACCAGCAATAGCAATCATCAGAATAACTATAATTTAGTCAATTCGATTAATCAATGTCCATGCATTGATTGCATTTTTATCAAAGTTATTTGTGATCATTTTATTATATGCAACGATAATGAAATAAGTTGAGACTGTCATTAAAAACTGAAGATAATATTTATTTGAATTTTATTGTGGTTTAAGCATAGCTGCTATTTTTTATTTTATGCTAAAAATCAAATTGATACATAATTTTTTGAGTATATCTACGCTATTTATAGACTTAATGATTTGCTTAGTTTATAATCCAAATCCCCAAAATATTAGAATAATCAAAGGAAAACATAATGAAAAAAACATTAATTGCATTAACTGCTATAGCCTGTTTCTCAAGTGTAGCTTACGCCGAAAATAGTGGTGTTTATTTAGGTGGTCAATTAGGGGTTAGTATTCTAAAAGCAAAAAGCCTTCAAGATAAGTGGAAATACGATGATGGAGATGAAGTTGATACTGAAACATTTAAGACAGGTTCAATTTCTAAAGGAAAATTTGCTGGTGCATTGAACTTAGGTTATAACTTTAAATATGATTATGCAATTCCTGTCAGAGCTGAATTGTCTTTTACGTTACGTGGTAATTTAGATAAAGAAAAGAATAAGAGTATTATTGATGAAGATGGTGATGTTCTTCATTCTAAAGAAAGAACTAAAGCGCGTATGAATACGCTTATGGTGAATGGTTATTATGATATTGAGACTGGTACAGCATTTACACCTTTTGTTGGTGCAGGACTAGGGGTTGCGTTTGCTAAGTTAGATCATAAATATTCAGAAAAATATGATTTCGATAATGAAGAAGATTATATCCAATTTTCAAAATCAAAAACTAAGTTTGCTTGGAATGTTGCTGCTGGTGTAGCATATAATGTTGCTGATAATTTAGATATTGATTTCACTGCACGTTATGTCGATGCTGGTAAACTTTCTATAAAAAGAAACGTTGACGACGAATTAAGCGTAAAAGCAAGTGGTAAATTGAGTTCTGTCGATTTACTAGCAGGTATACGTTATAGCTTCTAATTAATTAGCAATAAGTTAAAAAAGGGCGTTAGCCCTTTTTTAGTGTTCAATTATTTTCTTTGCAATCAAGATGGTATAAGGTTACCCACGTCATATTATTTACATCTATTAATCCTATTCGCATTGACTAGAATATTGTGAATAAAATTCAAATTTCTATTCTTTATTGATTCCCTGATAATGTTAAGTATGGCTATGATGAGCATGAACTTTATTCATGCTATAAAGATTGATGTCAAATTAACAACTTAATTTTTAAAAATGTCAAAGATTTTTTTTATAAAAAAACAAAAAAGTCTTAGTGGTATATTCTAGTAAGGCAATTTTTTGAGGCGTATAATTTGAGACTCGTTAATCAACGTTCTAGTGAAAAATCAAGATGAAACTTAACATAATCATGGCGGCTTTAATGGTAACGAGTTTATCATGTGCTGCTGCCGAACATTCTTCACATTGGGGGTATGAAGGTGAAGATAAACCTGAAAATTGGGGAAAACTATCACCAGAATTTTCAACTTGTGAAAATGGCAAAAACCAATCACCTATCAACATTGAACACGTGTTCAAAACTCATCATGATAAACTTAAACTGGTATTCAAACCAGGTAAGCAAGAAATTATCAATAATGGTCACACTATTCAAGTTAATGTTGGTGAAGGTAATACTTTACAAATCGATAACGAAGTTTTCACCTTACAACAATTCCACTTTCATGCGCCAAGTGAAAATGAAATTAAGGGCAAACAGTTCCCAATGGAAGCACATTTTGTCTATAAAAATAAGAATGGTGAGTTAGCTGTGGTTGCACTGATGTTTAATAAAGGAAAAACGAATCCAGAATTAGCAAAAGCCTGGCAACAAATACCAACCGAAGTTGAAGCGACGGCAACGCTTACTCAGCCTGTTGATATAAAAGCTCTATTACCAAATAGGTTAGATTTTTATCGCTTTAGTGGTTCATTGACAACTCCTCCATGTACAGAAGGGGTAAGATGGATTGTGTTAGAACAAGAAAGCAGTGCATCGGCTGAGCAAATCGAAAAGTTCCACTCAATTATGCATCATGATAACAATCGACCAGTCCAACCATTAAATGGAAGGGTAATTGTTGATTAATGTCCAAATGGCTCTATCAAATGTATTTAGATAGAGCCTATTTTAACAAATTTTTTTCGATTCTATTATAAATAAACTTGTTAATTTTTTTCATAATCGAAATTAAAAAACCAGAAATTACTTATAAATGCTTTGCAACCTCTCGGGCAACATCTAAAGCAATCTGATCCCAAGCATATTCTACCACAGAAGTCATATTTGCATCTTTTACACCACTATCATTTTGCTTGGTTGAAAACTCTTTAGTCCACGTTTTACCTGATAATTCAAATGTGAGATTTAAATATACACTAGCATTATCAATATTCGTCATGCCATAAGTGAATTTAGTTTTGGCATTATTAACAATTAGTCCAAGAACAATATAATTTATTTACTAATTTTAATGAATCACGGAAATTAATTGAGACTTCGACCCAGACGGGGGTTAAATATTTTATAATAAATTGATTAATTGAATAAAAATAGTTTAATTTTTTGTAGACCAATTTAAGTGCTGATTAGGTTAATATTCGTAATATCTTTATTTTTATACACAATGAAAAAAAACACGAAATCGTTTATTCTATAAAAAATGATGAGATTGATTAGGAAATAATGATGCAAATTTTTACAAATAAAAGTCAAAAATTGACTATCTTAAAAGAAAAACCATTCAAACTAGAAAAAGAGATCCAGTCATTATTTGAACATAATTTAGATATTATTGGTAATTTAACCTTTGTAAAATCTGAATTCAAAATTAAAGATTACCGCATTGATACCCTAGCTTATGATACCGAAGCAAATGCGTTTGTCATTATTGAATATAAACGTGAACGTAATTTTAGTGTTATTGATCAGGGCGTGACCTACTTAAATCTTATGCTGGATTATCAGGCTGATTTTATTGTCGAGTATAATGAATCTTGCCAAGCGAATTTAAAACGTCATCAAATTGATTGGTCGCAAAGTAAAATTATTTTTGTTTCCCCTGCGTTTACTGACTATCAAAAACAATCGACTAACTTCAAAGATTTAGCCATAGAACTATGGGAAATTAAACGGTTTGATAATGACTTAATTTCGATTAACCCTATCAAACGTTCTAAGTCGGCACCAAGTATTAAACAAGTACAACATACGAAAGATTCGGCATTAGATAAAGTAACCAAAGAGTTAGTTGTATATGATGAAGACTACCATTTAGAGGATAAATCAGATGACGTTCTAGAGCTTTATGAAAGCTTTAAGAATGCTATTTTATCATTATCGACAGATCTAGAAATCTCACCTAAAAAACTTTATATTGCTTTTAAACAGGGTAAAAATAATATTGTCTCTATACACTTACAAAATAAATCCCTAAAAATTTGGATTAATGCTAAAAAAGGCAATCTTGACGATCCTAAAAAATTAACAAAAGACGTTTCTAATGTTGGTCATTGGGCGACGGGGGATTATGAATTAACTGTGTCTGATACTAAAAATTTAGAATATATTATGAGTTTGGTGAAGCAGGTGTTGTAAGAAGCTACGCTCTTTATGAGGAATAATAAATAGTATGTGGAACAAAATGAGTGATTATTTAAATAGAAATGGGTTTTTGAACATGTCACTAAACCTATTTTGGTGTTTTGTAATACTTTATCTAATAGCAAATCAATATTATGTTATTGCTGGAATCATCTTTTATATTCCCACTATTATTTATATTGTTACTCATTATCAACAATTATTATCTCGCCTAAAAAAATGGTGGAAACTTCTACTTAGTTTTGGTTTTTTATTCTTTTTTGCTCGCATTTATGCCGAAAAGTCATTAAGCTATATTTATGATATCAACCCTGAGTATTTAAATTACTCGGTTAGTATATATGCCACGTTAGTAGCATTGTGCATTGGTGTCATCTTAATTTTTCTATTTTATTTTATTCGTTATCAAATAAAATCTTCATGGTGGGGATTTCTTAATTTTTTGACTACAAAGCATAGAGAAAAGACACAATCAATTGAGTTTTGCTTGGCACCATTTGTGATGATAGGAATGTTTAGTATAATTTTTCCATTATCTTATGTTGCCGATGAATTGAGGGATTATTATATTATCGCTGATGCTTATCCTATTTCTGACTGTGGTGAGAAACATAAAGATATTGTTTATATCAGAAAAAACAATGCTGAATGTTATTCAATTAAGTTAACGATTCCACCTGTATTTAATACCATAGAAATAAAGAAATAAACTTAACTATAAATAATAAATAATATTCTTTATTGATATTTATGGGTTGTAAGTGGAATCTTCATTATCAATTACATAATTTTTATTAATTTTTTAAATTTTAATCCTGTTTTCTAAATCTATTTTATGCCATGTTCCAGGTGAGGGATAGACAGGTTTTCACGTAATTAGTTATGGACATAATTTATTTGCTAATCAATAAACTTAGAATGTTTTATCCTTGTATCTAACTATCTCTTGTATCGACTTTCAATTTTCTGAAATGTATTTTCAAACGCAGCTTCCCGTTCTCTTTGATAAGTTTCTACTTGATCTGATTTTATATGTAAAAATTCTCTTTATCAGCATATTCGATCAATTTATCTTTAAAATTGTCTATAATTGATAAAATAATATCTCTATTTTTTTATTTCTTCTAGTTCCGAAAAGGAATCTTCATCTTCCTTTTCTAAATACTTACCGCCATGCAATTGAATTTCTATTTTTTAAAAAGTGAACATTAATATAGTTTTCATTCAATTTTAACGGTGGTTTATATTTTAGACTGATGATAGTGTGAATATTCTTTAATTTTTTAGGTGTGAGATTTCCAGCTGTATCAATAATGGAAGAACCATGGTCATTATCAACATCAATATCAACGTTAAAGTTAACGTTTTCTAATTTATTGATAATACTTATTTCATTTTGGATAGTCAGGTACTCAGTATTTTCATTACACTACGCAACAATTTTTTTAATGAAACAGCTTTGAAGTTTTGAGTTAATTCATTAATTCTTTTTTTTGATTCAGTAATATATGTGATATAAATTTTACTGCTTTGGTGTTAACTCTTTACTAGTTAGTCCTTCTACTTTCGGTGATTTCCAATCTGTAAGCATGCCGTAAACCGTGCATTTTATTGAACCTGACTTTTTAGTATTGTCCGTAATAGATATTAGATTGTTTCTATTCACATTTTTTAATTCGCAATACTCGAATTTTCTTTCTATAACGAGAGGGCCAAATTCGTTTAGCCTCTATACCTAATGCATTGGCAATAATCAGTTCGCCTTTTGTCCATGGGCGAACAAGTGCGTTAGAGAGCGTTGAAGGTGCATAGCCAGATTGTCTAGATAACGCAGATAGCGTTGTTCCTTTCTTTTTCAATGCTGCAATAATATCGGCAGGATGCCAGTCTTTTTTGCTATTCATAACACCTCCTAAAATCATCAATTACATGAATTATTAATGTAAAACTTTAATTATGATTAAATTAAAATCAAAATTAAAGTTATACATGATTTATTAAAGCATTCCATTACGAAATTCAAATCGAAGAAGAGGATAATTATTAATCAAAACTATATAAGATGAGTAGCAATAATCATGATTGGTAAGCGATTAAAAATAGCTAGAATTAATGCAGATCTGACACAAACTGAACTTGGAGTGAAAGCAGGATTAGACGAAGAATCAGCAAGTTCCCGCATTAGTTCTTATGAAAATGAAGTTCATTCACCTGATTTTACTCTTGTAAAACGTCTCGCAAAAGTTCTTGATGTACCTAGCGCTTATTTTTATGCTGAAGACGATGAATTAGCCGATTTTATTATTCAATATAACAAGCTAAAAAAGCAAAAGCCTAATGCATTTGTGAGTTTAACGGCTTCATAATTGTGATGACATCAATTTATTTAGAACAATATCAGCTTGTTATTCATACACTGAAAGAAGCAAGAATTAAGCAAAACATAACCCAAGAAAAACTAGCACAAGCATTAAATCGGCCACAATCTTTTATTGCCAAGGTTGAAAGTGGAGAACGCCGTTTAGATGTGGTGGAGTTTGTGCATATTGCTCGATTACTTTCACTCAATCCTGAGGCTGTAATTAAAAAGATTAAATAAAATGGCAATTATATACGGGTACATATGCTCATCAGCCTGTGATGATGAAGCTTTAGATAACTTTAATCGCTCTGTTTTACAACATCTTCCTCTTTATGGAGCCTATATTTGTCGGGATATGTTTGCTACGTTGCCGTATAACAATAAAGCACTTAGTAAATATTCACATATTATTCATTTTGCTGCTGAGTATAATGAGATGTACGTTATGCCAGATGATTGGCTAGAAGAGTTTGAAAACTTATTATCTCAGTTATGCTGGAGTCATGTTAATGTGATTGAAACTTATTCAGGTAACCGTTTTGTATGGCAAGCTAATAAATTTGATTTAGAACAAATAGTCGCCACAACTGAATGGCATAGAATTGTCTATGATTCTTATCATGAATTAAAGGAAATTGAGTTGTAATCAACTACCATCTATAATCGGTAGTTTTGCCAAATAAGACAAAATGCTGATATGTTAATTAAAATAGAAAGTTTTTATGGTGATTCATTGCTTTTTGGTAAAGTGTCTTCTATTGGGCAATTAAAATATCGAGTGATGACAGTAGTAGCCGATTGCGATATACAAGATTTTATATCTGTTTTTTGTGCTCGTTATAGCTATGATATTTATCCATATGATGAAAGTATTCAGGTAGATTATGTGGTCGATCTAGATACTTATTTAGTATATAAGCCTGTTTATTAACATATAACGCACTTTGTATCTTATTTTCTATTTATAACGCTTAAAGTCATAAAAGCGTGTACTCATTCTGTATTCTGTTTTGAAATATCATAATTAATCAAATAAGAACCCTCATGGTCAAAAAATTTAGTCCTGAATTTAAACAATAATCGGCTGATTATGCATTATCAATTGTACATCTTTCTATCAGCAAGGACGCAAGCCACCTCGGTGTTGGTAAATCATCCCTTGATAAGTGGGTAAGGCAATTGGCACCCAATAAAACCAGCCGCCGAGAGCTAACCGAGGATCAACTGGTGTTATTCGTCATGCTATCAAGAAACGTAAGGTTTTCCCGACAGATGACTTGGTTATAAAGGTTATCTATTTAACAATACAACAAGCATCTAAAAAATGGACTATGCCTATTCAAAACTGGAAAGGTTCGATGAATCAATTTATTATAGAATTAGGTGACAGAATGACTCGCTACCTCTAACTGGCAAATACACAAAATCTAGGATAGGGTCTAATGAAAAGTCAATAAAGGATCTTATTTTTATTGATAAATAATTTTTATGTCATCTAAGAGGAAATAAAGGCTTTATTCTTCTTTCCTCATTTCTGTTGAGATATATTTTTAACTAGTTATCGATAACATTAGCTTTGGATTGTTTTTCCAATTTAGAGTGATAAAAATATAAATACAGTAATCCAAAAGGAGCTATAAAAACAGAGAAAAAAAAGCATATTCCCATAGTCATTATTTTTAAGAATAAAAATAAAAAGATATTTGAGATAATTATATTATCACCTATTATAAACTCTATAATGCTTTCATAAACGAACCTAGAATATGGATAAAATCCCCACAGGATTAAAGCAATTGTAGTTGGAACTATAGTATCAGATAATTTCAACTGAGATATAGGCATTAATATAAGTATAACAAAAACAAAACCGAATAAATATTGTCGCAACAAATAACTTTTTTCTAATCCACCAAATGTTTTTTTTAAAAAATTAGCCATAAAAAATTCTTCCTTACTTATCATGAAAAAATATTAGACCACATAAAATTAAAATTGAAAACAGTAAAATGTAAATAATAATTTGATCATAATAATAACATTTGTGTTATAAGTAGGTTGAGTTAAAGAACTTGCTTCGCCTGTATACAAAAATAGGTTAACAATCATTTTATCTATTAAAGGTAATTGATAATCATAGTTTTTCTATATTGATAACCAATCAAAAAACATATTTACAGGGCATTATTTTATTAATAGCTTAATTTTCTTAATTAACTATCAGGCAACAGCGTTGCTGTTCTCCTTGAACATCTCTTTATGGCATACCTAACAATTGTTATACAAAAATATAATTTATATCAAATATGATGATTTGGTTTGAACATAAAAAATCGAATATTTTATTGGGCCTTATCCTTTTTTTTGATTTCTTCAATTTTATTTTGTAATTTAGTGCAATTTTCAACTGTCTTTTTAATATCTTCAGTAGTGAAGCCAATAACATGTAAAAAGTGAAACTGGAATATAACTTCCATTTTTAAACATAGAATCCAAAGATCTCGTCCAGTAACTAATTTATCTTTTAAATTTTCATCATAATGAGTTAAATAATTTCTAGTATCTACAATTTGTCTCAAAAGTTTATTTCTTTCTCTATTTGTTCCCAGAAAACATTTAAATGGTTCAATAAGCAATTTCAATCTTTTACTCAGGGTAATTTCATTTCCATGCATTAGTCTGCCTTTGAGCCATTCTAGATGTTCTTCGGGACATGTACCAAGAATTTTAGATACTAATGATTCAAAAACTTCGTTCTTCATTAATTTTTCATCACTAGTTCTTCGGTGATATGTTTCTAAACCCTGTACTAAAGCTAGAAACCTACCATCAAGATATTTTTGATTTCCTCTTTGAGTTGAAAAGTATAAACTAAATGCGGGAGATAAATACTCATAAGCATTTAACCAATTGTTGAATATTTGCTGAGCATTATTTCTTATAATTTTGAAATTGAATAACATTTCAAAAGAATGACGTTTAGGTACAGTTTCTACAAATGGTATGGCTTGATAGAATAATTTAATTTCAGTTGGGTATTCGTCTTCACCTAATTTATCTAGTTTTTTAGATGATGTTGCTGAAACATTTTTTATACTCACAACTTTGTCCATAGCAAAGCACATAAGGTTGGTTATCTTATAGGCAATAGCTATAAAATCATTTAATTTACGTAACTCTTCAGATTTTAATGTAAAATAAGCCTTTTGAGTAATCTTTGCCTCTTTTATATGAGGAAAACTAGGAGATGTGTAATGAAAATTAATTTCAATTTCCATCCCATTATCAAGTATAAAATTTATTTTTTCAGGTCTGTTATAAGAAATACTTACTGATCTATTTTTCCAATCACTCTCTACATGAATACCACTTATTTCAACCCATTCATCTAAGCAATCAATAGAAAAAGAAAATGTATTAAAAGTAACGATTTCATCGGCTCCCCATTCAGCCCCACTCAAAACTGTATTAGCCAAAATTTTTGATTTAGTTATGTTTCCAAATCCAAAACTTTTCTTAAGATAAATGCAATTTTCCAGTGTTACTAATCCATCGTCTTCGACAAATCCAATTATTCTTTTTAGACGAATATTTTCATGTTCACAAATAAATCCAATTCCTTTATCTTCATCAAAATTACCCATGATTTCTAATTCTGCCCGTCCACCATCATAAATGGAGAGAACCCCAGCTATTGAATTCTGTTGATTTTCAGGAAGCCAAAAATAACCAAATTTTATATATTTCTCTTCAAGTCTCATAAAATGTTCCTTTCAAATTTAATGGTTATACAGTCTAAATATATCGTTATTTTGGATCACCAATACTGATCAATAGACGTTCATTAGACTTTGCAACCAATTAGATTTGTTCCATTATTTATTTAATTATATCAAATGATTATTTATCTCTCATTTCTAAAAATTTTTTCATGACTTAAAAGCGATTTTTTTAAATTATCAATAATTTTAATTAAAACACAGCGGTATTCTATGAGATTTTTTGAGCATCTATTTACGTCATTTAATGGGTAATTGAAAAAATTGTGAATCAAATAGATTACTTCATGTTATTTCAAAGTATCTTTCTACTTGATTAACTATTAGCTGCGGATAACGTTAAATTGTTATATCGGTTTCCTAATTTATATAACATAGTTTATAACCTAATTGCCAAACTTTGTTACCACTTCGACTTACAAATAAAAAGATTTCCTTACCATTCATTTTATTATTTTATGACTGTAGTATTTATATCATTGAGTTGAATGTACAAAAAACTTATCTTTCGAAGTTTATCATTGATTTTTAGAGTCATTTTTACTTCAATTGACATCTATTGATTTGAATGGTGGTGGAGCTGGCGGGAGTTGAACCCGCGTCCGAAATCTCTACATCCTTGGTACTACATGCGTAGTTTGTCTTTAAATTTCGCCTACCTGCTGCGGACAAACACGCTACCGATAGACTAGCTTGATTAAGTTTAATGCTTCCGCCCCAAGCAAGGCTTCCACACGATCTCGTTTGGGTTTGACTCCTCTTTATCCCCGTCCTACGAGCGGAGGCTAGGGAGAGAAGGCTCTATGCAGGTTATTAAGCTGCTAGTGCGTAGTTTTCGTCGTTTGCGACTATTTTTTTGCGGTTTATTTACGAGGCCTACCGCACCTCGGCATGCACCTTGGGTTTCGCAAATCCCGTCGAATCCAGAATCAGCCCCAATTGTGAATTGTTAATGTAAACAATATCGGGGCATTATAGGTCAATTCAATAGGGAATACAAGTTAACCAACTTCGGGGTTTACCCAGTTTTCGGTTGGTTTTTCATCTTTTAATGCGGCAATAATATTATCGACTGCACATTTTGCCATTGCGTAGCGAGTTTCAACTGTTGCTGATCCTACATGTGGTGATAATAAAACATTATCAAGCTGCATAAGTGGTGAAGTTGTTGGTAGGGGTTCGACTTCAAATACATCAAGGCCAGCAGCTTTGATCGTTTTATTTTTTAATGCTTCAATTAATGCTTGCTCATCTACAATTGCTCCTCTCGCACCATTAATTAATATGGCTGATGGCTTCATTAAAGCTAATTTTTGTTTAGTAATGAGTCGTTTGGTTTGGTCGGTTAATGGCAGAATAATCACCACAAAATCTGCTTGGCTAAGCACGTCATCAAGTTCTAGGCGCTTAGCTTGATAAGCTTGTTCTACGTCAGGATGGGCTGATCGGTTATAGTAAATGACATTCATATCAAAGCCACAGTGTGCGCGTTTAGCAATCGCTTTACCAATTCGACCCATCCCTAAAATACCAATGGTTTTACCATAAATATCCGTACCGAAATATTGAGGTGTAATGCTCTTGGTCCATTTTCCATCATGAATTAGATTGGACAACTCCACTGTTCGGCGCGCGGTCGCCATTAATAGTGTAAAAATAAGGTCAGCGGTGCTTTCGGTCAATACTTTCGGGGTATTCATTAATCGAACACCATGCTTTTTTAAAGCACTAAGATCATAGTTATCGTAACCAACTGAAATTGTTGCTGCCGCTTTTAATTTTGGCGTTTGGGTTAAAAATTCATCATCAATGCGTGTTGGCATATTAGAACCTATCATACCGTCGGCACTTGCTAATGCTTGAATAAAGGCTTTTGTATCGGTATTAGGATTACGTTCAAATAGCGTGAGATTAAAAGCTTGTTCTAATCTAGCTTGTTGATCAGCAGGAATTTTACTAAATAATACAACATTCTTTTTCATAAACTCTCCTTACGTGCTGCTTGAATTGTTTTAGCCAGTATATCGCTAGTCACTTTTATTGTGCAATTGATTGACTTAAAAAGTTAATTTGTAAAGAATTTTAATCTTAGAGATGTGTTTAAGCAAAAAATGGTTTTGCATTCACATTTTATTTTGAATAATAACCAAATGCAGCTTGATTAAAAAAGGATGAGGTATAGTAATTATATCGAAATATTAATAAGTAACAGGCAAGCAAAGCCGTTAAATAGTTAATACAAGAATAAGTAATCGATAATCGTTCAAAAAATAAAATAAATAACATTAAGAATTTATATTGCCAGCCACTATGAAAATAATCTGATTGATTTGCTACTGATCATAATAACGCTGTAAAGTTATTGTTGATAAAAAAGTAAGATTATTTGACTTATTTTTGTACTAACACAAAAATTTTTTTTTAAAAAATTAAAAAAATATTTATTATAAATCAATTATATATGAATTTATTTCATAAAAAACTAAAATTATTTGAAATTAAATTGAACTTTTTGTTGTTTAGCTTGTCTATATCTACAGATTACATTTTTTCATTTTTTGCCCTCCACTCGAGTTTTCGGGTGGATTTTTTTTATCTGTTATTTTTTGTCAAACGATCTTTTCAAATTTTAGCTTCTCATTGATTGTTACTATCAAATTACAGTAAAAAAATTGCGCTTCACTCGGTAGGAAGATAATATTCATTATCGGCTATTGAAATGGTATTGTTTTTTCTGCTATCAAGTCCTGCCCACTAATACTTAATTATAAAGTGACCAAACTTAAGATAATCATGTACACTTTGATAGCTTTTTATTGATATAAGTAGAGAGATTTTTATGTTCGTTACCAAAAAAACACAAGGACACCTAATTGCCTTGATGACAATCTTTATTTGGGGAAGTACGTTTATTGCAACAAAAGTATTATTGGTCAATTTTAAACCCATTGAAATTTTGTTTTATCGATTTTGTCTTGGCTATGTCATGCTTTGGGTTTTAGCCCCGCGTTTGTTAGTTTGGCAGGGTATTAAGCGAGAATTAATGTTTTTATGTGCTGGATTTTGCGGAGTAACATGTTACTTTCTATGTGAAAATATAGCGTTAACTTATACCAATGCCTCGAATGTTGGGGTTATCACGACCTTAGCTCCCGTATTTACAGCGTTTTTATCGATATTCTTTTTGAAAACAGAAAGGCCGCCTCGACGTTTTTATATTGGTTGTTTGTTTGCTATTTTTGGGGTTGCATTGATTAGCTTTAATGGTAAATATGTGCTTTCTCTTAATCCTTTAGGTGATATTCTTGCTGTTGCAGCTTGTTTATTTTGGGCTTGCTATTCTATTTTAACCAAAAAAAGCAGTAATTATGGTTACAATACCATTTTATTGACTAGACGTTTTTTCTTTTATGGCTTACTACTGATGATACCGGCTTTATCTATTTTTGACTTTAAGTTTGGGTTAGAACGGTTTAGTCAAATGACTAATTTACTTAATATACTATTTTTGGGTGTTGGCGCATCAGCAATTTGTTTTGTATCTTGGAATTATGCAGTGAAATTAGTTGGCGCTGTTAAAATTAGTATTTATCTGTATTTATTGCCAATTTTGACCATTCTTGCTGCGGTTATGATTTTACATGAACCGTTTACTTTAATTGCTGCATTCGGCACCTTACTGACACTTATTGGTGTATTATTGTCTGAAGGTAGAATAAAAATTAAAAAGCGATGACTTAACTCTATGAGTTATATTCAAAAGGGGCTATTGCCCCTTTATTGTTAATTATTGTACTCGCTTATCAATAGCATCCATAATGATTTGACCAAGATGTTCATAATTTTCATCAAAATGATGCCCACCAGGCAATTGAAATGCTTCACCTTTCATTTCAGGCTGTAGACAGCCGGTATCCTCTTTTTCTTCCTCTCCATAGATGCAAAATAGTTTATTGGCTGGAATCTGTGCAACTTCTGGTGCGGTTTTCATTTCGTCACCCGATTGCCCTAGCCATCCACTGACTTCAATTTCAAAATTAGCATCTTTTGAAAAAGCTATCATAACTAGCGCTTGGACACTTTTTTGATCTTGCGGTGATAGTCGGTTATAGAGTGCAGGTAAAATATCCCCACCAAAAGAGTAACCAGCTAAAACGAATTGAGTTGTTCCCCATTTGTCTCGATATTGTTGCATTAAATAGCTCAAATCTTTCGCGCTACGTTCAACTGAACGATGCTGCCAAAACAGTTTTAATGCATCGACGCCAACTACCGCATACCCATGCAAAGCCATATATTCAGCCGAAACTTTATCAAGATCACGCCAACCACCATCACCAGAATAATAAAGTGTAATGGTTTTAGGGTGGATCTCTTTGCTTCTGGCGGGTAATTCTATAACAGGTAATTGTTCATGCTCACCAAATAAAATAGATGATAAGTGTAAACTCAGTAGTTCAGTTGGCGAAGCTTGGTATTCACCGATTGACGTTGTAACATGAATATTTTTTTGTTCCCGAGGAAAAACAGCAACATCATCATCCGGTGGATTATTCCAAATCACTTGCCAACTACCATGGCTGGCTTGTGCCGGTAATGGTGCATCGCAATCTTTGTGATCTAAGGTAAATTCAATTGATAATGCTTTGGCGTCATCACTTTGTTGTTCTGTTAACCATCTATAAGCAAAGGCTGCACCTTCTTCCATGCCTGCGACAGCAAAATTCTTTTCTTTGAGAATTTTTTTAGCTTGTTTAAAACGTGCTTGCTGCTCACTACAACTGGCAGAGGGCTTTAATTCAAACTGGACAAGTTTAGCGCCCATTTTTTCTGACAAGTCTAACAATTGTTGTTCAGTAAAATGATTTTTGGGTGTAGCAACAATAATTGCGGCTGCTTCAGCTGAGCGTTTTGGGGCTGCTGATAGAATGAAATACTCATTATTGATTGTTACGGTCTTAACTGATGCACTTTCTTGATTTTTTATAAAATACCAGCCGAGTATAATCAGTATTAATAGCGTAATAAATAATAAAGCATAGCGTATAAATTTTTTCATATTAATTATTTTTATTCTTTTTTAAACCTGTAATACCACCAGAAATAAGCATAGTAGTATCAATTAAAGCAACTAATGGATCAAGCCCTGCGGGAACGGCCATATAACGCGGCTCCCAATGCGTTGCAAACTTTTCTTTAAAGCGACGTAAACCTTGAAAGTTATAAAAACGTCCACCTCGTCTAAACACGAGTGCACCTAGCCTTTGAATTAATGGGGCGCCGCGTCGCCTTTGCATACCAGCCAAGGGTACCATACCTAGACTAAAGTACTTAAACCCTCTTTCTTGATAATGCAAAATTAAGCCCACCATTAAAAATTCCATCGTTAATTTGGGAATATCTTGTATGACCCGCATTAAATCGATACTGGCAGAATAGTGTTGATCGGTCTCAAGTAAATTAACAAAAGCAATGATGCGTCCTTGGTATTCAATGACTGCTATCGTAAAATTATCCAGATATTGCTTAGAAAAAGACCCTAACGAAAATCTTTTTTCCTTTGAATGTTTATTTTTAAGCCAAGCATCCGAAACCGCTTTTAGTTCATCAAGCGGCGCTGTTCCTGGTGGATAAAATTTGAGTGATAGTCCATCACGTTGCCCTCGATTCCAAGTATAACGAAGATCTTTATAACCTTTTGATGTTAAATCAAAGATTTTTAAATTGACTAATGCTTCTTCACCAAGTTTTACTGTACGTAAACCAATATCCATATAAAAAGGTAAATTAGCTGCTTTGACTTGATAAAAAACAGGGCGAAGATGATGTTCATCACACAGATCACGAAATGACCAAATTAAGTCAGCTCTATCAGCAATATCACCAATCGGGTCAAATAAGGCAACCATACTTCGGCCGCGTCTTGCATACATAATAAAGGCGGTTTGTTCTTGGTTGAACAAGAGTGATTTATCGCCACTCATTGCTAAGCCGCCTTCAGGCTGTTTTGAATTTAAAATGATTTCATAAGCTTTATTAAGTTGTTCTGTTTCTGGTTTAGTTAAAATTGGTAACGCTGGCCTAAATAACCAGATTAACATAATAGAACTTAACAAAATAAAACTGCCTAAGGCTGCACGTAATGCACGTGGTACTCGGCTATCTAATTCAAACTGCCACCATAGATCTTGGCTATAGGGGACATCTTGATAAATAAATAAAATAAGCCAAACAAAAAGCGCAATCAGACAAAAACAGATGGCAAAAGATTTGAAAGAAAAGGGGATAACACTAAGTCGGCTTTTTCGATAAAAAGCATGCCTAAAATTAATGAGTAATATTGCAATAACTAATAACGTTATGGCTTCTATCCAATGTAGGCCTCTTAACACCGAGCAGAGGCTACCAATCAAGAGTAAAACAACGGTAATTGCCCACGCTGAATAAAGACGTCGGCGTAAACCCATTGCAAGTAATAAACATAAAACGCCAATCAAACTCGCACTTAGATGAGCTATATTGATAATTTTATTCGGAATAAATTCATCAACAAAACGATGATTAAAACCAGGAATGATGCTAGAAAACATCATCACTACACCGGCAAAAAATACCGCAGCAGCCATGATAGAAGCCGCAATTCCCGTTTGCGTTTGCTTGACTTGTGATGAAGTTAAATAATGCTTTCCTTCATTGATTAACAGCAAAATCCCAGCAGGGATAAGCGGGATTAAAATATAAATAATACGATAAATGACTAATGCGACAGTTAAAGATGCTGCACCAATTTGAGATGAAAATGCAGCGAGCATAATTGCTTCAAATACGCCTACCCCTCCTGGTACATGACTTAATACACCAGCAACTAATGCTAAAATGTAAATCATAATAAAGGTAATAAAATTTGGATGAGAAGGTAATAGAAAGTAAAGGATAGCCCCTGCTAAGACAGCATCAAAGAAGGTAATAATAAATTGGCTTGAAGCCAAACGTAAGTTTGGTAAACGAATAGACCATCTTGCAATTTTAAATAAGCGAGTATCTTTATTAGGCCTGTCCGATAAACGATTGCAGTATAAGAAAATAAATAATCCAACATAAAAACAAAATAGCATGCTTGCTATCAATATCACGCCATTTTCAGATAAGTGCAAAGCAACCATAGCATTATGTGGATGAATTAATGCCGCCGCTGCTGCCAGTAATGGTAGCGTAAAGCCTAAAGAGAGTGTAACAAAAATCGACATTCTTGCCACATCAATCGTTGTTAGTCCATATTTGAAGTATAAACGACAACGAACTGCGCCCCCTGATAACGCCGATAAACCTATTGCATTACCAATAGCTGAAGCACAAATTCCACCTAAAACAATAATAGAAGGCTTTAGATTTACGCCTGCATAACGTGCGGCTGACCATTCATAGCAAATTAACATTAAATAGCTACCAATAGCCGATAAACAAGCAAATAAAATAGCTTGCGGTGAGAGTTGGTGAACGGCTAATTTTAAATCATCAAGATTAATTTCTTTTAATAGATGCCAGCAAACAATCAAAGCAATAAAAAAGATGGATAATCCAAATAATAAAGCTAGGAATTGGCGATAGCGAGTGAAGTATTCTATCAATTGCCAAGGCAAAACTTTACGCGCTGATATTTTCACGTGAGCAACTCCGATATTTGCTTTATAAATTTTTGATTTGCGCATTCTACCTTTCAAGTTTGTTGAAAACAATCATCCCAAAATAAAAAAAATATAAAAAAAACATTAATTATTACTGAGCAACTTGTTTAATTGATTATTTTTATTTAGTTGATATGAGTTTTTAACAAAAATCATTATGGGTTAATAAATATTACTTTTGGGATAATATGTATTGCTTTATAGTTAGTTTACTTTTAACCTTAGTTGCAAATTAGCTAAAGTAATTTAAGCGTTATCACTGATAGTTTATTCGTAAAAAGGCATTTAGTTGTTGTTTTGTTGTTATCAATAATTATTTAATAAGTTGTTTTATTATGAAAACAGAGATAGGTAATTTAAATAGACTTCGATCGCCAAGCTGGCAACGTTTTGCTAAAAAAAAATATTGTGGTTTGTTCATTCCTATCATTTTTTATTTATTGCGAACAATAAGGACTCGATTTTATTTAATTCGACTATCCATAGTGCTGTTTTTTTGGGGTTTATTCAGTTTTAATGTTTTTAGTGCATTACCCGTAGTTCAAGCTGTTAAGACTGTAAATACCATACAAGGTTCGGCTCCCTATCTTACTTTTGATGGTGGTAAAAGCCGTGCTTATACCACTTATGATTTATTCGTCATTACTTTACCTGACGGCAGAGAATTTAATTACTCAAATAACGTTTCCTCCACCACTAATCCGATTCAATTAACCGGTGCACCAACCAAAGTTAAAGATATTAAAACGATCATCCCTTACAATCAAACAGCAGATAGCTCAGATCAAAACAAGGATATCACTGCTCAACAAAGCATGACCGATGTGCTCAACTCTGGTCCTTATTGGTTTGATGTCGATGGTGATGGTGAAATAACGGCGACCGGTCATTTTCAATTGATTGTAAAAAATGCCAATAACCAAGTGCTTAGTTTGGATGATGAATTAAACGATTGTGAAGCGCCTTATAGCTTTAGGCTAATGCATGATGGGAGTGATGTCACCACTAAATATGGCGATCCTAACCATTTTTCATTGAACTACACTGATATGATTTACTACCTGAATCCGGCACCGGGTGCTTGCTCTTTATCGGCAAAACCCAATTTATTCGTCAGCGATACCCATAAAACTTGGTCAGGTTCGAATTATTCAGGACCGCAAGGCATGTGGGATGATGCCAAAGGATTCAGACAACAATCTTTTGATAATCCAGAATTGAACTTTCCAACTATGGCCGCTAATGGGCTATTGTTTACCATGGATTTAGCTGATTCAGCCAGTAATATGAGCTTTACTAAAATACCTGCCGATTCCGGCATTGACTTAGAGATTACCAGCAAAGGTAATCAAGCAAAAATCACTTTAACCGGTCCTGCTGACGGCGCCAGTTTGCAAGATGCAAGTAAAGCAGCAGTTGCCACCACCTTTATTCTTTATGCCGATAAGGCGAAAACCCAAAAGCTATATAGTTTTACCATTAAAAAATGGTTTATTGCTAAAAAAACTCGTCCGGAAAATTTTGATGAAGCAGCAAAACAGTATTGTCGTGATTTAGGTTATCAATTACCGACAGTATCACAATTGACCAATGCCAATTCAAAAGATTCTTCGAGTTATTGGGATGGTGGTTTGGCCGGGCAAGGCAATAATTATCAACGCCGTATTGGTGGTGGATTGTTTGCTGAGTGGGGCGAAATTCATCTAAATTCTTATCCTCAAGCTGACATTTACCCTAATGAAATTTACTTGACTAGCAATGATTTGCAAGTTTATTCAAATATGGGACAAATTCAAAAAAGGGGATATGGTAGTCTGGTTTGTATCAGTCCTAATTAACGTATTGCGACAATTAGTGATGAAACCATATGTATTGTTTAAAATAACTCGGTTGATTGAAATGCGTGACTTAGCAGCGATAAAATCAAGTTTAGCTTTATTGATATCAAAAATGATAATAGCTTGTCTTGGCATTGTTTGTTACAGTGTGAATGCGGGTTTACCTTATGTTGAAGCGGTCGAAACAACAAATACTATACAAGGTTCGGCTCCTTATATCTCTTTCGATGGCGGCAAGACGCGCTCATTTTATACCGATAATCTTTTATCTATCACTTTACCTGATGAGCGAAAATTTACAAAAGCAACCAACACTTCATCAAAGCAAGTACCCATACAATTAAATGGGGAATCGATCAGCGCCAAAGATTTTAAAACCTTAATTCCTGAAAACCAAACATCCGTTTCTTTAACTGAGGTATTTGCGACTAACGGTTTTTGGTTTGATCAAGATGGTGATGGTGATATCACAGCAACAGGGGATCTTATGTTATCCATTCAAGATGCTAACGGTAAGTCTGTTGCTTTGGATAATGAGTTAACTGATTGTTATGCTCCTTATAGTTTTACGTTGAATCATATGAATGGCACATTATCTACTAAATATGGTCAGCCAAATACGGTTGCATTTGACGCAAATAGTACCACTTACTATTTTTCTCCGCCTAATGGTGCCTGTACTTATTCAGCGGAGCCAAATTTATCAGTCAATGACAGCAAAGGCAACAGTTGGGGCGGAACGGACTATTCAGGACCAGAAAATCAATGGGATGATGCTAAAGGTTTTAAACGGCAATCTTTAACGCATCCAGAATTAAATTTTCCAACTATGGGTGAGAATGGTTTGTTTTTTTATCTGAATTTACTTGATAGTTCAGCACCAGATATGAGCTTTGATAAAATACCCGCAGATTCAGCAATTAATTTAACCATCACTGGTAATGGTTCTAAAGCCAAAATTCAATTAACTGGACCGACAAGTAGCGCTGATGCAGCACAAGCAGCTAAAGCTGCTGTTGCTACGACCTTTATCTTATATAAAGATAAAGCTAAAACCAATAAAATTTATGCTTTTACTATACAAAAATGGTTTATTGTTCAGGCTGAAAATACCAGTATGCTTTTTGACCAAGCAAAACAATATTGTGATAATTTGGGTTATCAAATACCGA
Organism: Gilliamella sp. B3464; assembly: GCF_026536145.1. Lineage (NCBI taxonomy): Bacteria > Pseudomonadati > Pseudomonadota > Gammaproteobacteria > Orbales > Orbaceae > Gilliamella > Gilliamella sp. B3464. The sequence goes on along the minus strand of NZ_JAFNOQ010000001.1, from coordinate 425,329 downwards.
CTTTACTGCAATTAACTAATGCAAATTATAATACAATTTGGACGGGGGGATTACCCGGGTTAGGTCGTCACTATCAACGCCGGATCGATGGAGGACTGTTTTCTCAATGGGGCGAGACAAACAACTATTATTATCCTGAAAGCCATTTTATTTCCGGCGCTGTTTATTGGAGCGCAAATAGCTTCCAAGAGGGTGGTAAAACTTATTATTTGCAAGTGCACTCTAACATAGGGATGATTGATTATTGGACAGATAAAGCTAAAGTTGCTTGTATTAGTCCTAATTAAGCAAAATAAAAAAAGGTTTAAATGATGAAAGATTCACCGCTAACTAAACATCAACAACGTGCTATGCAAGCCGTAAAAATTTTTGTAGAACAAAAGCTTGCCCATGATTTTTCAGGTCATGATATGGCACATATTGAACGCGTAGTTAAATTGGCACAAAAAATCTTACTCAATGAACCCAATGCTAATTATTTTATTGTTGTTTTAAGTGCTTATTTACATGATGTAATTGATGAAAAAGTAGTGTCTAATGTAGAATTAGCGGTTGATGAATTACGTGCTTTTTTAGCATTGCAGGATTTGACAGAACATGAAATTACCTCTATTTTTTCTATTATCGAAAATATGTCCTATCGGAAAAACCTGAGTGATAAAAAACCATTATCCCTCGAAGGTAAGATTGTACAAGATGCCGATCGACTTGATGCCATTGGCGCAATAGGAATAGGGCGTACATTCTATTATGGTGGTAATAAACATAACATCATGCATGATCCTACGATTTTGCCAAGAATGTCGATGACTGAAGAGAGTTATAAGCAACCTAATACGGTAATTAATCATTTTTATGAGAAACTTCTTTTACTCAAAGGAATGATGAATACACAAACGGCAAAAAAGATCGCAAAGCAACGACATCAATTTTTAGTACAATTTATTAATCAGTTTGAAAAAGAGTGGAGTGGTGATGACTAACTGTACCGCTGTTTAATGTGTTAAATAGTATGGAAGGGGTTTGTGATGACAATAACTATCGATAATAAAATTACTTTAAGTAACAATATAGTAATGCCACAACTTGGTCTTGGTACTTTTAAATTAACTGAATTTGAACAAATATCTCAAGCAATTAAAACCGCTATTAAAGTAGGCTATCGCTCTTTTGATACCGCGCAACTTTACCAAAACGAAAAACAAATCGGTCAGGCGATTAAACAATGTGGTATCGATCGCAGTGAATTATTTATGACTTCAAAAGTGAGCAATGCCAATCAAGGTTACAAAAAAACGTTAGCAAGTTTTGAACAATCGCTAAAAGATTTACAACTTGATTATCTTGATCTGTTTTTAGTGCATTGGCCGCTTCATCATACTTTTTTTGAAACGTGGCGAGCAATTGAAAAGCTCTATGAAGAAAAACGTGTTCGAGCCATTGGTGTGTGTAATTTTCATATCTCACATTTAGAACTACTGGCTAGCCAAGCAAATATTCAGCCTATGATTAATCAAATAGAAATTCATCCCTACTTAACACAAATAGACTTAGTGCGCTACTTACGTAAGCAAAATATTGCAATTGAAGCATGGTCGCCACTTGCTCACAGTAAAATACTCAATGAACCGGTATTAGTTGCAATAGGCGATCGTTATAATAAGTCTTTATCACAAGTTGCCTTACGTTGGCACTTACAAAATGGTTATATTGTGATCCCAAAATCAGCGCATCCGGATCGAATTGCTGAAAATATTAATATTTTTGATTTTGAACTTACCTCTGACGAGATGAGAAAAATCAATTGCTTAAATCAAAAATTACGCACGGGACCTAATCCTGATGATGTGTATAACAATAATGGCTTTTAATTTATCCAGATATGCTCTTTTTAAAAGTAAAAAACTATTTGTTAAAAAGGTACGGGTGCGCCTACTAGCCATAATACAGTCGGTAATGTGATTAAACTTAATAATGTACTGACTAGGGTCGCACTCGAAACTAATTCAGGATGCGTATCAAACTGGACTGACATTAAAGTGGTATTAGCTGCACTTGGCATTGCGGCTAACACAATCAGTACTTGTTTATAAACCGGTGAAATAGGCATAAAGTAGACCAAACAACAAGCGACAAGTGGTGAAATAACCATACGGGTTAATAGCGAAAATGAGAGTTTAGGGTAATCGAGTTGCTTAATCCGAATTTTAGCTAATTGCATACCTAAAATTATCATAATAATCACAATTGATGAATCACCAATCATGCCAATGGATGTCATAATGGATTTTGATAAAGGAATGTGGCACAACTGGAAAATAATACCCAAAAAAGCACCATAAGCTACAGGCATGCGAATGACTTTATTGATGACATCTTTTTGACTGACAATATCGCTACGAGCACTGCCTTTTGCTGCATAGTAGATACCAACGGTACTCATTACAAATTGTTGTAATACCATCATAATAACACCAAGATCAAAGCCTATTGTTCCAAAAAAAACCAGTAGTACCGGCGTACCATAATTACCATTATTCATAAAACAAGAACTAAGAATCATGGCGCAACGTTCTTTGACTGAATAACGCATGATCAACGACCAAATTGAGACAACACTAACTAATAAAAAACATAAGCCAAAAATATAGACAATATAAAATAGATAGTCTGTTGTTAAGGTGTGAGTATAAAACGTTTTAAATGATAAAAAAGGAGAAAGCACATAAAGCGACATTTTTGATAAATTGGCTACATCAAATTTTAGTGCTTTTTGTGCAATAAATCCTACAACAAAAATACAGAAGATTGGAAATAAAATAATAAAAAATTGCATAAACGATATCTTCAAATTGGTTAATTAATTCATCGAATCAATAGTATTTACTATCGAATTTCGTAATATATTACAAGTATTATCATCAAGGGCATTGTTGTGTTTATCTTTCAAAATAAATAAATCTTCAATATGCTCACCGATAGTTGCGATTTTTGCGCTACTTAATGATAACTCTAGTTTTGCAAATACTTCACCGACACAGGCAAGTAACCCCGGCCTATCTAATGCAATTAGCTCCATATAAGTCTGGCTTTCATTAAAGGCAGATAAAAAATTGACTTGTGTGGGCACTGAAAATGAACGCAATCGCTGCTTAGGCGGTTTTATTGTCACCCCTTTATAAACCGGTTGTTGTAAAGCTTTTTCAAGTGATTTTATAATACTGTAATGCCTGTCTGGTTGTAATGTTTGCCCATTTGGTTCTAATACAATAAATGTATCGAGGGCAAAACCTTTCTTATTGGTAATAATTAATGCATCATGAATGCTCAGGTTATGATTATTTAAAATATTGCAAACAGTGGCAAATAGGTAAGGTCTATCCGGTGAATAAATAATTATCTCGCTGCCACCGTGATACGGATCTGGGTTGATTGCTACAAATGTTTGAGTTAAATCATGCTGTAATAGCATTTGCGCATGCCAAACAATCTGTTCAGTTGTATAGCGCAGAAAATAGTCAACACGGTAATCTTGCCACAAATCTTTGATTTTTTGTTCATCATAATGTTGTTTAAGCAAGGTTTCGAATGCTTCATGTTTGTGTTGGCGAGCAATACTTCGTTGTTCAGGGATATGATGAGCACCTGAGTCGAATGATCGTTTTGCGGTTAAATATAGTTCACGCATTAAACTTTGCTTCCAACTGTTCCAGAGTGTTTCGTTAGTTGCGCACACATCAGCAACGGTTAAACATAATAAATATTGTAAACGGCGCTCACTTTTAACAATTTGAATAAATTCATTAATAACGGCAGGATCTTGTAGATCACGACTTTGGGCTGTGACTGACATAAGTAAATGATAGCGAACTAGCCACACAATTAAGTCGGTATCTTTTGGATCAAGTTTATGTAGTTGGCAAAATTTTTCAACCAGTTTTGCCCCTATTTCAGAATGATCACCATGGTGACCTTTACCGATATCATGAAATAATCCAGTAATGACTAATAATTCAGGTTTTGATAGTTTGGCAAAAACGTTTGAACTGTTCGGGTGTTTTTCTTTACTGGCTTGAGTTTTAAAACTATCAAGTTCAAGTAGCAAGCGAATAGTATGTTCATCAACTGTATAGGCATGGAATAGATCAAATTGCATCATACCAGCAATGTGTTTCCAACCGGGAATATAGACCGTTAAAATACCATATTGATGCATCAGTAATATTGCCTTTTTAATTGCATCTGGGTGTTTAATAATTTTTAAAAATAATGATCTTGCTTTTTCATCTTCACATAGCAAAGTGGTTAACTGTCGCCGTGCTGAACGTAATTGCCTAATTGTGTTTGAGTATAGCCCTGTGATTTGGGGATTAAGCAAGATGGTGTAAAAAAGCTGTATAATCATGACAGGATCTTGTTTGAACAAATTATTGTCTTTTACATCAATCAAGTCATCTCTTGCTTGAAAATATTCATCAATACTATAGCTTTTACTTTGAGCATTAAGTTCAAGTATCGATTCATCAAACAGTTGTAATAACATTTGATTAAGTTCGGTAATATTATGTGCGACACGATAATAATCGTGCATCATTTTTTCAACAGGCGTATTACCTTGACCTTGGTAGCCAAGCATATTAGCAATACTGAGCTGGCGATCAAACAGCAAGCGATTGTCATAACGATTAATCACGCTATGCAGAGCAAAACGCATACGCCAAAGGAACTTGCGACAGGTTTTAAACTCTTCAATATCTTCTGGCGTTAAATAATCAAAATCAGCTATTTTTTTTAAAAACTCACCACCAAAATGACGAATAGCAATCCATTGAATAATTTGCATATCGCGTAAACCGCCTGGGCTATTTTTTAAATCCGGCTCTAGATTATAGCTGGTACTATGATATTGCCGATGTCGTTCTTGTTGCTCTTTAACTTTAGCCTGATAGAAAGCCGCTGAAGGCCAAATTTTATGACTAAAAATCTGTTTTTGCAGCTCTTTTAATAATGAAGCGTTACCACATATTAATCTCGATTCAATTAAATTGGTCATAATGGTGATATCGTTTTTAGCTTCTTGCAAACATGTTTTTAACGTTCTAACACTATGACCAATATCCAAATGTAAATCCCATAGCAAGCGAACTAAATCACCAATTCGTTTTTCAAGATCTTTTGTCAGTGATCTATCACTTAATATTAAAATATCGATATCCGATAAAGGATGAAGTTCTGCACGGCCATATCCACCTACGGCAATTAAGGCTAGACGGTTTTGCTTAAACAGTGAAGACATTTGCTCGGGAATTTGGTAGTACTGCCAGAGTCTTTTGAGCAAATCATCAATAAATTGACTCCGTAAATGCACTAATATATCAATGTCAACATGTTGTTTAAATTGGCAAACAGACCAGTTTTGAAATTCTTCAAGTTGCTGTTTTATATAGTGAGTATTTATTTGCTCATCGTTAAAATTAAGCGGTGAGATAGGATAACAAAGATTTGCTTCAGCCATAGCGATTATATCAAATCAAAACAATGTAATGCTAATATCCTTACCCGATTTTAGATAACTGTCAAGCAACGGTTGATTGATATAATGATTGACATTGTTAATGTATAAAAAAAGGAACAAGCGCTTGTTCCTTTGGTGAATAGAAAATGCGGATTGACGCGTTTGATGATTATTTTGTTTGTGTATTAAAGTTACTAAGCATTTTATACTTTATGTACTGGTTAGTCGCTTCTAACACTTCAATAACCGCACCTTTATAACGTATAATTTTGGAACTAGACAAGTCATATTCGGCATTATTCGCAAAAGCAGGTCTTGCCATGTTATTGCTAAACTCGCGATATCCTATATTAATTTTATTTCCAATTTTTCCTGTATAAATTAATATTTGTTGGAATTGGTTTTCACCTGTTATGCTAACTTTCTTGAATTGATATTGTTTATCATAATTACAAAAGTCAGTGCCAGTGTGGAAAGACAAACAAACTTCATTTTTATTATTATCTTTTCTAACGCGAATTCCAATAACTGGCACTGAGTTGGTATAACTTTTGACTATTGATTTTCCATCGATACTTTTTGAGTCAAAAAATAGATAGGTTTTATCTTCACCTAATTTTGGATAGTCACCAGCATCAATAATAAAAGATTGTATAGTTCGAGTAATATCTGTTTTAGAACTAAAAGAAATAGTATCGACTAATTTTATATTTCCCTGGCGAATCATATCATCACCAATATAGGTTGTTGTAACTGTATTGAGTTCTGGAAAACTGATTTGAGATGTTTCAGGTACATAGTTATATTTAATATCACTTACACATCCAAATAATGTAAAAGACATTGCAGCTATAATTATTTTTTTCATTAGATTTCCTTTTCCTTTTTTAGTTCTTTCATATAGTAAGCAAATTTAATAATAGATCAATATAGCAATCAATTTTTATAAAAAAAACAGATTAGTTATTTATTTTTTCAAGTTACTGTTGATTTTGAGATATATAACAAAAAAGGAACAAGCGCTCGTTCCTTTGGTGAATAGAAAATGCGGGTTGGCACGTTTGATTATAATGAGAAATCACTTAAATCATCTTCATTAATTTCTGAGTCAATTTGTCCCACTAGGTAAGAACTCATTTCCGCTTCTTGTGGAGCAACTTGGACATTGTCAGACACTAACCAGTTATTTATCCAAGGAATCGGATTGGATTTAACTTCGTACGGTAATTTTAGGCCAACAGCTTGCATACGAATATTGGTAATATATTCAACATATTGGCATAAAATGTCTTTATTTAATCCAATCATGGATCCACCTTCAAATAGGTATTCGGCCCACTCTTTTTCTTGATTGGCAGCTTGCAAGAATAAATCATAACAATCTTGTTCGCACTCTTTAGCAATTTCTGCCATTTCGGGGTCATCTTCGCCGCTACGTAATGTATTTATCATGAATTGAGTACCGGTTAAGTGAAGCGCTTCATCACGTGCAATAAGTTTAATTATTTTTGCATTACCTTCCATCAATTCGCGTTCAGCAAAGGCAAATGAACACGCGAAGCTAACATAAAAACGAATGGCTTCAAGCGCATTAACACTCATTAAACATAAGTAGAGTCGTCTTTTGAGTTCGCGCAGATTGATGGTTATGGTTCGATCGTTAACGTTATGCTTGCCTTCACCCAATAAATTATAGTAGCTAGCATAGCTGATAAGATCATCATAATAACCAGCAATATCGCCTGCTCGTTTTTGAATTTCTTTATTGGTGACAATATCATCAAATACGACAGAGGGATCGTTAACAATATTACGAATAATGTGTGTGTATGAACGTGAATGTATCGTTTCAGAAAATGACCAAGTTTCAACCCAAGTTTCGAGTTCCGGAATAGAAATAAGTGGCAGTAAAGCAACGTTAGGGCTACGTCCTTGGATTGAATCGAGTAAAGTTTGATATTTCAAATTACTGATAAAAATATGCTTTTCGTGTTCAGGTAATGCTGCATAATCGATACGATCTTGTGAAATATCGACTTCCTCAGGACGCCAGAAGAAAGACAGTTGTTTTTCGATCAGTTTTTCAAACATTTCATATTTTTGCTGATCATAACGGGCAACGTTAACAGGTTGGCCGAGAAACATTGGCTCTTTAAGTTGGTCATTATGTACATGCGAAAAGGTACTGTAATTCATACTCATAAAAGAACTCCTAACGGGTTTTTGTTGCTTTTACCGCGACCTTTCGCGACTGCAAAAGACGAGGAAGAATTTTTAGAGAAAGGTTTAAGTTTCTCTAAAACTATTTTTTAGATATTACTGCGTAACATCGAATGTTGCTTAAATTTTGCAAGCTCCGCCTTCACAACCATCATCACTTGCTGTTAGCGCTATATCACCTTGAATATCTTCGGCACCATCACGTGTATTATGATAATAAAGTGTTTTTACCCCAAATTTATAGGCTGTCAATAAATCTGCTAATAGCTGTTTCATTGGAACTTTATCATTAGGGAATTTAGTCGGATCGTAATTAGTATTAGCTGAAATAGACTGATCAATAAATTTCTGCATGATACCAACTAAGTGTAAATAACCCGTATTATTTGGTATTTGCCAAAGTAATTCGTAAAAGTTTTTTAAGTCGTTATAATCCGGTACCACTTGCTTTAAAATGCCATCCTTTGACGCTTTAACACTAATATAGCCGCGAGGAGGTTCAATACCATTGGTGGCATTAGAAATTTGTGACGACGTTTCAGAGGGCATTAATGCTGATAATGTGGAGTTGCGTAATCCATAAGTTTTGATCGATTCTCGCAAGGATTCCCAGTCATAATGTAAGGGTTCTTTCGTAATGCTATCCAAATCTTTTTTATAGGTATCGATTGGCAAAATCCCTTGAGAATAAGTTGTTTCATTAAATAATGGGCATGCACCTTTTTCTTTGGCTAAATTATTAGATGCCTTAAGCAGATAGTATTGCATGGCTTCGAAAGTGCGATGAGTTAAATTATTGGCGCTGCCGTCGGAATATTTAACGCCATGTTTTGCTAAATAATAAGCATAATTGATGACACCAATACCTAATGTCCGACGGTTGATTGATGAATTTCGAGCGGCAGGTACAGGGTAATCTTGATAATCAAGCAGAGAATCAAGCGCGCGAACGGTAAGATCTGCTAATTCTTCAAAGTCATCGAGTGATTCTATTTTACCTAAATTAAATGCAGATAAAGTACAAAGTGCAATTTCACCCTGTTCATCATTAATATTATAAAGAGGCTTGGTTGGTAACGCGATTTCCATACATAAATTGGATTGATGCACGGGGGCAAGCTCAGGGTTAAATGGGCTGTGCGTATTACAATGATCGACATTTTGGATATAAATACGACCAGTAGATGCGCGTTCTTGCATCAAAAGTGAAAATAACTCGACAGCTTTCACGATACGTTTGCGAATATTTACATCTTGTTCATATTGCTGATAAAGAGACTCAAATTTATCTTGATCAGCAAAAAAAGCATCGTAGAGCCCAGGCACATCTGATGGGCTAAATAGTGTTATATTTTCATTTTTAATAAGGCGTTGATACATTAATTTATTAATTTGTACACCATAATCTAAATGACGAACCCGGTTTTCCTCAACTCCTCGGTTGTTACGTAATACAAGTAAACTTTCAACTTCTAGATGCCAAATTGGATAAAATACCGTAGCTGCACCGCCTCGTACGCCACCTTGGGAACAAGATTTAACCGCTGTTTGGAAATATTTATAAAATGGAATACAACCCGTATGGAATGCTTCACCACCGCGAATTGAACTACCTAATGCACGAATACGGCCCGCATTGACACCAATACCTGCTCGCTGAGAAACATATTTAACAATGGCACTTGCCGTTGCATTGATTGAATCTAAACTGTCATCACATTCAATTAAAACACAAGAACTAAATTGTCGCGTAGGAGTACGAACACCAGCCATAATTGGCGTTGGCAGTGAAATCTTGAACGTTGACACTGCATCATAAAAGCGTTTGATGTAATTTAGACGTGTATCTTTAGGGTAATTGGCAAAAAGACAAGCGGCAACTAAGATATATAAAAATTGTGCGCTTTCATATATTTCACCTGTTACACGATTTTGTACTAAGTATTTACCTTCGAGTTGTTTTACCGCTGCATAAGAAAAATTCATATCGCGCCAATGATCGATTATTTTATCCATTGCTTCGAACTCTTCTTGCGTATAATCTTCAAGTAAGTGTTTGTCGTAGCGTTTAGTGTCGACTAACTTTTTGACATGTTCATAAAGTGGCGGTGGTGTAAACTGATTATAAGCTTTCTTACGTAAATGAAAAATGGCTAAACGAGCGGCTAAATATTGATAGTCAGGGGTTTCTTGCGAAATAAGATCAGCAGCAGCCCTTATGATTGTTTCGTGAATATCGGACGTGCGAATGCCGTCATAGAATTGAATATGTGAGCGCAATTCAACTTGTGATACTGAAACATTTTCTAATCCTTCGGCTGCCCAAGTGATGACTTTGTGAATTTTATCTAGATTTATGGGTTCTTGTTTACCATTTCGTTTTGTTACGAGTATTGATTTATTCATTTTTTTATCCAGTTTATCCCGTATTTCAGTGGGAGTTATGATAATTGATATTTATCAAAATATACAATATATAGTACCTATTAATCATTTTATTACTATATGTAGTGTATTTATTAAGCGATAATTAAAATTTTTTAGTTAAAATCAACTATGATTATGTTCAAAAGGGTGGGGCAGTTAAAAAAATGAAATCAGCGAAAAAGGGAGGTGAGAGCATAAAAACATGCAATTATCGGAATGATAAGATCTACCTATGGATAAGTAGATCTAGTTTAAGGGTAAGTATACTTTTACCATTCTTGACCTGGCGGTATAGAAACACATACACCATTTTTATCTTCATTTTCGTTTGCACGGCAATGATATTTAGCATTATAAGTGTGCATATCACAAAATGTACCCGGTTGATGTGTTTGAGCATCAATGGCTTCTGGATCCCATACATACCAGCGACTAAAAATATTAGATTGATTTTTAGCCGGTCCATATGAACCAGGATATTTATCTTGACTAGGGTCGCCCCATTCACCAAATAAAGAACCAATTTCACGCGTATAGTCAGAAGAACCAGCTCTATTACCATAAGGCGCATTACTTAATTCTTTGGGTTCAGTTATGCGATAGTTACCTGGCTTATCTCTACATTCGGCAGCTACCGCTTCGGCAGTGTCTCTGACGCCAATGATATTGCCTTTGCTATCTAGAGCTTGTTTCCAAGCTTCATACCATTTTTTTATTTTGAATCCATATCTAATAGATTTATGAGTGTTTTTATTTTTCCCTTCTATGATAATTGTAAACCCATCAGAATTCATAGCTTCGACATATTGCCAAGCTTGTTTTGAATCTCTAGCTATTGGTGTATTTAAATATACCGTAACTGTATCACTATTATTGGTAATCGTTGCAAGTTCACTCCCTTGTTTTACCGACCAATCATAGTTATTAGCAAGCCCATTTTGGGCCAAAAGTAAGTCAAACTTAGCGCCATAAAATCCCGTAGTTGGAAAGTTTTTGTCTAAATCTGTATTTGATTGAATTAAAAAACCAAAATTTTTATTCCATTGGTTTTTAGCACTATTAGCGGCTGTAGATGGTGTTAGTTCTGGTTTTGCGTAACAAAATCCAGTATCTTCTAAAACAGTATACATTTTCGATGGTTGCGTAATAAAGGTCTCGTTAGGATATTCATTATCATCGGGTATACCAAATTTTGAGAAAAGAAGTAAGTCTGCTGTCAGTTTTACTTTATAAGGACTGTACATTCCTTTTTGTGATAAGGAACAAAAAGTATCTGTTGCTGTAGGTATAAATTCAACTAATTGATTTTTAGCATTGGTATAATACCAAGTCATAGTAATTTTATCTTTAGCACTTAAAAAATCGAGTTGATCCCCATCGTTATCATAATATTGGTTTTCGTTAGGTTGTTTTATTGGGGCTATTTTAAATTTATCTTTAAATGGATAACTTGTTTGCAGGGGAATAGTATCGACTTCGCTACCGTAGTAATTGAGATCATCAACAGTTAAACCGAAAAGCTCAAGATCATCGATATTATTTTCTATTTCGGTAGACAAAGATGGACGCATACCATGAATGATTTGCACTGTTTGTGACGTTAAATAAGCATAACCTATTGGTGAAAATTGTAATAACAGTAATAATTTACAAATTACTTTTGCTAGTTTTTTAACATTTAATTGATTCACTTTTATATCCCTTTCCATCACTAATTATCTTTACTTAAAATTAATTCATTGTTATTTATGATGTTATTTTTGTAATTTTATTAATAATGCTAATAAATTTTTATCATGTTCAATAAATCAGCCGAGATAATTATAATTCAAATAATAGGTTTAGTCGATCAATAAGATCGTAATGATCGTTAATTCCTTAAATTGATACGTTATTATTCAAAAATATGTTAAAAAATAGTTATATAATTAATAATTTAGTGTAATTAATAAAAAAGCCCCACGACATAAAAATATGCTATTGGGGGGATATTGATATAAAAAGTTATTTGTTTAGCGGTAAAAAGAAAGGAGGGTCTTGATACGAATATCAATTTGTATCACTTTCAGCAACAGCCGTACATATCCCCGCTTTTCTATCTGTTTCAGCGGAACAGTGATATATGGCGTTGTAGGTATGTAAGTCACAATAAGCTTTTTTATTCGGGTCGTACAACCAAATTCTTTTGTATAACGTTGATTGCGTAGCTGCTGGGGCCCAAGAGTTTGGGTAAGCTGTTTGTGATGGATCGCCCCATTCACCAAGTAATGTCCCAATTTCTCGAGTAAACACGACTCTAGTACCAACGACATTAGATGTGGCATTACTGACTTCATCAGGGTAGCTAATACGATAATGTCCATTTAAAGTTTTACATGCTTTGGCTATATTCGGTGCGGTATCTATTGTCGCTTTCGGCATACCAATATTGGCTTTATTATAGCCTGAAAACCATTTAGTTAACGTAAACATATAGTTAAGGTTATAGTTTGTCGTCTTATTGTGACCTTGAATAAGCACTTTATAACCCGTACCTGATCCGATAACATATTGCCAAGCTTTACCTGTATCTTTAGCTTCATCAGTATCAAATGCAACGGTAATCTTATTTGAAGTTGGATTTACCTTCACAGTTGCAAGCTCACTACCTTGGATAATTTTCCAATCATAATTGCTGGCAAGTTCCTGTTGATTAAGTAACAAATCAAATTGAGCGCCATAAAAACCCGTTGTGGGAAAGTTTTTGTCAAATTCGCTAACGGACTGAGTCAAAAATCCATTTTTTTTATCCCATTGATTGGCAGCACTAGCGGTTGCTGCTGTAGGTAATAATACGGGTTTTGCATAACACACACCTGCTTCTTTCAATATTGAATAAGTTTTAGCAGGATGAGCAGAAATAAGTTCGTTGGGGTATTCGTTAGCATCGGGATCACCAAATTTTGAAAATAGAAGCAAATCAGCCGCTAATTTAACTTTATAGGGACCCACGATTTTACTTTGTGCTAATGAACAAAAAGTATCGGTCGTTTTGGGTGTGAATTGCACTAATTTATTTTGCGCATTGGTATAGTACCAAGTCATTGTAATATCATGAACAGCGCTTAAAAAATCCAGCTGATCACCATCTAGATCGACATATTGGTTGCTGTCAGGTTGTTTAATATTTGCAACTTTAAATTTATTGATAAATGGGTAACTTGGCACCAGGGGTATGTTATCGACTTCTTCATTGCCATAATAATCTAATCCCTCAAAGTTTAAGCCAAATAGTGCTAAATCATCGATATGTTGTTCGATGTCTGAAGATAAAGATGGATGGCTGCCATGAATGGTTTTAACTGTTTGTGCGATTAAAAATGCATAGGTTAGTGGGGGAAAGGGTAATAAAAGAACGAAAAAGAAAATTACTTTGAACTGCTGTTTATTCATTAAACTGGTCACTGCTATATTCCTTATATTACTTTTATTATATCTATTGCTGTAAAAATATATTGGTAAATCGAAAATAACGAGCGGCGCGGATTATATCTAAAGCAATAAAATTTGTCTATTAATAAATTGAAATTAATAAATAATACCTTTTTTATGGGGTGGATTTTAGGGTGCAAGGTAAGAATAGTTTGACTAAAAATAGCGAAACTCGATTAAAAAGATTATTTTTTTTGAGTTTTATAACGTTGATTTGGGCTAGCTTGATTTTGTGCATCTAACCAGGCAAGTTTATCAGCATAATTTTTTTCAGCACCACGTTCAGTAGGATAATAGTATTTGCTATTAGCCATTTCTGGTGGAAAATAATTTTCGCCAGCAGCAAAGGCATTGGGTTCGTCATGCGCATAACGATATTGTGCACCATAACCTAACTTTTTCATTAAATTCGTTGGCGCATTGCGTAGGTGTTCAGGAACGTCATAATCGGGTTTTGATGTTGCATCTTTCATCGCTTGGTTAAATGCAGAATAAACAGCATTACTTTTTGGTGCGCAAGCAAGGTAAACAATAGCTTGTGCAATTGCGCGTTCTCCTTCTGCCGGACCAACTCGCGTAAAACAATCCCACGCGGCGAGTGCCACTTGCATGGCTCTTGGATCGGCATTACCAACATCTTCCGAGGCAATAGCTAATAATCGACGAGCAACATAAAGCGGATCGCCACCGGCGGTAATAATTCTTGCATACCAATAAAGCGCTGCATCGGGTGATGAGCCTCGAATCGATTTATGCACGGCCGAAATAAGATCATAATAGCGATCACCTTGATTATCGAATCTGGCACTTCTTTCACCTATCACTTCTTTAAGTAATTCTGGCGTTAGTGCCTGACCATCAGACATATCGACTAATAATTCAAGTGTATTCAGTGCGCGCCTAGCATCGCCACCTACAAATTCGGCAATCTGTTTTTTAGTTTCGTCCGGTAAAATAATATTTCGATTACCATATCCGCGCTCAGGATCGTCCATGGCTTGTTGTAAAATCAGCTCTATATCATTATTGGTCAAGGATTTTAGCAAATAAACTCTTGCTCTTGATAGTAATGCGGAATTTAATTCAAATGAAGGATTTTCTGTTGTTGCACCAATAAAAGTGACGGTGCCATTTTCCACATAAGGTAAAAAAGCATCTTGCTGGCTTTTATTAAAACGATGCACTTCATCGACAAATAAAATTGTACGAATCCCTGCTTGCTGATTAATTTTAGCGCGCTCAATCGCTTCTCGAATATCTTTAATACCTGACGTTACAGCAGATATTCTTTCAACTTTGGCATTGGCATGATGAGCAATAATTTCGGCTAATGTTGTCTTTCCCGTGCCTGGTGGACCCCACAATATCATGGAGTGTAAATTGCCTGCTTTGATAGCTTTAGGTAATGGTTTATCTTCGCCAAGTAACTGAGATTGCCCGATATACTCCGATAAATCCCGCGGGCGCATCCTAGCCGCTAACGGTTTAAATTCATCAGTGCTAAACTCAAAAGATAGGCTAGGCATAGTAAATATTTATCCAAATTTATAAAATTGGAGCTATTATATACTGCTTATTGGTTAAGTGAAAAATAAAAGAAAATATCTTTCTTAGCTAATTGAAAAACGTTAATATTTTAAAATAATTTTGATCTCACAATTAATTTAAATATTGCCAAATAAAAATAAAAGGATTAGGCATGAAAAAGATTTTAGTGTTAATAGGGTTGTTGGTTAGTGTATCGGCATGGGCGGGCGATAAAGAAGTACTGCAACAACGTTTAGACAAAATAGATGGCTTTTATGCACGGTTTTCTCAAGATGTGAAAACCGCTGATAATCAAGTAGTGCAACAAGGTAAAGGGGATTTGTGGGTAACAAGACCTTATTACTTTAATTGGACAATGAATGAACCAGATGAAACATCTATTATTTCAGATGGAAAAAATATGTGGGTCTATACGCCAGCGGTTCAGCAAGTAAGTGTGATGGATTTAAAAAAGGCTGTCGATAACCGATTAATGTTACTTATTACAGATAGCCATAATCCTATTTGGAATGCGTATAATGTCACACGAAAGCAAGACTCATTTACATTAAAACCAACAGATGGGACCAATCAAGACTTTGTTATCTCGGTGTTACCAACAGGCATGATTTCTAGTTTTACGATTATTGAAGAAGATGGACAGCGCAGTTTTTATGATTTGTCGCGTCAAACACTTGGCAAAGTTTCATTAGAAAAGTTTCAGTTTACTCCACCTGCTGGTGTCACCATTGATGACCAACGATAATTATCTAGAGTAATAAAACATAATAACAGATAACAAGCTGGCGAAAGGCACCCGCTTGTTACTATGTGTATTTGATTGAATTGACATTGATAATTATTTTGAACATTAATGAAGAAGATTATTCATAATCTTCTTCATTAATACTCACAACAGGATTATCGGAAAATAAATAGTGGTCACGTTTAGTTTCAAAATCCTCACTTGCCGCGTCAAATAGCATCTTTTTCGTGTTTTCTAAATGTTGCCACATAGCTAATTTAGCCGCTTTAGGATCGCGATTGATTAACGCTTCTAAAATTTTATCGTGCTCTTCCCACCAACTTTCAATGTCCTGTTGTTTAACATGTTCGTGAAGCTTTTTCCATAAAGGATTTAAAGTTCTTTGTTGCCATGCCTCTTGCACAATGGTTATCAGTGCCGTGTTACGCGTTATCATGGCAATTTGGGTATGGAATTTTAAATCCCAATTAGAATCACGATAATGATCTTCTTTTTTAGCATTATGCTGAATTTCTAATAAATTGACGATATCATCTTTAGTGATCTGTGTGGCGGCAAATTCTGCGATATTGCTTTCAATAAGTTGACGAGCTTGAAGTAATTCAAATGGTCCTGTTGTTGCAAAATTCAAACCAACTGGAGAGTCAATAATATTAGATTGCATACTGTTAGCTATAACATGAATACCTGACCCTTTTCGAGCATCAACAAACCCTTCAACTTCCAGCATTATAATGGCTTCTCTAACTACTGAACGGCTCACTTTTAGCTCTTCACAAATTAATCTTTCCGAAGGTAATTTGCTACCCACTGGGTAAATACCTTTAATTATGCGGTTTTTTAATTCGGTTGCGATAATTTGGTAAAGCCTTTGATATTCGTTTTGTTCTTGGGCCATGATGACTTTGATATAGCTCCTTAATTAATCATCGCCTTAAAATAACATCTAATTGCTTGGAGTTAAATAAGATTGTTTCATTTTTTTCACATAGAACATCAATCATCAATGTTGGCAGACAAATAAAAATCCTATCAGATATTTTTATGTTTAAATTATGTGATATATGTCAACTTTTTAAGTTATCAGACATGTTATTATGCCGTGTATTATTATATTGGGCGTGGTGAAAAGTATAAAACACTAACAATCTGCGTTGATATGTGATCACTTTAATAACGATAAGAATAATACTTGGCCATCTAACACGTAATTTGATAGCTGTTGGGCATACCTGTTTTAAAAGCAGTGATGGATATGACAACGCAACACTATTGTTATGTTGTTGCTGTGTATTGGGCTTATTAAATCGTTATCCAACCGTGAACAGATTTACCAATATAGCAGTTTGGCTTCATGCTAGTACTATTTTTGCTTTAATTGTTGGTGCGCTAGCCAATAACATTGGTTTTATTAAGCCATTAGTTTTTTTTTGTTAACTTTATTTTTTAGCCACTGTTGCAGTTTGGACAAATTTTAAAGGCACTATCAACAAATATAACGAATAAATTGATCTGATTACACACGATTTTATGTCATCAGATACTTAATTATTATTGGGAGAATAAAATGAGTTTTTTAACTGAAAATTTTTTACTAGATACCGAGTTTTCTCGTCAGCTTTATCATGACTATGCAGCTGATCAACCCATTTTTGACTATCACTGCCATTTACCACCGGAACAAATTGCAAAAGATTATCAGTTTAAAAACTTATATGACATCTGGCTTAAAGGTGATCATTATAAATGGCGAGCTATGCGTACTAATGGTGTTGCTGAACAATTCTGTACTGGCAGCGATGTCAGTGATTTCGAAAAATTCAAAGCATGGGCTGAAACTGTGCCCCATACTATTGGTAATCCTTTATATCATTGGACTCACTTAGAATTACGCCGACCATTTGGAATAGATAATATTTTATTGTCGCCATCAACGGCTGAAACTATTTGGAACAAATGCAATGTAATGCTCGAAACTAAAGCGTTTTCTGCACGTAGCATTATGAAAAAAATGAATGTCAAAATGGTAGGGACAACCGATGATCCTATTGATGATTTAATCCACCATAAAACCATTGCCCAAGATAGTTCATTTGATATTAAAGTTCTACCAAGTTGGCGCCCAGATAAAGCATTTAATATTGATTCAGAGTTTTTTGTAGCTTATATCGAAAAATTATCTGCTGTCGCTGATGTGGCTATTACTAATTTCCAACAACTTTGCCAAGCATTATCAAAACGTATGGATTATTTTGCTGCGCATGGATGCAAAGTTTCGGATCATGCATTAGATGTAGTTGTTTATGAAGAAGCGAGTGAAAAAGAGTTAGATGCCATCTTAGCTAAACGATTAACAGGTGCAATGTTAAGTGCCAAAGAAACAGCACAATTCAAAACTGCAGTCATAATCTTTTTAGGTAGTGAGTATAACAAACGTGAATGGGTGCAACAGTACCACATTGGTGCGTTACGGAATAACAACTCAAAAATGTTTAAGTTAATGGGGCCGGATGTCGGTTTTGATTCTATTAATGATTCACCTATAGCGCAACCGCTTTCTCGATTATTAGATGCGCAAGCTAAGCAAAATGCACTACCTAAAACAATACTCTATTGTTTAAACCCGTCTGATAACGAAATTGTAGGCACCATGATAGGTAATTTCCAAGGTGAAGGTGTTCGCGGCAAAATGCAATTTGGTTCAGGCTGGTGGTTCAATGATCAAAAAGACGGCATGATTCGCCAAATGACACAACTTGCTCAGCTCGGCTTATTAAGCCGTTTTGTGGGTATGTTAACCGATAGTCGTAGCTTCCTTTCGTATACTCGTCATGAATATTTTAGACGTATTTTATGCCGAATGGTGGGGCGTTGGGTAGAAGACGGTGAAGCACCACGCGACATCGAATTATTAGGTCAAATGGTTAAAAATATCAGTTTTGACAATGCGAAAAACTATTTTGGTATTGAACTAAGCTAAAAAGCATTAAGTCGTTGTAATTAGATTAATTAAAGAAGAGTTAGAGTAATGAAAACATTAAACAGAAATGATTTTCCGGGTGCAAAATATACGACACGTGTTGTTCAATTTGGCGAAGGTAATTTTTTACGTGCTTTTTTAGATTGGCAATTAGATATCTTAAATGAAAAAACAGATATTGATGCGGGCGTAGTCATTGTTCGTCCACTAAATACTGATTTTCCACCTTCATTAAGTATTCAAGATGGCTTATACACCACATTGATTCGTGGCTTAAACGAAAAAAACGAAGCAGTAAAAGAGTTTAGAATGATTCGCTCAGTGAATAATGAGATAAATGTCTATACTCAATACGATGAATATCTTGAATTAGCAAAAGATCCCAATATCCAATTTATTTTTTCGAATACAACGGAAGCCGGCATTAGTTACGTTGAGGGGGATAAATTAACCGATCGCCCTGCGGCTAGCTATCCAGCTAAATTAACCGCTTTTTTATATGAAAGATTTACTCACTTTGCGGGCTGTAAAGCGAGTGGTTTAATTATTATTCCGTGTGAACTGATTGATTACAATGGTGATGCGCTTAAAAAACTTGTATTAAAGTATGCTAAACAATGGAACTTGTCTGACAAGTTTATTGCATGGATCGAAAATGACAATGTATTCTGTTCTACACTGGTCGATAGAATTGTACCGGGTTACCCAAAAGCACAAATTGCTGAGCTTGAAGCTGAACTAGGTTATAAAGACAATTTTATCGATTCTGCTGAATATTTCTATCTTTTTGTTATTCAAGGACCACAATGGTTAGCTGAAAAATTATGCTTAGATAAATGCAATATGAATATCAAAATTGTTGATGATATCAAGCCGTATAAAGAGCGTAAAGTCGCTATTTTAAATGGTGCCCATACAGCTTTAGTGCCAGTTGCTTATCTATCAGGGATTGATACAGTTGGTGAATCAATGAATGATCCACAAATCTTATCTTATATTAAAGAGACTATTTTTGATGAAATTATCCCTGTTTTAGATTTACCACATCAAGAATTAGTGGATTTTGCCCAGTCTGTGATTAGCCGTTTTAAAAACCCATTTATTGAACATCAATTAATGTCGATAGCTTTAAATAGCATGACTAAATTTAAAACGCGTATTCTTCCACAATTAATCGCTTATCAAAAAGACAAAGGTGTTTTACCAACCCATTTAGTTTTCGCATTTGCCGCATTGATGGCTTTTTATCGTGGGGTAAGAAACAACCAAACCTATCCATTACAAGATGATGCTACTTGGTTGGCGCGTTTTCACAACGGTTGGGCAAATGTAGCCGAAGGTAAACAAACTATAGATCAACTTGTACACACGATATTAAGCGATAAAGCCCATTGGGAACACGATTTATTAACTATTCCGCAATTAGCACAAACCATAACGCAATATTTAACGGTCATTACCCAGGATGGTATGCGTCAAGCAATTGAAAAATGCGTTGTGAGTAGCAAATAAAATGAGCGATGTAATGATTAAATTTATAAAAATAAATAATAAAGATAATGTTGCGGTGGCGTTATCTGATTTAGAAGCACATGACGAAAATGTTATTGTTGATGGTCATACCATTGATTTAAAACAACCAGTCAAACAAGGGCATAAATTTGCCCTTCAAGATATAGCACAAGGTGACAATATCATTAAATATGGTTTGCCGATAGGCCATGCAACTTGTGCAATTAAAGCCGGTGAGCATATTCATTCACACAATTTAAAAACTAATTTAAGTGATATTGATGATTATAAATATCATCCTCAGATAGCAAATAATGACTCTTTACATGCCATACCAGATAAAGAAATCAATATTTATCGTCGTAAAAATGGTGAGGTTGGTATTCGTAATGAATTATGGATTATCCCAACTGTAACTTGTATTAATGGTATTGCTCAGCAAATTGTTAAACAATTTTGTGCAGAATTAAATAATCAATTAGAAATTGATGGGATTACCGTTCTTGAACATCCTTATGGGTGTTCGCAACTCGGGCAAGACCATAAAAATACTAAAATTATTTTACAAGATTTAGTCAAACATCCTAATGCAGGTGCTGTACTGGTTATTGGATTAGGTTGTGAAAATAATCAGATTTCGGCGTTCAAAGCCGATTTGGGTGACTATGATGAGTCACGAGTACGGTTTCTTATTGCTCAGCAAGAAGAAGATGAAATCGAAGCCGCATTGGTTCATTTAAGAGAACTTTACACTGTCATG
The DNA here is from genome assembly GCF_026536145.1 of Gilliamella sp. B3464. Lineage (NCBI taxonomy): Bacteria > Pseudomonadati > Pseudomonadota > Gammaproteobacteria > Orbales > Orbaceae > Gilliamella > Gilliamella sp. B3464. Next base: position 404,151 of record NZ_JAFNOQ010000001.1, on the reverse strand, counting down.
AAAAACGATAAGCGTGAAGCCGGTCGTTTGAGTGAATTAAAATTTGGGTTAGAGTGCGGTGGATCGGATGGTTTTTCAGGTATTACCGCAAACCCGATGCTAGGTCTTTTTTCTGATTATGTGATTGAACATGGTGGGACTAGTGTGCTCACTGAGGTGCCAGAAATGTTTGGTGCTGAAAATATTTTAATGTCGCATTGCATTGATGAATCGACTTTCGATAAAACAGTTCAGATGATTAATGATTTTAAACAATATTTTATTTCGAATAATCAACCTATCTACGAAAACCCTTCGCCAGGGAATAAAGCCGGTGGCATTACCACGTTAGAAGAAAAATCACTGGGTTGTACCCAAAAAGCAGGGGGCAGTAAAGTGATTGATGTGCTTAAGTATGGACAAATGTTAACTAAGCATGGTTTGAATTTACTCAGTGCTCCAGGGAACGATGCTGTTGCCACTGGGGCTTTATCCGCAGCTGGTTGTCACATGGTGTTATTTACCACTGGTCGAGGAACGCCTTATGGTGGCATTGTGCCAACCGTCAAAATTGCAACCAATACACAATTGGCAGAGAAGAAGGTGAATTGGATTGATTTTAATGCCGGAAAATTAATTCAAGGCATTTCAATGAAAACAGTGTTAACAGAATTTATTGATTACATAGTGCAGGTAGCTAATGGACAACAAACTTGTAATGAAAAAAATAATTTCAAAAATTTAGCCATCCTTAAAAGTGGCGTAACCCTCTAAGACTAAATTTTTATTCAAAAATAAATCATGTCGTTAAGTCCTTGTGGACTTAATGCTAGGGGCCCGTTTTTTTTATAAATTATATAGGTATCATTCATGACGAATAAAAAAGAGAGAAAAATCAAATGGTTAGTAAGATTCTCGTATGGAAGTGGTAATTTAATTGGCAGTGGCGCTTTAGCAATTAGTGGGGCTTGGCTGCTTTATTTTTATACCACTTTTTGTGGCTTAAGTGTCGTTCAAGCAGCATTAATTTTTTCTATTGCAACTTACTTGGATGTCATTCTTAATCCATTAATGGGGTTTATTACTGACAACTTTTACCAAACAAAAATAGGACAACGTTTTGGGCGCCGCCGATTCTTTATTTTAATTGGCATACCTTTAATGCTCATCTATCCAATGTTATGGATTGATGGTATGGGGTTTTGGTATTACTTAATAACTTACATCTTATTTGAAATCATCTATACCAGCATTATGATCCCATTTAATACCTTACCAGTTGAAATGACATCTAACTTTTCACAGCGTACTTATTTGACTGGTTCAAAAGCAATGTTTGGTAAAGTAGCTAACTTTTTAGGTGCTGCCATACCTGGCATCTATTTTTACTATTATAGTAAAGATTCAGCAACGCCTTTCTTATTAACGGGGATCACTTACGCAGCGATTATGATCGTCGCGTTGATTTTACTGTATTGTAATAGTTGGGAAAAACCTAAAGAAGAAGTAAAAGATGAATCTGTACATAGCTTTTTTGAAGCTATTAAAAAGCTTATTATCGACATCTTATCAACATTTCGTATTAAAACGTTTAGAACGCATTTAGGCATGTATCTATTTGGGTTTGGTGCTGAATGGTTATTTACCGCCGTATTTACCTATTTCATTGTGTTTAGTTTAGGTGAACCTCGCTCATTTGTCGCTTCAATGAACTCGTTAAGCAGTATTTGCCAGCTAGTTTCGACAGCCTTTTTTATGATGTATTGTGCTAAAAAAGGCTTTAAAAAACCGTTTATTATTGCATTACTCATTGTAATTTCATCGATGATTGGTTATGTCGGTATTTATTATCTTAACTTGCCAAATATCACTTGGATTGTTGTGGGTATTACCATTTGGTTTGGTCTAGGTACGGGGGGCGTATATTACATTCCCTGGAGTGTCTACGTATTTTTGGCTGATGTTGATGAAGTGGTAACTAATCGACGTCGTGAAGGGGTTTATGCTGGTGCAATGACTATGGCGGGTAAATTAGTTCGCGCTTCAATTGTATTTGTACTTGGTATTATTTTAAGTGCATATGGTTTTGAATCAAAATCTCATGTTCAGCCACAAAGTGCAATTGATGCTATTAATGGCATTATTTTATATGGTGTTGTTGGAATGGCACTTATTGGTGCTTTCTTCGCTTGGAGAATGAAGCTTGATCATGCAACGCATTCAATCATTATTAATGAAGTTGCTCGTATTCGCGAAGGGGGAAAAATGGCTGATGTTACGCCAGAAACTAAAAAAGTTGTTGAAGAATTATCAGGGATTGCTTATGAAAATTGCTTTGGCAATAACAACATTGGTTTTAAATCAAAAAATACCCAAGCAAAATAACATTCATTGAATAAATGGCTAGGATTAGCCAGTAATGCGAGTCCTGATTTTAGCCATATATCGTGAACTGTCCGCTACACGATTAGTGGATAGTTCACAAAGTAACACGTAAAGGATAAAAAATGACGACTGTTTCAGTTAAAGATTTTGGTGCAATTGGTGATGGTACTACAATAAATACCTTAGCTTTTGCAAAGTCGATACAACATATTGAACAACGAGGTGGAGGAACTTTAATTGTTCCAGTTGGCACCTATTTTACCGGCGCTATTAAACTTTGTAGTAATCTAACATTAGAGATTGAACAAGGTGCAACGTTATTGTTTTCCGATGATGCTAAAGATTATCCCGTGGTCAATTCACGTTGGGAAGGGGTAAAACAAGATGTATATATGCCATGTATATATGGTCATAATATTGAGAACGTAACAATCACCGGCGGTGGAAAAATCGATGGTAATGGCAAAAAATGGTGGCATACTTTTCGCAACGATCGCAGTAATCTTAAATACCCTAGACCTTATTTGATCGGATTTGATTTTTGCGAGCGTATCACGATTGAAAAACTATTTTTAACACAATCACCAAGTTGGACCGTTCATCCAATGGAGTCAAACAATGTGGTCGTTGATAATATTTCGATTCTTAATCCAGCTGATTCACCAAATACGGATGGTATCAATCCTGAATCTTGCCGTAATGTGAGAATTTCAAATTGTTATATTGATGTTGGTGATGATTGTATTGCAATTAAAGCAGGTACAGAAGAGACTGTTGATAAAAGCGCTTGTGAAAACATCTTAATTACTAACTGTAATATGATTCATGGACATGGTGCAGTGGTATTAGGGAGTGAAATGAGTGGGTGTATTCGTAATGTGACCATTACTAACTGCGTATTTCAAAAAACCGACCGTGGTGTTAGGTTTAAAACCCGTCGTGGTCGAGGTGGTACTATTTCGGATATCACCTTTAGTAATATCATTATGGACGAAGTATTATCGGCATTTGTGATGAACTATTATTACTATTGCGGCCCTAAAGGTAATGATCCCATTGTCTGGAATAAAGCAGCATTACCAGTTAATGAACAAACACCCGCATGTCATAATATTAGTTTTTCTAATATTATTGCCAAAAATGTACGTGCTTATGCTGGATTTTTATATGGTATACCTGAATCGCCAATAGCCAATATTTCGTTTGATAATATTCGAGTATCGATGCAAATTAATGCGCAAGCAGGTGAAGTTGACATGTTTAAAGATGTCAAACCCGAAGCGGGTAAGGGCTTTTTTATTGAAAATGCCGACACCATTTTATTTAACAATGTTATTGTTGATAATGTCATTAGCGAGCCACTTAGTATTAAAAACAGTACAGGTGTACATGTTAATCAATCATTTATTAAACAAGACGGTAAATTATTGCCGCTTAACGCTTAATGGTTTTTCATCAAAATAACCGCGAGAATGCGGTTATTTTTAATTATTTTTTATGTTATTACGGGTTTGAATCTGTCGATTTTATCAAACGTTTTATCACTATTTAGAGATATTATTGCTAATAATAGAACAAAAACAAATCTGGGTAATTTTATTAAAAGGCTGTTGTTTATTATCAATCTTAAATAAAAACAACATATAATGTTGATAAATATTGCAGAATGATGCTGTTAATTGGCTACTCAGTCTTATCTTCAAACTAATCTTTTTTTGTGCAAACAATCAATGGCTAGGTTTAAGGTAAATATTGTACTTTTAAGGCTACTTCACTTGTCACATGTTAGTGTTACCATTAAATAGACCTAGTCACTATTATATCCATCAAAGCGAACTTTAAAGGCTGAGAATGCGTTATTTTTGTTTTAAATCCCTTACAACTATCACATCCCGAAAAAGCATGCTTAATCCTATTTTGTAAAATAGTTTTAGGTTATTTAACAATCCGTTGCAAATGACGAACTTTTATCAAAATGCGCAACGAAATCAATATACTAAAAATATGTCACGTTACTGGCTATATCGTTAGATTGTCATTGGCATAATATTTTTAGTGTTTCATTTGTCATCCTTTTAATTTTTATCTCTGATTTATTTCATTTTGTTTGTGGCAACAAAATAACTTTGATGTTGATCACATTTATCTAATAAACCTTTTAAAGCTAAATTTTAAGCTATTTATACTTTATACTTTATACTTAATTTGAGTTGTTCACTCTTTAAGGGATAAATTATGACAAATGCCTTCTATCAAAAGCCAACTTATTGGTTCGCTTCATGTTATAGCTTTATATTTCATGCTGCAGGGAGTTTTGTTTTTTCTTTTTATGCAATATGGTTAAGTAAGGAAATTGGTTTAACGGCTGAACAAACCGGAATTATTTATTCGTTTAATTACTTTATCTCGTTAATTATTATGATTATTTATGGTGTTTATCAAGATAAATTAGTATTAAAAAAGCATTTAATTTGGTTGCAAAGCATTATTATTACTTGCGCTGCGCCCGCGTTAATTTATGTCTATGAACCGCTATTACTAAATAATTTTTTCACTGGAGTCATTTTTGGTAGTTTCTTTTTAGGTTTTGGTTGGCTTGCTGGTAGGGGACTAATTGATTGCTATTGTGAAAAAATCAGCCGTGCTTTTAATTTTGAATTTGGTCAATGTCGCACTTGGGGGTGTATTGGTTATGGTGTTGTTACTTTTATTGCAGGCATCTTAATTAGTATTAATCCACATATTAACTTTTGGGCGGCATCAGTAATGGGTGTTTGCTTTATGATACTCAATCTGAATTTTAAACCAAATTTAAGCAAATCAACAACAGCAGTCTTTCAAAAGAAAGATAAGTTAAGTTTTAATGAAATTATTTCAGTGTTTGCGCTTAAAAAGTTTTGGATATTTGTGATTTATGTGCTTGGCACTTATAGCCTTTATAATATTTACGATCAACAGTTATTTCCGGTTTATTTTATCCAGCAATTTAATGGTGTAAATGATGGATTTCGTTTATACGGCATCTTAAATTCATTAAAAGTATTTTTAGAGGCTGAAGTGATGTTTTGTGTGCCATTTGTGGTTAATCGCATTGGTGCGAAAAATGCTTTAATTTTTGCCGCTTTTATTTCAGCATCTCGAATCTTTTTAACCGGTCATGTCGAAAGTATTACTATTATTTCAGTCATTCAACTTATTCACTGTTTTGAAATTTCAACCATTTTAGTGTCAGTATTTAAATATATTGATAACAACTTTAATGCGCGCTTGTCGGCAACGGTATTTCTAATTGGCTATCAGGTCGCAGGTTCGGTTGGGGTGATATTGTTTTCTGACTTTGTCGGTCAGGTTTATGACACGGCAGGTGCAGCAACCACTTTTAATAATTTAGGGCTAGTCGTGTTGGGTTTTATGGTTTTTGCCATGCTGTTCTTAAGTAGTGATAAAAAGGTCAAATCATTAAATAATGAAGATTAATAACACTGATTTAATTTGGATCAAGAATTATATTTAAAAAATCATTTTGTTGATTAAATTCAGGATATCAAATCCTGTTATGCAGTTTCACTTTGAACAAACCAGAACTATTTCGCCCGAAAATATGACTGGCGAAAAAGGCAAATCATGTATGAAGGCCAGCGCTTTAGGGCCGAGTCGAAAAGGCAAGGCTGTATCTCAATCCCTGCCGGTAAAAAGGTGACCATAGCTGAAATAACGGGTCCTGCTGAAATTCGTCATATGTGGTTTACTTTAACTGATAGAACACATCGCGGAAGCTTTGTACTCCGCGATGTGGTGATACGCATTTATTGGGATGATGAAGCCGTACCATCAGTTGAAAGCCCAATTGGTGACTTTTTCTGTAATGGTTTTGGTGCAAGATGTGACATCAACTCAATGCCAATTGTCATTAATCCAATAGGTGGCTTAATTGTTATTTTAGAATGCCATTTAATAAAAAAGCCCGCATTGAAATTGAAAATGAGCATGAGGCTGATTTGCAACATTTCTTTTTTACTGTGAACTATGCGTTAATGCCAAAACCATTTGAAGCGCCGCTTTATTTTCATGCGCAATGGCGCCGACAACGCATTACTCAATACGCCCAAGATTATGTCATTTTGGATAATGTGCAAGGACAGGGTTATTATGTAGGGACTTACTTAGCCTTAACGGCGCTAGAGCGTTATTGGTGGGGGGAAGGGGGAGTTTAAATTCTATCTTGATGATGATAGCGACTATCCAACACAACATTCAACGGGTTCTGAAGACTATTTTGGTGGCGCTTGGGCATTTCATAATCGCGACAGCCAAGGACGCCCAAAAGCGAAGTGTTTTCAAACACTGTTTATGGGTTACCCTTATCAAACCAATCGTGATGCAACACGTGATTTTTTCCAGACAGGCGATGCAAACCCTGTACATGGCTTTGGCGATGATGGTTTGCCTATGCATGGTTTATATCGTTGGCATTTACCAGATCCGGTGGCATTTCACAAAAATATCAAGTTAGCCTTTCAACAGATTGGTAACGATGATATAAGATTGTATGAACGTTGTGATGATATCGCAAGTGTGGCTTATTGGTATCAAAATCCATCGGCAAATCACAATCCTGCGTTCCCTAATAAACAACAGCGAACTCCGCGCTAAAAATAAGGTAATGTGGTTATGGCGAGTAATAAATTAAAGATCAATGATATTGCTCGTTTGGCTGGCGTGTCGGCAACGACCGTCAGTCATATTTTTAATAAACGAGATAAAAAGTATCGAATTTCGCCCTTAACTCGGCAACGAGTATTAGCGATTGCTCAGCAATACAGTGATCAATCTCATATTCGTCAATATTTAGTTAAAGCGAATAGCACTAATACTATTGGCGTTATTGTGCCGGATATGTCTAATTCATTTTTTTCGATGTTTTTACATCATCTAGAAGCCTCGTTCAGACAAAAAAATATTCAACTCTTAATCACTTGTAGTCATTATAATCCCGAGGTCGAAATTAAAGTGGCGCAAAATTTGGTCGAACGCTGCGTTGATGCCATGATTGTTGTAACATCTTTAGATAGTGATGATTTTTATGTAAGCATTAACCAAAAGACTCCCGTTTTGTTTTTCGATCGTTATTTGAAAGATACCAAACTTCCTTTTATCACCAGTGAATCTGTAAAGTCAGTTGCCGATTTGATAATTCCTTATGCTAAGCAACTAAAAGAGTTTTATTTTATTGGGTGTGATATACAACTAACCTCGATTCATGCAAGACTTGAAGGATTCAAGCAAGGGCTCAAAACTGCGGGATTAAAGTTCAAACACGATTGGTTAGTCAGTGATGACTATTGTCAAAATAAAGGGTATCAGTTAATTAAAGGTGTTCATCAAAAATTAGGGCGGTTACCTAAGGCTATTTTTACGCCTTCCTGCAATTTATTGCAAGAGGTACTGAGTTATTTGGTCGAAATCAAAATAGATCCTAATCAAATTTGTTTATGCTCTTATGATTATAATATCTATCTTGACTACTGTTATTACCCAACAGATGCCATTGCACAAGATTTTCAAACCATGGCACATACTTGTGTTGAGGTCATCGATCGGCTGATTAACTTTAAAGAACTAAAACATCATGCCTTTTTTATTGAGCCGAAAATTATTCGCCACCGTTAGCCTAGCAATTTTTTTATGAACTAGACTATTAACGGTTGGCATTTTTCATAATTCGCGCTTTATCAACCTGCCATTGGCGTTCTTTAATGTCGGTACGTTTATCGTACTCTTTTTTACCTTTGGCTAAACCGATTTTTACTTTAGCCCAAGCATTTTTCCAATATAAAGATAGGGCAACAACGGTATAACCTTGACGGTTTATTTGACCGAACAGAGCGTTCAATTCACGCTGATTAAGCAGCAATTTACGTGTACGCATCGGATCGCATACTACATGCGATGATGCAACCGATAATGGCGTAATTGTTGCACCAAATAACCATGCTTCGCCATCTTTGAGTAAAACGTAACTATCACTAATGTTGGCTTTACCTGCGCGCAGGGATTTTACTTCCCAACCTTGTAGGGATAATCCCGCCTCAATTTCCTCTTCAATAAAGTACTCATGGCGTGCGCGTTTATTTAATGCAATCGTTGCCGAACCCGGCTTGTGTGATTTTTTCTTAGTCATAATGTGCGATATTATAGAGTTACGTGATACTATATGCCAATAATTTTATTTTTTTATTTTATTCTTATGGCACACGTTTTTCACGAAGTTATCGAGCCCTATTCAATTGAGCAAATGTTTGCGTTGGTTAATGATATTGCTCGTTATCCAGAATTTGTTCCTGATTGTATCGCAACTGGCATTATTAGCAAACAAGATAATAGGTTAACGGCTTTTATTGAGGTTGAAAAGTTAGGCTTTAAAAAATCTTTTACTACTGTCAATCAGATTAATGAGCCGCATTTAATTGAGATGAAGTTACTGCAAGGCCCTTTTAAACACCTGTCTGGTAAATGGCAATTTACGCCAGTGAATGATACTCACAGTAAAATTAGTTTTAGTTTAGATTTTGAGTTTAAAAATAAGCTACTTGATATTGCTTTTACCCCAGTGTTTAAAGAAGTTATGACTAACATGGTCAATGCATTTTCAACACGAGCAAGGCAGATTTATTAGTATGATAAATATTCAAGTTGTTTATGCTTTACCTAATAATGCAACCTTCATTGATTTAGACGTTGATGCACAAACTAATGTATTGCAAGCAATAACAAAATCCAATATCTTATCGCTATGTCAAATTGCATTAGATGAGCATCTAGTTGGTATTTACGGTAAGCGCTGTGATTTTGATACGTTAGTTAATGATGGTGATCGCATCGAAATTTATCGTCCATTAATTAATGATCCTAAAGAGATAAGACGAAAAAAAGCTGCACGTAATAAATAATAATCAAAAGTGAAGGGAAACCGAATGCACAATCTGCTAATTGAAAAGATTGAAATGTTATGCAAAAAACGCGGTATAAAACTGACAACACAGCGGCGTACCGTTTTACATATCATGTTAAAAGCAAATAAAGCGATGAGTGCATATGATTTGTTAGATCTGTTGAAAGTGAGTGAACCGCAAGCAAAACCACCGACAATTTATCGCGCACTTGAGTTTTTACTCGAACAAGGTTTTATTCACAAAGTTGAATCATCTAACAGTTACATTGTATGCCCGCATTTTCACGACCCCGAGCATATTTCAATTTTATTTATTTGTGATAAATGTAAACAAATTATAGAAAAGCATTCAGAAGATATTGAAACACAGCTCAAGCTATTAGCACTGCAAAGTCAGTTTTTAATAAAACATAGTGTGCTTGAAATACATGGAATTTGTCAGCCGTGTCAGCCTTAATTATTACACTTTGGTTAGTTAATCTATTTTGTGATACTGTTGGACAAATTGCATTTAAATATGCCGCCATAACGTCAAAACATCAACAAGGTTTACACTATTGGCAAAGATTGTTTGGTAATTTTTGGCTTTGGTTAGGTTTTGGTACCTATTTTGTTGGCTTTATTTTTTGGCTGGCGTTTTTAAGTGAAGTCCCTTTGTCGCAAGGTATTTTATTAGGATCGTTTAACATTATCACCGTTATGATTGCTGGACGAGTTTTATTTAAAGAGCATCTAACAGCCTTTCGTCTTATTGGTATATTTTTTATTACTTTTGGCGTTATTTTAGTAGGGCTCACCTAATGAAAAAATTTTATATCATTGGTTTTATTTTGTTATTATTTTTCGATACTTTTGGGCAAACCAGCTTTAAATTAACGGCATTAGCAGCACTCCCCTTTGAGGCTAATTTTCATTGGTTGATTCGTATTTTTAGTCATGGTTGGGCTTATTTAGTTATTTTAGGCTATACAGGTGCTTTTATGACATGGATGATATTATTAAAAAAAGCACCAGTTGGTCCGGCTTTTGCAGCTTCTCATTTACAAGTTGTAACGGTAATGCTTGTTTCGATCGTGGCTTTTAATGAGCAAATTACAACCACTCGTTTACTTGGCGCGTTATGTATTATTATTGGTATTGTTTTTTTGGCATTAGCCGAACAACGATTACAGTGTAAATAATCGATTTTGCTGTTTAATTTTAAAGGTCAAATGTAAATTATAAATAGTGAGTGATATTTTATCTTTAAATTGACCTGTAGTTTTGGACATCAACTGTCTTGAATCAAATAAAACTAAACTAACCAGTTTTAAGCTTAAGCTCAATTTCTATTGTTCATACAGTTTTTTAACTGTATGAATATTGGTTATTTATATGCGATCTTTTTCCATCACAATTAGATAGGCTTCGCGTTTCCAAAGTAGAAATAAGCGTCTCATATCTTTTTCCATTGTCACCACACGCCAACCTTGTCTTGCATTTTGATTTAAAAAATCAGAGAATTTTTCAGCATTAGAATTCGCTGCACCAAAAAGTAAAGAGGATAAAGCACCTTCTTGGTAAATAACGACTTTATATTCTTTCATTGTATTCATTTCCTTTTTTTATATTTTAAAAATAGTGTCCTTATTGATAAGTAATATCAATAAGGACAGCAGTATATTATAAGTTATGCTTTGAAACAAAGTTAAAACAGCAATATTTGAGTTAATATTATGTTTTTTATGCGGATAGGGGAAGGTATACGCTTGAAAATCAAACGAATAAAAAGGTATTCTTAAAAAGAATATGCTAAATTTGTTTATCTAAATTTTTTAGCATTTCGATGATAGGTCGATTAGCATCGGGAAATTCATCCGCATTGAGATCTTCTTGATCAATCCAACGACTCGGTTGCCCTTCTTTGGCAAAAGGTACGCCATCCCACTCTTCAACTAAATAAGCATGGATAGTAATATCGCGATCATCGTAACTATGCTGGACTGTTTTTAAGAATTGCGCATGATGAATATGGATGTCGACTTCTTCAGCGATCTCGCGTTGTAAAGTTTGAAAAGGTGTTTCAGCAACTTCGACTTTTCCACCTGGAAACTCCCAAAAACCAGCAAGATGCGAGTCTTCACCTCGTTGAGTGATAAAGATTTGACAATCTTGTGAACGTATAATACCTACAGCAATTTCAGTATGTTTTTTCATAATCCTGTCTGTCTATCTATGAGTCAACTTGGGGAAAGTGATCCTTTCCCACTTTTTGAATGCCGAAAGTGATCGGCAATTTATTTGATAATATTTTGATGATACTAAATTTTTACCTTAGTGAACAGCACCATGACAGTGTTTATATTTTTTCCCTGAGCCACATGGACAAGGATCATTACGCCCAACTTTTGCTTGCGCGCGGACTACTGGTTGCGTCGATGAGGTTTCAGGTTCATCTCCATCAATACTAGTAACAGATTCATGGCTCGTTTTCTGTTTTTCCATGAGCTTTTCCATTTCAGCTAAGCGTTGTCGTTCGGCTTCATCAACTTCCTCTTGTGACCGGATTTGAACACGACTCAGTACGCCAATAACATCATATTTTAACGATTCTAACATGCTTGCAAACATATTAAATGATTCACGCTTATACTCTTGTTTAGGATCTTTTTGCGCATAACCACGTAAATGTATACCTTGGCGTAAATAATCCATTGCGGCTAAATGTTCTTTCCATAAAGTGTCAAGTGTTTGTAACATTACACTTTTTTCAAAGTGTCTAAATGCTTCAGAGCCAGCACTATTTTCTTTTTCAAGATAGGTCTCTTTTGCAATTTGTAAAATACGTTCACGTAATGTTTCTTCATGCAGATTTGCTTCTTCATCTAACCATTTGGCAATCGGTAAATCTAAAGCAAAATCCGTTTTTAAAGCTGATTCTAGTCCTGGGACGTCCCACATCTCTTCAATTGATTGAGGTGGAATATATTGATCGATTAACGCATTAAATACGTCATCACGAATAGAATCAATGGTATCTTTAATATCGCTATTATCGAGTAGTTCATTTCGTTGACGATAAATTGCTTTACGTTGATCGTTGGCAACATCATCAAATTCAAGTAGTTGTTTACGTATATCAAAGTTACGGCTTTCAACTTTCTTTTGCGCATTTGCAATAGCTTTAGTAACCCAAGGATGTTCAATGGCTTCGCCTTCTTTCATACCCAGTTTACGCATCATGTTACCAACACGCTCTGAAGCAAAAATTCGCATTAATGGGTCTTCAAGTGATAGATAAAAGCGTGAAGCACCAGGGTCACCTTGACGACCAGCACGACCTCGTAATTGGTTATCAATACGACGAGATTCGTGACGCTCTGTCCCTAAAATGTAAAGACCACCAAGTGCTATTACCTCTTCGTGCTTGGTTTGCCATGCTTGTTTAGCTTTTTCGATATCTTCAGGGGTTGGATTTTCAAGTTTAGCGACTTCATTTTGCCAGTTACCACCAAGCATAATGTCAGTACCACGGCCAGCCATATTGGTGGCAATTGTCACGGCACCTTTACTACCTGCTTCAGCTATAATCTCGGCCTCTTGTGCATGGAATTTAGCATTTAATACATTATGTTTGATACCCGCTTTTTTAAATGCTTGAGAGACAAGTTCTGATTTCTCGATGGAAGCCGTACCGACTAACACAGGCTGCCCACGTTTTACACATTCTTGTACATCAGAAACGATCGCATCGATTTTTTCTTTTTCGGTCATATAGACTAAATCGGATTGATCTTTACGGACCATTGGACGATTCGTTGGAATAACAATAGTATCGAGACCATAAATTTGATTAAATTCGAATGCTTCGGTATCCGCTGTTCCTGTCATCCCTGCTAATTTTTCATATAGTCGGAAATAGTTTTGGAAAGTGATAGATGCCAAAGTTTGGTTTTCATTTTGAATTTTAACATGTTCTTTGGCTTCTACCGCCTGATGTAATCCATCAGACCAACGGCGTCCATCCATGGTACGACCGGTATGTTCATCGACAATAATGATTTCGTTATCGCGAACAATATAATCCACATCTTTATGGAATAGGTGATGGGCTCGAAGCGCTGCATTGACATGGTGCATTAACACAATATTGCTTGGGGCATACAGTGACTCGTCACTTTTCATAATGCCTTGTTTAATTAGTAACTCTTCAACTTTAATTAAACCGCGTTCAGTAAGGTTGACTTGACGTGTTTTTTCGTCAATAGAAAAGTCACCATCACCTTGAAATTGATCAGAATCTTCTTTTTCTTGGCGAACCAAGTATGGAATAATTTTATCGATACTGACATATCTATCAGAGCTGTCTTCGGCTTGTCCAGATATGATTAATGGTGTTCTTGCTTCATCAATTAAAATCGAGTCTACTTCGTCGACTAAGGCATAATGTAGTGGGCGTTGTACTCGCGATTCTTTCGTAAACACCATATTATCGCGCAGGTAATCAAAGCCATATTCGTTATTAGTACCATAAGTGATATCGGCATTATAAGCATCGCGTTTCATTTGCGGTGGCATGTTAGGTAGATTAATACCGACAGTTAAACCTAGAAATTCAAATAGTGGGCGATTGTTTTCAGCATCACGTTGGGCTAAGTAATCATTAACCGTGACGACATGAACCCCTTTGCCGGTTAACGCATTTAAATAGGCAGGTAAGGTTGCGGTTAAGGTTTTACCTTCACCGGTTCGCATTTCAGCAATACAGCGTTCATTTAATACCATACCCCCAATTAGCTGCACATCAAAATGACGCATTCCAAAAACGCGTTTACTCGCTTCACGAACGACCGCAAAAGCTTCTTCTAAAATATCATCTAATTTGGTGCCATCAGCAATTTTTTGTTTGAATTCTGCTGTTTTTGCTTTTAGCTCATCATCGGTTAATGCTTCCATTTGTGGTTCTAACGCATTGATTCTTTCTACGCGTTTGCGCATTGTTTTTAGTACGCGTTCATTACGGCTACCGAATACTTTGGTTAATAATTTTAATAGCATGATCTTCTCTTATTTTTTTAATAGGATTAATAAGGTTTTATATCTAAATAAGGCAACTTAATTTCAGTAAGTTATCGATTTTTAAACAGTAGCTTCAGGACCAGCTCTAATGCCGTTGTAGGGGGTTAATCGGATGACAATATTGGGACTGACATCATAATGATTTAATGAAATGGTTTGTTTATTATCATGTTGTTTTTGCACCAACAACAGTGATTGTATATGCGTTTTTATTGGCGTTTGATGATCTTGCACTATTGCGGTAATAGCTATAATACCGACTTGAGACACCGATAGCTGAGCAGGTAATGCATTTTCTTGATATAGACCAAACCCAGCAGCAATCACACCTAATAATAAGTGCGATAAGGCAGTTTTGATAATAAAGCGTTTGTGGAGTTGTTTACAATAGCTAATCACAGTCATAGTGGCAACATTCTAGCATTTTTTCTCAAAATTAAAACAATTATTACAGCAGTGTCATTAGCTACTCTTGATGTTAAAAGAAAAATGGCTAAAGGTCTGCTATCTTATTTTGACTCGGTTAGATGTTGTGGCAGTAAAATTGTTAAAATGAGTGACCGATAACATCCACTTGCCAATTTATACTAGCAAGAGGGTGGGGCAGCTTTTGAGCTTTTGTGCCGATTATGAGATTTTTACTGATTTATTGCCTATTGCTAACACGCTTATTTCATCACAAAACCAAATTGTTTTATTTGGCGGTGAACTGCGTGATAAAAGCTCATCGGTTTTTGGTGGTTGAGCCGTGTCAAAGATCAATGAAATTCAGGTAGATGCTTGTTGTTTAGATATTGATGGCTTGAGTAATTTAAGCGGTCCTTCTTGTTCATCTTCTTTTGATGCTTATGTTGATAAAGCGATCATTGCTCACTTGGATAAAAATATATGTTAAGTGATTACACTAAATTCAGTCGCAAAAGTTTATATAAAATTTGCGAATGGCAAGCGATTACCGCATTGATGACTAATGATATGGCTGATCCTTTGCTAGTTGCAAAATTAGAGAAGCAAACACAAGTCATTTTAGGTGAGTAACCGTCAACGTTAATTAGTCTATTATTTACTCGATATTGTCTATTTTGTTACCGTAATTGTTGAAACTATTTTTTCTATTTGAGGGGGATTATTTGCTATAGATTGTTGATTTATCTTAATCGAAATAAAATCCCCTCTTAATCTTAATAGTCTGTATTTAGACAATTAAGAAAAGAGGGAGAACAAATCGATTATTTCACCATCAATTGCCCCATCATACCCAATGTTTCGTGTTCGATGATATGGCAATGATACATGCGTAATCCCGGCATGTTTTGTTGAATTTTCACAACAAGTGTTTCGTGCGGACGTAAATTGGTGGTATCTTTTAACGCAACAAATTCAGGCGTTGTTTTAGTACCATTTAATTCACGAGACTGCACAATAAATTGCGCACCATGTATATGGAAATTGTGATCCATATGTGAGTTGTTAACAATTGTCCACTCCTCAACATCGTGCAGTTTACTTTCTAAGTCAATTCGTGACATATCATGCCGTTTGCCATTAATTAAAAACAACATACCACCTCGAGGCTCACTTTTATCCATTACTTCGGTATATTCCAGTGATTTTTTAGCGACAGCTTCGCCTAAAGTTGGTACTTGTTTTAGATGAGTCGGTAAAACTACACTGGCCGTTTGAGTTAGCTGGAGTTGTGAAAGAATGATATTTTGCTCCGGCGGTACATTACCCATTTTGCCCCGATCGTATCCGATATTTTCCAAGTAAAGGCTGGCTGTTTTCTTCGGAACAATGACCACTTCAGCGCGTTCAGCTGGGGTAAGTAGTAGGGGGGTATTAAGTTGGTGAGGCGCAGCAATTAGGCCACCGTCCGTACCCACTAAATAAACATCACAATCGGGTACCGAAAGGTTTAAGTATCGACCTGAACACGCATTCCAGATTCTGACTCGGGTTGCACCTTCTACTTTTATATTTGGGCGGTAAGCGCCATTGATTAACACAAATTGTCCTTCTCGACCATTCATCCAGTCTGTCATCGAGTTTTCAGCAATTTCCCCTTTTTCTGTTAATTTTAAGTCGGAAAAGAACCAATGTTGCTCAGGTAGTGAAGCTAATGGATCGTTTTTACTGCGGACAATAAATGTACCGGCTAAACCACGGTAGACTTGTTCAGCAACGGTGTCGTGCCCATGGGGGTGATACCAATAGGTTCCAGCGGTGCCTTCAGGGATGGTAAATTCATAAATTCGACTACCGCCTGCTGGAATGGCATCTTGTGGATTACCGTCTTGATCTGACGGAATAAGCAAACCATGCCAGTGTACGGTTGTGGGTTGTGAAAGATCATTTTTCACTGTTATTTTGACCTGATCACCTTCAAATACTTCAATTTTTGGACCGGGAACCATGCCATTATATGCCCAAAATTCTGTCGTGATATCGGGTGTTAAAGCTATTTTTACTGGTTTTAAATGTAACGTTGCTTCAAAGACACCAGCTTGGTTACTGGTATTTTTTAAATTGGTGAGCTCAGGTAAATTTTTACCCTGTTTCAGTGCTGAAGTCGATAACAGTTTTTGTGGCATTGTGTTATTCATATTCATATTCATATTCATGTTCATATGATCGTGCATATTCCCCTCCGTATTACAGTTATCAGAATTAACTTCACAAACGTTTTCAGACATTGATGCGTGATTCATTTTGGCGATAGCTTTAGTGGCAAACAATCCACCTAAGGCGGCGGTAAAACTGATGATAAAATTTCGACGTTTCATAATATTCCTTTAAAATATAGTTAGTTAAATAAAATAACCATTTATTCAAAACAATGTGATAAAAAGCCTCACATAAGGTGCTTTTTATTGCGTTATTGACTGTGAATTACTTACTTCTTGTGTTTGATAAATACTATTAAGCAATTTTTGGTGGTTTTAACTCAGGAATACTTTCTTTATATACAGGTATAAATGTTATTGGTCGGTACTGTTTACTTTTAATGGCATAATCAAAAGAAAAAAAATAGTTAGTAACAAGTGAGCTACATGTTGGGCAGTGGTTTAGTTGTTGATATTTGTTTGGAATTGATGAGTTGGGATTAGATTGAGTCGTATTATGGTGACGCTTGCTCTCTTTTAGGTTAACTGCCGTTTGATGTGCCAAGTTACAACGCGTAGAAGATTGAAAATAATTTTTAGACAAATGCCATGTAGAAACACTCAGCAAAAATACAAGTATTGCGGATAATGCAATAATAGTATAAGCCTTATTGTTGATTCTTAATGACATATTCTATCTCACTATTCATCTAACAAACTATCTGTTTATTCTACCGGAAAAAGGAGTAAATTTATACTTTTTTAAAATTGTTAACTTTATCTGATTTAATTCAAATTGTTTATTTAATTATTGATAAGTGACTGGTTAACGACTACTGCGTAAAATTATAGTCTAATTATTGGGTCTTTTGATATAAAATAAGAAAGATAAATGCTTACTGTTCTGTTATTATATTTACCTAACTTTAAATCGACAAATCATACGATATGAAAATTCTCTTTGGTGTTCAAGGAACAGGAAATGGCCACGTCAGTCGTTGTAGAACATTAGCCAATGCACTTAAAAAAGCAGGGGCTGATGTTGATTATATTTTCAGTGGACGTGATCCTAAAGACTATTTTGATATGCAAGTTTTTGGTAATTATAAAACCTATCGCGGTGTTTCGTTTGCGACGTTAAATGGTAAGATTAATTTTCGCAAAACCGTACAACGGATTCGCGCTTTTCGTTTAATTAAAGATGTGCGTGAACTCGATTTATCGACATATGATTGTGTTATCAGTGATTTTGAGCCAGTTAGTGCTTGGGCTGCGCATTATCAACATCGTGATTGTTTAGGGATTAGTAATCAGGCGGTGTGTCAATATCTTAAACCTAAAGAATATGGATTGATAGCCAATGTGATTATGAAGTATTATGCACCAGTGACTAAACCCATTGGGTTACATTGGTTTCATTTTGGACACAAATTGATACCGCCAATGATTGATTCATTTGAGGTTGCCTCAAGTGAAAATGGCAATATCGTTGTTTACTTACCATTTGAAGCATTAGATGAAATTACTGTGTTATTGCAGCAGTTTCCAAATTATCAATTTATCTGTTTCCATCCGGATATTAAACAAGTTGAACAGCACGGTAATATTCTTTTTCAACCACTTGGTCGAGATAGTTTTACGCACGCTTTAGTCAGTTGTTCCGGAATCATTGCAAATACTGGCTTTGCTTTAATTTCAGAAGCGTTAGTTTTGGGTAAAAAGATTTTAACTAAACCGGTATCGGGGCAATTTGAACAGATCTATAATGCTCAATGTTTACAAGCGTTAGATATGGCAACAGTGATGGAAAGTTTGAATAATATCAAACTTAAATATTGGCTTAGTTTGCCTTCTCCTAAACCAATCATCTATCCAGATGTCGCAACTGAACTTGCTAATTGGATCGTTTCAGGGCAAAAAGAGCCATTACTTTCGTTAAGTGAACGGCTTTGGAGTCAAACGATATTTCCTGAAAATGTCAATCAGAAGATAAAATCCTTAGGATATGTGTAAGTAAAGGTATAAAAATGATTTTAAGCATTATTGTTGCTATGGCGAAAGATCGTGTCATTGGTCTTAACAATCAAATGCCGTGGCATTTACCGGCAGATTTGGCTTGGTTTAAGAAAAACACACTACATAAACCGGTTATTATGGGACGCAAGACTTATGAGTCTATTGGTCGTCCTTTACCCAATAGACATAATATTATTATCAGTCGACAAGCTCAGTTAGAACATAATTCTGATAATGTAAGTTGGGCAAAATCAATTGACGAAGCATTATCTATAGCTAAAGATCAGCTTGCCGATGAAGTCTTTATTATTGGTGGCGGTAATATTTATCAGCAAGTTTTACCTTTTATCGATCGGTTATATTTAACACATATTGATGCCTATTTAAAGGGTGATACCTATTTCCCCGATTATTTGGTTCGGCAATGGCAACAAGTTTATTGCCAAAATTGCTTTGCTGATGAAAAAAATCCTTATCATTATCAATTTGAGATTTTAGAAAAAGTTTAACTATCGGTAAATTGCCACAGCATTAATTGATGTGGCAATTAAATCAAGGGTTATCCTTGAAAGCGTTTTGCTTCAACAACATCGGGTAATTGCTTAATTTTATTTAGTACACGATTAAGTGAGTCGTGATCGAAAATTTGTAAATCCATGTCAATTGTCGCTAATTGCTGTTTAGTATCACTGCGACTTGATACACCTAATACGTTGACTTTTTCGTTAGCAACAATAGTGGTAATATCGCGTAATAAGCCACTTCTATCATTAGCTATAATTCTAACAATCATGGTATAGCTTGATTGGGTGTTTTCACTCCACGCTGCACTTGTTATGCGTTCCGGAGCATGATTTTTTAACTCTTGCAATTGTTCACAATCAGCTCGATGTATTGAGATGCCTCGACCTTGGGTGACAAAACCAACAATAGGATCACCTGGAATAGGACGACAACAGTTAGCAATGGTATACATTAAGTTACCTACGCCTTCAATGATGATTTCACCACTTTTTGTTGTATTTTTGGTTTGAGCGGTCGATTTTTGCGAAATTTGCTTTAATACCGCTTCGTCTTCTTCTTCCGCTGTTGGCTTATTAAATTGCGCGTTAATAAAGTTAACTAGTTGGTTAATTCTGATGTCACCACTGCCAATACCCGCTAAAACTTCATCAAATGAATGGGCGTTATATTTTGCGATAAGAATTTTTTCAACGCTTTTGATACTAATATTCAGCGGTTCTAATTCGTTTTCAAGTATCTGTTGACCAGCCGCAATATTCTTATCACGATCTTGTTTTTTGAACCAAGCTTGAATTTTGGCACGTGCACGGCTACTATTGACAAAACCTGTATTAGGATTTAACCAATCACGACTTGGATTAGGTTGTTTTTGCGTAATGACTTCAACTTGATCGCCAATTTTTAACATATAAGTAAAGGGGACAATGCGCCCATTTACTTTGGCACCAATACATCTGTGGCCGACATCGCTATGAATATGATAAGCAAAATCAAGCGGTGTTGAACCCGCTGGCAAATCAACCACATCACCTTTAGGTGTAAATACATAAACCCTATCATCAAAAATTTGGCTTCTTACTGCTTCTTGGATTTCACCACTTTCTGACATCTCTTTTTGCCAAGTTAATAGTTGTCGTAACCAAGAGATGCGCTGATCATAAGCCGTCATCTTGTCAGTAGTGCCTTCTTTATACTTCCAATGTGCAGCAATACCGAGTTCAGCATCGTTATGCATTTGTTCGGTACGAATCTGAATTTCGATAGTTTTGTCTTGTGGGCCATAAACAACCGTATGAATAGATTGATAGCCATTGGGTTTGGGATTGGCTACGTAATCGTCAAATTCTTTAGCAATGTGTTTGTAATGACTATGTACAATACCCAGTGCGTTATAACAATCTTCAACGCGATCGCAAATAATTCGTACCGCTCGAATATCATACAGCTCTTCAAACTGTAAATGCTTACGCTCCATTTTTCGCCAAATGCTATAAATATGTTTTGGACGACCATAAACTTCGGCATGAATATGATCTTGATTCATTAAATCCTGTAAAGTTTTAACAAATTTATTGATATATAATTCTCGGTCTAATCGCTTTTCTTGTAGTTTGATTGCGATCATGCGGTATTGGTCAGGATATAAATACCGGAAGCAAAAATCCTCTAATTCCCATTTTAATTGCCCAATACCTAATCGGTTGGCCAGTGGGGCATAAATATTAAAGCACTCTTTAGCGGCAAGGACTTGCTCTTCTTTAGGGGCATTCATTAAATTGCGTAAGTAAGTGATACGCTCAGCAATTTTGATTACAACGCTACGAAAATCATTTACCATCGCCAGTAACATACGCCTGATACTATCGATTTGTTCTGTTGTCGCATTACCGTTACGAATTGCACGTAGTTGTCGCAAGTCTTTCATTCGGATGATGCTTGAAATAATATGGGTAATTTCGCGGTCAAAATCTTCTGGAATATCTTCACGACGGATAATCTTAGATTCTAAGAAAGGTAGCAATAACGCAGCACTTAAACTGTTAACATCCATACTTAAGGTTGATAAAATTTCAACCATTTCAATGGCACTTTTGAAACAATACAGCTGCTCAGGTGCGCCTGCACTATTTTCAAAACAGAAATCCCAGACATCTTTAAATTTTTCATAAGATTGCGGGTTAGTTAGTAACAGTTCTTGTTTGGCCCATTGTTCGACATCAAACTGAGCAAGAGAATAGTGTTCTTCGCTCTGTTGGTGGGCTCCTCTAATAGATACCATAATTATGATCCTACTTCGTTAACAGCAACATTGATTCAATGTGCTTGGTTTGTGGAAACATATCTAAAATTGCGACTTGAGCAATCTTGTATCCTTTAGCAATAAATTGTTTACAATCTCTGGCTAATGTAGCCGGATTGCACGAAATATAAACGATCTTTTTAGGTGATATTTTTACAATTTGGGCGGTAGTATTAAAAGCACCTGCTCTAGCGGGATCCAATAGAACTTTCTCAAATTGTAAATGATTCCATGTTGAAAATTGCTGCTCATCCTCTAAATTACTGGTTAAAAATTGGGTATCTGCACGTATTTCACTGCGATTTAATTTGGCATTGAATTGTGCTTTTTCAACCAGTGCTTTAACACCTTCGATGCCTGTGACCGATTTACTTAATGTTGCCATCGGCAATGAAAAATTACCCATTCCACAAAATAGATCTAAAACGTTGTCCGTCGGCTCTAATGTTAGCCACTCAAGTGCTTGGTTAATCATCTTTTGATTAATTTTACTGTTTACTTGAATAAAATCTAGAGGGCTAAAGGTTAATTTTAACTTATTGATTTGATAATAATGCTGGTTATCACCGGTAATATGAACAAGTTTATCGCCATGCAAATAGAGTGAAATGTTATGTTCTTGAGCAAATTGTCGTAATAATTTGGTATCTTGCTCATCCATCGGGCTAATATGTCTTAATACAACAATTACCCCACTATCTACCGAGATTAATTCAATATGACCTAGTGATTTTTTTTGTTTAATATTAGTTAAGCAGTGTTGTAATGGAATCAGTAAGTTATTTAACTTATCAACTAAAACAGGACAATGTTTAATATTAATTATTTGATTTGATTCTGCTTGTCTAAAACCAACAAAAAGTACACCTTTGATCAGGTTGATAGATAATCTGGCTCTTCTGCGATAAGCGTAAGGTTGATCGGCAATAATAATAGGGGCATCGTTAAGCACATTATCTAATGTTGCGCCACTCTCTTTTTTTAACAAATTAATTAATGCTTGATATTTAGCTTGTTGTTGCACGCGTGGTGATATGTGCTGTAAGTCACAGCCACCACATTTTTGATAATATTGGCATGGCGGTTTAAGGCGATCTTGGCTTTGGTTATGATATTTAATGACGGTTGCTTTGGCATAATTTTTTTTATCTTCCGTAAGTTGAATATCAACTGTTTCATTAGGTAGCGCAGATTTAACGAAAATTGTTTTGCCATTATGATTGGCTACCCCTTGACCGAAGGCATCTAACGTTGAGACTGTTACAGTCAATTTTTGCGGAATAAATTTCTTTTTAGGTGGAGTATAAAAATTAACCATATTAACTTACTTAAATTATGTCAAGCGCTTTAAAAGTTCCGTTTTAACGTGTAAAGGCACTAAGTTTGAAATATCACCACCATGAAAAGCAACATCTTTTACAATAGTTGATGAAATAAATCCCATTGCGATAGATGGCATTAAAAATATCGTATCTAAATCGGGTTTTAGTGCGCGGTTCATTTCGGCCAGTTGCCTTTCGTATTCAAAGTCATGCGTGGTTCTTACACCACGGACAACCACTGTCGCATTATGTTTTTGGGCAAAATCTGCCATTAAATTATCAAAGCCAATGACTTCAACATTAAGTAAATGCTCAATGGCGCTAGACGCTAAATTGACGCGTTCATCTAGTGTAAAAAGCGTTTTTTTATTAGGATTTTGTGCAACAGCAATAATTAAACGTGGAAATAATTGCGACGCTCGGGTAATAAGATCAATATGACCATTGGTGATCGGATCAAAAGTACCAGGAAAAATAGCGGTTAAAGTTTTACTTTTCATGTTCAGGTTATCCATTAGGACATATTAAAAATATCATACCTAATTTTATGCCAGATTGTTAGTTTAAGCTGGTAAAAACTTACTGTTTTTATTTTGGTGTATATGGTGCACCTTAATTTCTTATATTTAATGGTATACCAAAATTGGTGAAAAGAGTAAAGTTGCTTTTTCTTTAATTGGTGGGTTATGGGTAAAAATTAAGTATTACTGTCATGTACTTTAATCAAATAAGTCGTTTTTACGTTGTGATAAATTGATAGGTTATATGGTGATGATACACTTCATTGGGTTGCAAATAACAGCTTGGTTGTGGCCATTGTGGGTGATGCGGGCTATCGGGTAAAAATTGTGCTTCTAATGCAATACCCGCAAAGTTGCTATATACATCATTATGACGATTAGGCGTATTTTGTAGAAAATTGCCAGTGTAGACTTGTAATGCTGGTTTAGTGGTTTTGATATTCATTAAAACTTTTTTATCTGATGATATCAGCTGTGCAGCAATAGCTTTGCTTTTATCTAGTAAATAAGCATGATCATAACCGCCTGTCACTTGCCGTTCGGGACTTTCGAGCAGTCTATCAGACAATTGTTTTGCTTGCCGTAAATCCATGTCATATTGACCAACATCAGCTAAGTTATGATAAGGAATCCCCGCGCTATTAACCGGTAAATAGAAATTTGCATTAACTTTTAATGTATGTGCAAGGACACTGTTACTCAAATCACCATCAAGATTAAAATAAGCATGATTAGTTAAGTTTACTGGTGTTGTTTTGTTAGTTGTTGCCTGAAAATTGATAATGACTTCATTTTCATTAGTTAAATAATAGGTCACAATCACCTTCAGCTCACCGGGAAAGCCTTGATCACCATCAGCCGATATCAAGTTAAATATTACTTTTTGAGCTGATTGATATTCAATGTTCCAAATTTTTTTATCAAACCCACATTGTCCACCATGAAGTAGGTTTATCCCTTGGTTGGCGGTGAGTAAATAGTGTTGACCATTGACATCGATAGTTGCATTAGCAATGCGATTTGCATAACGTCCAATAGTCGCACCAAGATAAGCATCTTGGTGTTGATATTGGTTTAGTGATTGACAGCCCAGCAGTATTTCGCGATGCTTGCTTGCTACAGGTATTAAGCATGATAACCAAGTTGCCCCCCAATTAGAAACCTTAATGGTCATTCCTTGTTGGTTTGTTAATGTAATAATTTGTTTTATTGGCATAAAACGTGGGCTCCTTTACTAGGTTCACAAACATAAATTGTTTCTTTAATACCAAACTTTTTAGAATAATTGTCATTAACGATTGTTTTAACACTGTTTACTTTATCTTTTGCCACCAGTGCGACCACACAGCCGCCAAAGCCACCGCCAGTCATGCGAACGCCACCTTGTTCGCCAATTACATCATGAATAATTTCGACAAGATAATCGATAGCAGGAACCGTAATTTCAAAATCATCACGCATTGAATGATGACTTGCTGCCATTAATGCAGATAATAATTTATAATCTTTGGTTTCGAGTGCTTTTGACGCTTGAACAGTGCGTTCATTTTCGGTAATGACATGGCGTGCACGTTTAAATACTGTTGGATCTAAGGTGGTTTTAATTGTTTCAAGATCAGCTAACGATGCATCACGTAATGCCTTAACACCTAGTGCTTTTGCAGCCGCTTCGCATTGTTTACGACGAGTATTATATTCACTATCAACTAATCCCCGTTTAATATTAGAATTAATAATGACAACAGCAAAATCTTTGGGTATTTTCACTGCTTTGGTTGTCAGTGAACGACAATCAATTAATAGTGCATGTTGAGCTTGTCCTAGTGCCGAAATTAATTGATCCATAATGCCGCAATTACAACCGACAAATTGGTTTTCGGCTTCTTGGCCAATTAAGGCTAATTTTGTGCCATCAAAAGGTAACTGATAAAGGACTTGTAACATTTTACCGACGGCAACCTCAAGCGATGCTGACGAGCTTAAACCTGCGCCTTGGGGGACATTACCACTAATGACACAATCGACGCCATGGATAGCATTTGTATAGTTTTTAAGATGTTTTATTACACCTCGCACATAGTTAGCCCATTGGTAATCAGGATGTTTTTCAATGGACGAATCAAGAGAAAATTGGTCTTGTTGATTATCATAATCGACAGCAATAACACGTATAATATTATCTGAACGTTTGTGACAACTTATCACTGTTTGATAATTAATTGCGCAGGGTAGAACAAAACCATCATTGTAATCGGTGTGTTCACCAATTAAGTTTACGCGCCCTGGCGCTTGTATAAAGGTATCGGGTTGATAACCGAATTGGCTTTCAAATACTTGTGTAGTGCTATCAATTAATGCTTTCATTTACTTATCCTTTTGCTCTTTATAATGCACATCACTTACGTTGCGCAGTTTTTCGGCAGCTTGTTCGGGGGTTAAATCTCGTTGCACTTCGGCAAACATTTCGTAACCAACCATGAATTTTTTTACCGTCGCTGAACGCAACAAAGGTGGATAAAAATGTGCATGTAGTTGCCAATAATCATTGTTATCCCCCACAAATGGTGCGCCGTGCCAACCCATTGAATAAGGAAAAGAACAATGAAATAAATTATCGTAGCGACTTGTTAGTTTTTTGAGCGCAATAGCTAAATCTATTTGCTGGTCATTATTTAACTGAGTTAATTGCGCAATATGCGTTTTGGGTAATAATAGTGTTTCAAATGGCCACACGGCCCAAAAAGGGACAACGGCAAGCCAATGTGCTGTTTCTACCACAATTCGTTCACCCAACGTTAACTCTTTTTGCACATAATCGACTAATAAATTTTGGTGATATTTTTCAAAATAATGGCGCATATTTAGGTCTTCACGCGCAACTTCATTGGGGATAAAGCTATTGGCCCAAATTTGTCCATGTGGATGTGGGTTAGAGCAACCCATTGCCGCACCCTTGTTTTCAAATATTTGTACCCAAGGATAATGTTGGCTCAGTTCTTGTAATTGACTTATCCAAGTTTTAATCACGCCTTCAATA
This sequence comes from Gilliamella sp. B3464, assembly GCF_026536145.1. NCBI lineage: Bacteria > Pseudomonadati > Pseudomonadota > Gammaproteobacteria > Orbales > Orbaceae > Gilliamella > Gilliamella sp. B3464. Next base: position 377,454 of record NZ_JAFNOQ010000001.1, on the reverse strand, counting down.
GCGGGTAAATTGAGTTCGGGAAGTGTTTTACTGTGATCGGGCGAAAAACAGATAACGCGGCTAGTACCTTTAGCACTTTGGATCTGGAATAACGGATCTTGGCTTTGCGGTGATTCTGGCGTATCTACCATTAATGCGGCAAAATCATTAGTAAAAACATAGGTTCCAGTATAGTTAGGATTAATATCACCCGTCACTCGCTTATTCCCAGGGCATAAAAAGCAGTTTGGATCGTAACAGGGTTTTTGTTCTTGATTTAATGTTTCTTGCTGGCCTTGCCAAGGTCGTTTGGCTCGATGTGGCGAGACAAGTACCCATTGATTAGTTAATGGGTTATAACGACGATGAGGGTGATCAACAGGATTAAAAATAGCCATTTTTGCCTCTTTTATCTTTCTTCTTATGATTGATGCTATATGGTTTAATCTGGATAGCCTTGTGGGTTATGTGATTGCCAATTCCACGAGTCTTTTACCATATCATCAAGTGTTAATTTGGTTTTCCAACCTAAAATTTGTTCTGCTTTTTTTGCGTCAGCCCAAAACGCGGGTAAATCACCTGCACGTTTAGGAGCAAAGTGCCAATTGAGTGGTTTACCAGAGGCTTTTTCAAAAGCTTTAATAACTTCTAAGACACTATAGCCAATACCTGAACCTAAATTATAAATATGTACACCTGCTTTATGTTGGTCAGCTTTAAGTGCAGCGATATGTCCATCAGCTAAATCGACCACGTGAATAAAGTCACGAACACAAGTGCCATCTTTTGTCGGGTAATTATTACCAAAAACAGCAAGTGACTCACGTTTTCCTACAGCAACTTGGGTGATATAAGGCATTAGGTTATTGGGAATACCGAGTGGATCTTCACCCATTAATCCGCTTGGATGTGCGCCAACAGGATTAAAGTAACGTAATAAAGTTAATGACCAGTCTGGTTCAGCAACAGCTAAATCCATCATACATTGTTCAACCATTAATTTACTTTTTCCATACGGGCTACTTGGTAAACCTTGTGGTAATGTCTCGACATAGGGAACTGGTGCGAGTTCACCGTATACGGTTGCTGACGAACTAAATATTAACTGTTTTACACCCGCAGCTCGCATTGCTTTCATTAACACAATACTGCCATAGACATTGTTTTCATAATATTCAAGCGGTTTGTATACCGATTCCCCCACGGCTTTTAGTCCAGCAAAATGGATAACTGCTTGAATATCATGCTCAGCAAATATTTTTTCTAACAATTGTTGGTCACAGATATCACCATGATAAAAACTGACACTATGCCCAGTAATTTGTTTAATTCTATCTAATACCGAAGCTTTGCTGTTGAATAGGTTATCAATGACAATCGGTGTGTATCCTGATTGAATTAATTGTACACATGTATGACTTCCAATATACCCGCAACCACCTGTTACTAATATTTTCATGTTAAAACCTTAATCTAATGTTATATTTTTGTTGAGTTCTTGTTGATCTTTATTTTGTTCACTGTTTAGTCTTTTAAAGATATCCCAAGGACCGCGTCCAGATAAAGTGAATGACGAAATCAATGTAAAACTTAATGCGATTGCGCCAAGGACTAAATACGTGCCTTCGTAGCCAATTTTAACATACATTAGACCTGCAAAGGTGGACATAAACATAATAGAGAGTTGTTTTGCAAAACAAAATGCAATTAAATAAACTGTTGCTGATAATCGAATAGGAAAGTGTTTAGTAATATATTTAAATGCACCAACCAATAATAATGGCGCTTCGAACATATGTAATGTTTTTAAAATAACAACTTCAATTGCGTTAGTTGCAAATGCTGAACCGGTTATACGAATCGACATAATCGCTCCAGCTATTAATAAAGTATTTTTGCTACCGATCTTCATGACAATAATTGGTGCAAAAAACATAACAGTCGCATTTAAAAATTCCCCAAGCGTTGTGACATAACCAAACGCTTCACGACCCACTTGTTCGCTTTTGAAAAATGAAGTGAAAAAGTTAGCAAATTGCTGATCAAACACATCATAAGTACAGGCAACACCGATAATATAAAGCATAAAATACCATGTTTTACTCATGCTAAGTAAGTTAAACGCAAGTTTCAAATTGAACGGTTCTGGTTTATTAAGTCCCATTTGTTCAACAACGTCGGTCGTTGTTGTTTTGGCTGGATCGGCTATTTTAACTAAAAACAATAAGATAATTGCAAAACCTGAACATAACCAGAAAACGGCATTGATATCTTTTGAAATCATAATACCAACAAATGAAGCACAAATTGCCCAACCAAAACAACCAAACATACGGCATCGGCCAAACTCAAATCCACTTCGTCGACTGATTTTTTCAACCAAGGCTTCTATTGATGGTGAACCGCAATTAAATGCCACACTCAGATAAAGTCCCCCAACTATAGCACCTAAAGTAACGTTAAATTGAAGTAGTGGTCCCAATACAAAAATAAAAAAGGGGCCAAATAGAACTAATAGTAATGTGATAATCCACAATAGATGTTTTTTTAATCCGAGTTTATCCGAGATTAACCCAAAGAAAGGTTGAAAAAGAAGCGCAAATAATGAAATAAATGAGAACACATATCCTGTTTCGGCTTGATCTAACCCATTCATTTTTAACCATACAGGAAAAAATGGCGAATAGGCCCCCATAATGAAAAAATAAAGGAAAAAGTAAAGCGTAAATACCCAGTAATTTTTATTATAAAGGGATGAGGTTATTTTTTGATTCATAATCAACTTCCTTTGCTAATCTTTCAATGAACACGTTATTTGCATATCGTTTACATTAAAAGTAAGTACAAAAAGCCATCTGTTTTTAAGGATAATATCATCTTACTTTTTCAAAAAAAGTGATCTAGATAACATTTTGTGAAATCGATTACATTATTTTATAAATTAGTTACATTACATCATTAAGTTTTTTTGAATGTTGTATTAATGCTAAATCTGAGTTTATACATGCTGTTATTTATAGAAAAATAGTGGCTATTTTCATTAAACTGAATTTTTTCAACTATGATAAAATTAGTTATGACTTAAAATTGTACTTTTATGATATCGGTTACATTTTTAAAACAGGTTAATTAAGGTAAAGATCTTTATCAAGTCAAAAATTGAGTGATTTTAAGAAATATGAACCGTAACTAAATCAAAAATAGATTATTTGTTGTTAGTTTTTAGGTATGCCATTTTAGACGATTGATAAAAAATTTTTGATGGAAATTATAAATAATCTGTTGAGTTAGCTAATATAATATGTAATTTTTAATTAGTTATGTTTGTGTATGTATTTTACTGTGTGATTTTATAAAGTTTATCAATAGAGCAATTAACATAACTATAAACGTTAAAGTTAGCTATGGCTTGATAAAACTATTCCGCCAATTTTGTTGGCGGAATGGGCACTAAGGTTATTTATACTTTTTAGCATTAAACATGGATACGTTTTTCAAAATCGCTCCAATCATAAAACCCATCAGAGTTGAGTGATGCATTTTTGAGTTTTAGCTGAAAATGTTCAGGTGGATTATTGATATCGAGCGCTTGTCCTGTATAAAGTTGTTCAAAACTTTGATAAACATATTCAGCTTTAAAATAATGCTTGCCTGTTAGCGAGTGTTTGAAGCGTTGAAAAATTACTTTACCACCAATAGGAGTGGTTTCATATTGATGAGGTAGTTGATACTCTTCAAAATCTAAAGCGCCTAATAGTGATGCGATTGTACTATCATGGCCGACTAATAAATTGACCGTATATTGTTGCTGCATTAGATCATCAATCATATTGATCAATTTGGCTGCTGCGCGTGTAGCGAGTGTTTTGGTGTGGCAAATTAAGTTAATGTACTGATTACGAATCTGCACAATTTGTTGCCACTGCTCTAAGCTATCAATTTTACCCCATGCAATTTGATTTTTAGGGAACGCTGAATAATATTGCAATAAAAAAGAATCAACGACACTAATGCCAACAGCTAAGGCACCCAATAACGCTGGCTCTTCATTCTTTTTAAAATAGAGTTCTAATGGGATATCGGCTAATTCACACTGATATTGTTTGTACAGCTCAGATTGTTTGTAATCGAGTATATCAGACAAAATTTGATAAGCCGGCGCTAAGTTTTTAAAAATTGATTGAGCCTTATCTGCTTGCTCGATATCACGTAAAACGGCTTGCTTAAATTGTGCTGAATCTTCTTCTAAACTTGGATCGAAAATTGGATCCATTCTTTCAATAGGGTATTTATGATTGATAGTTATATCACAACCAGCGTAGGCGCCGGCTACAATGAACTGTGCTGTCGCAACGGTTCTTTGTAAGCTATTGGCATAGACAAACAAGTCATGACTATTATTGGTTATTTTGATGTTGTGTTTTTCTAACCATTGTGACAGGTAGTGACCAAAATAGACTTCTAATGCTCCTCCTCTGGTTGTTAGATAACCATAAGGATGGTCCCATTTGGGCCATTGATAGGGGGTAGCTTGATCAATAAATTCTAGGGTATTTTGTAAAGCTGTACGAATACCATGACGACTTAGTATAACAACTTTCTCCAATTGGTAATGCGAGTTACTCATTTTGTGATCCAACCTTGCTTGTGTAGATAATCTAAAATAAAACTTCGTTGCCCATTTATAATCGTTTCGGCAATTTTATCACTCCAACCACCTGTTTTTTGATGGGTACTACGGTGATTGTAATAATCATTCATTTGTGTATCGTATTGTGCCAATAGAGTTTTATCTATTGATTGATATTGATTTTCAAAAAATACCAAAGGCTTAGGAAGTCTTGGCTTTATTTCAGGGTGCTGGTCTGGATAGCCAATGCATAACCCAAAAAGAGGCAAAACATATTTAGGGATGGCTAATAATTCTGTAACGTTATCAATATTATTACGTAAGCCACCAATATAAACTATGCCTAAGCCTAAAGATTCAGCTGCAATCACTGCATTTTGTGCCATGATCGCAGTTTCAATGCAGCCAACTAAAAGTTGTTCTGCTCTTTCAAGGGGGATTGTTGGATCAATTTGAAAGTGTCGATTGAAATCAGCGCAAAATACCCAAAATTCGGGTGCTTGTTTAACATAGCACTGATCGCCTGTGTAGTGAGCAAGTTTTTCACGTTTGTCACTATCAGTAATACGAATTATCGTAGCGCATTGTAAAAAATTAGAACTTGAAGCCGATTGTGCAGCTGTAACAATTGTATCAATTTGCGCTTGAGTTAAGGGGGTGGATTTATAAGCACGAATTGAACGGTGCTGACAAATTAAATCAATTGTTTGGTTTTGCATAATGGCTCCTTTATATAACTATTTTTTTATGAATTGTAAGTCCCAAACCCCGTGCCCTAAATTTTGACCTCTTTTTTCAAACTTAGTAATTGGCCTATCTTCTGGTCTGGGAATATAATCACCCGTTGATGATAAATTCTTAAAACCTTCTGCTTGAGTTAATACTTCAAGCATATGTTCGGCATAATGTTGCCAATCGGTAGCAAGATGTAACATACCGCCAACCTTTAATTTTCTTTGTATTAATTGCACAAATTCAGGTTGAATAATTCTACGTTTATTATGTCTTGCTTTATGCCAAGGGTCGGGAAAATAAATTTGCACCTTATCAAGCGAGTGATCTGCTATCATATTATTCAAGACTTCAACGGCATCATGACACATGACTTTTAGGTTAGATAATTGGTTTTCTTCAATCGCCATCAAACAAGCACCCACTCCAGGTTTGTGCACTTCAATCCCCAGAAAATCTTTAGTCGGCGCATTTTTGGCCATTTCAACCAATGATGCCCCCATACCAAAACCAATTTCTAACACAAAGGGTTTGTTATTATTTGAACCTATAGTAACGTTTGGATTATAGTCAATACCAAATACAGGCCATAAATTCTCTAATGCTTGTTGCTGGCCTTTAGTTAAACGACCTTGTCGTAATACAAAACTTCGAATAGTTCGTTTTGATTTAATATTTTCATTGTTATTTATCATGGATTGTTCATTCATCACGTTGTCTATTTTTGTGTTGCGGTTTGCCAAATTTGTTTACTCATTAAGGTTTATAATTAGAAAGTAGTTTAACTGATTTTTGATTCACTTCAAGAAAACATATTATTGATATGTTTTTCTATTTATTATTGTGATACATATAAAAATTTTTGAATAAATTTTTATAATGTGGTTGAGCATACTCTGTAAATGATTATATAATTATTACCCCGATTTAACCGATTACGTATAAGTAATCATTATAACATGCTTGAGGATTTCTCGTGCCTGATATGAAGCTTTTTGCTGGTAATGCTACACCGGAGCTGGCAAAACGTATAGCTAATCGTCTTTATACTTCTCTTGGTGATATTGTTGTTAGTCGTTTTAGCGATGGAGAAGTAAATGTACAAATTAACGAAAACGTCCGTGGTGAAGATGTTTTTATTATTCAATCAACTTGTGCGCCTACCAATGATAACCTAATGGAATTATTAGTCATGATCGATGCAATGCGTCGTGCATCTGCTGGTCGTATCACGGCGGTTATTCCTTATTTTGGTTATGCAAGGCAAGATCGTCGTGTACGTTCAGCGCGAGTGCCTATTACAGCTAAAGTTGTTGCTGACTTTTTATCAACAGTTGGTGTTGATAGGGTATTAACCGTTGATCTTCATGCAGAGCAAATTCAAGGTTTTTTTGATGTACCTGTAGATAACGTATTTGGTAGCCCAGTTATTTTAGAAGATATGTTACAACGCGAGTTTGAACGTCCGATTGTCGTATCGCCTGATATTGGTGGTGTGGTACGTGCTCGTGCGATTGCAAAACTTTTAAATGATACTGATATGGCTATTATCGACAAGCGTCGTCAACGTGCTAATGAAGCGGAAGTGATGAATATCATCGGTGATGTTGCTGATAGAGATTGTATTTTAGTTGATGATATGATTGATACAGCCGGTACACTTTGTAAAGCGGCGGATGCATTAAAAGCGCGTGGTGCTAAAAGCGTTTATGCTTATGCAACGCATCCAATCTTTTCAGGTAAAGCCGTCACCAATATTAAAAATTCTGCCATTGATGAAATAGTTGTTTGTGACACCATTCCGTTAACTGCTGAAGTAAAAGCATTAAAAAATGTACGTCAATTAACACTATCTGGAATGCTTGCTGAAGCTATTCGTCGTATTAGTAACGAAGAGTCAATTTCAGCGATGTTCCATCAATAATTTATTTTATTATTGAACGACAAGCCCCTTTATATTGGGGCTTTTTTCTAAAAAAAATCAGTAAATAATCCCAATATTATGACAACGATAAAACTTATTGTAGGACTTGCCAATCCTGGAAATGAATATGCCGCAACTCGCCATAATGCAGGTGCATGGTTTGTTGATCTTTTAGCTGAACGATATCATCAATCTTTAAAAAATGAAGCTAAATTTTTTGGCTATACAGCTAGAATAAACATTGGTGGTCATGACGTGAGATTATTAGTCCCTACTACGTTTATGAATTTAAGTGGTAAAGCGGTACAGGCACTAGCAACTTTTTATCAAATTAAACCAGAAGAAATTTTAGTCGCTCATGATGAACTGGATCTTAACCCAGGTATTGCTAAATTTAAATTTGGTGGTAGTCATGGCGGTCATAATGGTTTAAAAGATATTGCCAGCAAATTAGGTAATAATTTAAATTTTTATCGTCTCAGAATTGGTATTGGTCATCCGGGTGACAAAAATAAAGTTGTTGGTTATGTGTTAAATAAACCCTCTAAACCCGAACAAGAACTTATTGATAAGGCGATAGAAGAATCGGTACGATCGGTTGAGATTTTATTATCAGATGGTATTGAAAGTGCAATGAACCACTTACATGCTTTTAAAGGCTGAAAGAAAGGTTATTAAGCTTATTATAGTGATAAGTCTTATTGGATGATAATCCACCTAGCATCAGGTGGATTGTGTTGAATCAAACAATCTTAAGAAAATAGATGGGTTACATCCCCCCCTTTTTCGGCGATTTTTTTCATTACTTCTTTGATTAACCACATATTCATCGATGCGGTATCATCGGTACTGCCTGGGTAGTTAAGTTCTTTTGCCAAATTTTTTCGTGCTTCTAAACTATTATCGATACCTAATAACTTCAATAAATCAACAATTGATGTTTTCCAATTAAGTTTTTCAGGATATTTGTTCGCTAAATTCTCTAAAATTGACATAACATCAGTCTGAGATACTTGTTTGGCTTGGTCTGAATTTTGTTGTGTTTCCGTTTGAATGCCAGAGGCGGCGTTTTTAGCAGCATCTGTCATACTATTAACTTTGTCTTTGACCGTATTGTTAACATTTGTTGCTGCTGCTTGTGCGCTTGGAAATATTTTAGAAAAAATATTATTTAAGATACCCATATTACATCCTCCTATGTTTAAACTGCTTTAAAAAAACTGCTTAACGATATAGATGTAGATAATATCCTTTTCAGTATACCTGTTTGAAAGTAACGCTGTCAAAAAGATAAATATTTGCTGCTTTTATCTTTCAAAATTAGGCTACCAATTTTAGTCTCTATATCTATTTTTTAAAGCGATCTTTATTCAAACTTTGATGAGTTAATCTATTGAATAACTTGTATAAGTTAGTTTTAAGGTAAATGATATAAAGAGATTTTTAGGATTATTTATTATACCAATCCCATATAAAATGTGATCGGTATCCAAATTTCAAACAAATTTGGCATGTGTTGTAATAAATTAGTTGTAATATTTGGTTTACCAATATGTAGTGTGACATAAATTTTTTATGTTAGAAATTTAAATTACAGCTAGAGGTATATTATGAGTTCCATTTTTAAATCAGGAGAATACGTTACGTTGGGTAATGATCATTTTATTTGCAACGGAGAAAATTCTTAATTATGTCAATCATAATGCACTAAGTATTATGGCTTAAGAAATTGTACATGATTTGAAGATAAAATCTAAAGAGTACTCGTATATTATTCGTGCTTTTCAACTAGCTTATACCCTTTTTCAACCTATTGTAGGCTGGTTTATTGATGTAATTGGTTTACGAGTTGGTTTTGCGATAATGGTCATCATTTGGTCTATTATGTGTATACTTCATGCTGGTGCAGGCACTTGGTTTCAATTAGCGATTTTACGTTTTTTTATGGGCGGTGCTGAATCTGTTGTTGCACCAGACAATGCTAAAGTTATTAGTTTATGGTTTCCTAAAAAGGAACGCGCTATTGCTAATGGTTGGAGTATGGTTGGTTTTTCATTAGGTGCCATGATTGCTCCTCCTCTTATTTATGCGATACACCAATTTGGTGGTTGGCAGTTAGCTTTCTTAATTCCAGGTTCTGTTGGGTTAATTTGGGCAGGAATATGGCTCTACTTTTTCAGCGAGCCGTCAAAAAGTCGGTCTATTAGTGAGGCAGAAAGAAAATATATCTTATCCGATCAAGATGACACAGAGAGCCAACAAAACAAAAACATCTGGCAAGCAATTAAAAAAGTGATTTTGCAAAAAAAATTCTATGGTATTGCTATTCCAGCTTTTTTAGCTGAACCAGCTTGGGCGGCAGTTAATTTTTGGGTTCCTTACTATTTATTAACTGAACGCGGTATGCAATTAAAAGAGATGGCAATGTTTGTTTGGATTCCTTTCCTTGCTGCCGATTTTGGTGGTTTATCCTCCGGTTATTTTTCGCGTATGCTCAATAAGCGTTTTAATTTGTCTCGTGTTAATGCAGCTTGTGTAACTTATCTTGGCGCTGCTTTTTTCATGTTATCCATGGCGTTTGCAAGTTTAACACAAAGCCCATATGCAGCCATCGCATCTTTTATTTGCAAAGCTTGTAAAATTTTTTCATGGTCATCAAGCCATTTTTTTCGATAACAGTGATCAGTGATGCGACTGTGCAATTGATTCCACATTTTACTTGCTGATCGTCTTTGCCATAAATCCTGTAATAAACCTTCAAGTACTGAGTTTTTAGTCGCTTTGGCGATCGTGATATGAAACAATTCATCGGCACTGTAATCATCAATTAACCCTTGCTCTAACATTTGTCGTTCTTGTTCCAAGATTGATCTCAGCTCAATGATATCGGATTTGACTATTTGTGATGCGGCAAAAGCGGCAATATTACTTTCAATTAATTGTCTTGTTTGCAATAATTCAAATGGTCCAAAATCTTCCTCTTCAATTTTTTTATCTTTTTCGGATGAGATTTCATCAGGTAAACCAATTACATAAACTCCCGATCCTTTTTTAACTGTCACTAAATTTTCCAGTTCTAACATAATTAGTGCTTCACGTACTACCGTTCTACTCACACCAAATGCTTCGGCAATGTCTCGTTCAGGTGGTAGTCTATCACCTAACTTATAAGTCCCACTTTTCAATAATAACTCTAGCTCATCATACCTCTCAAGGTTGTTTTTTTGAAGATGATGGTGAAAGCTATGCTTATCAAAATGGTGTTGGATTATGGATCAATTGGCAGTTAGTGTCGACTAATGATCGAATTGATCTTCGTTTGAAAGCAAATGGAAGTTATATTCCAGCTTGGCAAGAGCTGGTCATTACCTTACCAAAAGGAGAATTGCGTACACTTTATATTAACGATGAGCCAATAAATAAGGTTAATTTAAGTGCAATAAGCTAATGCACTTACTTACACTATGCTTTATAACAACACTTTTAAAGTGTATAAATAATTAACATTTAACTGTGAATTAAAACATAAATTTTCAATTTATTGGGGCTTTTATTAGGATTAATAACATTTGATTTTACTCTGTTGTATCAACGAGTTAATTTAACTGATGCAAGCGTATTATGATTCTGGAATATAAAAAATTCAGAACATAAATTTTAATCTTAATGAAAGTCACCTTATTTTGAAATTTATTTTCTATTATGTCTTAATGAAGATTTAAAAAACTGTAAATGTATTTTTATAGCAGGACATTTTTTATGAAATAAGGTAAATTATTTACTGTTGTATTTTATATACAATGTTAATGTGACATTAAGAAGCAAGGATAAACATAATAGATGCGTTATAACCAGCCACAAATATTACCGTCGATTTTGTCACAACAATCTTGGTTATCTGAGATAAAAGAAAGAACAGTTGCATTAGCTAAATTAGCGGATGTGATTAATGAGTTATTGCCTTCTCCATTACAACAGCATTATAGAATTGCGAATTATCGCCAAGGTGTGCTAATTTTAGAGGTGAGTTCAGCTAGTTGGTTAACTCGATTAAAATATGAGCAAAATCATTTGCTATCGGGTATACGTAAAAAAGTTTTACCGTCTTTATCTTCTATTCAATTTAAAATTAATCCCGACCTGTTAGTTGGGTCCTCAATAATGCGTGACAATGCATTGAAAAGTGCCAATGCAAGCCGCATATTAAGTACACAGAGTGCGACATACTTGTATAGTTTAGCGGAAAGTGCACCCGATAAATTAAAAAAACAATTGATTAAACTTGCTAACCATGCAAAATAAGTAAAACAATTGAACGATAATGTATATACTAGAACAAAATAAATACAAGGAGTGAAATATGGATAAACAGATGATGATTTATCTGGCGATTGGTGTAGTAATTGGTTTTATTATCGGGTTTATTTTAACTAATATGTTTAGTAAAAAAGGTCGTGAGTTTGCAAAAGTAAAACGTGAACTTGAACAGACACAAGAAGAGCTTAAAACACAAAAACAGACTATTGTTAAACACTTCTCACACAGTGCAGAAATATTAGATAATATGGCTAAAGAGTTCCGTCGCCTTTATCAACATATGGCTGAAAATTCAGGTAAATTCTCGTCTGATGACGATATCACAGCTATCGCTTTAGATATGAATAAAGATGCAGATATCAAAACAGAAATCACACTTGAAAAGCAACCTAAAGACTATTCTGATAACCCTTCTGGTTTATTTAAAACAGACGAAAATAAATCTTAACTAGCTCTAACTCTTTTCGCCAGTGTTATCTGGCGGAACATTAATGTAAAAAAAATCAATTGTTAAAAACGAGAGTGTTTTATGATTAATAATTCTTTACCAAAACCAAAAAAATTATTTAGTGCAATTGCATTAACGTTAGGTATGGTCTTATCAGGGTTACCCAATGCCTATGCTACTCTCCCTGCCATTTCAACAGGAGATAACGCATCACAACCTAGTTTAGCGCCTATGTTAGAAACGGTATTACCTTCTGTCGTTAGTATTAAGGTAGAAGGTACAGCACAAATGCAAACTAATATTCCGGAAGAATTTAGACGATTTTTTGGTTATCCAGATAGCCAATCAAGATCCTTTACCGGTCAAGGATCGGGTGTGATTATTGATGCTGATAAAGGCTATATTGTCACCAATAATCATGTGATTGATAATGCCGATACCATTACAGTGGTATTGAATGATGGTCATGAATATAAAGCAAAATTAATAGGTAAAGATCCGCAAAGTGATATCGCGCTACTAAAGGTTGAAGATGCTAAAAAATTAACTGCCATTAAATTAGCCGATTCAGATAAAATGCGCGTAGGTGATTTTGTGGTCGCCATTGGTAACCCATTTGGAATTGGTCAAACTGTTACTTCTGGTATTATTTCAGCCTTAGCGCGTAGTGGGCTGAATATGAATGGTTTTGAGAACTTCATACAAACCGATGCTTCAATTAATCGTGGTAATTCAGGCGGTGCATTAGTGAATTTAAACGGTGAATTAGTTGGCATTAATACTGCAATTATTGCGCCTAGTGGTGGCAATGTGGGTATTGGTTTTGCAATTCCAAGTAATATGGTAAAAAACTTGACGTCTCAACTTATTGAATACGGTGAAGTTAAGCGTGGTGTACTTGGTATTAAAGGTAATGAGTTAACCTCGGATATCGCCAAAGCTTTCGATCTTGACGTGCAAAAAGGTGCCTTTGTAAGTGAAGTGATTGATGATTCCGCCGCTAAAGATGCGGGTATAAAATCGGGTGATGTCATTATATCAATGGATGGCAAACCAGTTGATAGTTTTGCCGAATTACGCGCTAAAATTGCCACTACTGGCGCTGGTCGAACCGTAAAATTAGGTTTGATTCGTGATGGTAAAGAGATGACAGTGGATGTTACACTAAAAAATAGTGATGAATCTTCAACTGAAGCGAAATCATTGCATCCTGCTCTTGAAGGTGCAACATTAAGCAATGGTGATATTAAAGGTAAAAAAGGTGTATTAATCGAAAGTATTGCTAAAAATTCGCCAGCATCACGATTAAGTTTACAAGAGGGCGACCTTATTACTGGCGTAAATAAAGAAAGAATCAATAATATTGCTGATTTACGTAAAATTATTGATAGTAAACCATCTGCTATTGCTTTAAATATTGTGCGTGGTGATAGCCAGCTTTATCTTATTTTACGCTAATTAATGCGTTAGCTACATGTCGCCGATAGCATTATCGGCGAAAACTAAAATTCTAACCTGCCATTAGATATGATAAAATCATCACTATTCATTCTTATCTAGATACCTCTGATAATGCTTAAAAAATTTTTATGGCCAATGTTGATTGGTGCGGTTTTAGCGATTGTATTATTAATTATCTTTCCATCCTTGCGCAATGGAACTCAGTCAAATTTTCCAAGATCGATTTTTAATAATGATCCCATGAGTTATTCCGATGCGGTAAAAGTTGCTGCACCAGCGGTAGTTAATATTTATAGTCGCTCTATTAATTCTCTGCCCAAACAACCTCAAGATAGTGCAATTACGCCATTGGGTTCGGGTGTGATCATGAGCGACCATGGCTATATTATTACCAATTATCATGTGGTGGATGGTGCAGAACAAATTATTGTCGCTTTACAAGATGGTCGAATATTTGAAGCTTTATCGGTTGGCACTGATAAACTTGTTGATATTGCGGTATTAAAGATTGACGCAAGTAATATTCCAACTATACCTATTAATCCTAATCGCGAGCCTAAAATAGGTGATGTGGTTCTCGCCATTGGTAATCCTTATAATATTGGGCAAACGATCACCCAAGGTATTATTAGTGCGACAGGTCGTGATGGATTAAGTCCTTATCGAAGACAAAACTTTATTCAAACCGATGCATCAATTAACCATGGTAATTCAGGGGGGGCCTTAGTTAATAGTAAAGGTGAATTAGTCGGTATTAATACCTTAACCTTTGCTAAAAATCTAGGTAATGAAGTGCCTGAAGGTATCGGTTTTGCTATTCCTACCGCTTTAGCTGTTAAAATTATGAATAAATTAATTCAAGACGGTAAAGTGATTCGGGGCTATATCGGTATTGATGGGTTAGAGTTTGCCCCGACTCAAAATCCGAGTGATCCACCGGTTGTATTAGGCATTTTGGTGACTAATGCGGAAGGGCCGTCATTACAAGCAGGTGTTCAAGCTAATGATATTTTGATTATGGTCGATAATAAACCGGTCAAATCCATTGTTGAAACAATGGATAGAATTGCAGAGTTGAAACCGGGCACAACAATCCCCATTATTGTATTACGTAATGGAGAAAGAGTTGAACTTCAAGTGACAATAGGTCAATTACCCGTTTAACTATTTTGTTACTTGATTATAGCCACTATAGGGCGTATAATTTGCGCCCTTATCATGTTTTTTTAACACTCGTATGGTGTTTAGATTTTGCTTTTAGCCATCTATATAGCGATACGAACAAACTTAAGAGGTTTATTATGAAAGAAGGTATCCATCCTCAATATACAGCCATTACAGCAACTTGTTCATGCGGTAATGTGATCAAAACACATTCAACTATTGGTCACGATATTCATCTTGACGTATGTGGTGAATGCCATCCATTCTACACTGGTAAACAACGTGATGTTGCAACTGGTGGACGTGTAGATAAATTCAAACAACGTTTTGCTATGGTTGGCGGCAAAAAATAAGATTGTAATGAATCATTATCAAAAAAGGCGCTTAATGCGCCTTTTTGTTTTTACTATGCTTTGGAATTTCATTTTATTCATCGATTAAGCTGGGATCAATGCCTAAATTACGCATTATTTTTTGAGCTTGCATTGGAATAACATCTTCACGATCTTTTTGTAAATCCTCATCACAAGGTAAAGGTTGACCAGTGTAGGCATGCAAAAAGGCTTCACATAATAATTCACTATTTGTGGCATGGCGTAAATTATTTACCTGTCGGCGAGTACGTTCATCAGTTAATATTTTTAGGACTTTTAACGGAATTGACACTGTAATTTTTTTTACTTGCTCACTTTTCTTACCATGCTCTGCATAAGGGCTTATATATTCGCCATTCCATTCCATCATTGTTCACCAGTATTACATTACAATTAATGTGGATAATTTTATCGTTTTTTTTTAATAACTGCAATCTACACATCGAGACAGTTAGACGTCTAGACATGTTGACGGCTTTATTTATTGTGCTATTCTTATACAAAAGGTATCTAATAATAAATAAACGTTTTAGGATGATATTATGGCTAGCCAATCAAGAAATTTAAGCCAAGGAACAATTGCTGTTCGTGGTGGATTAAATACTGATGATCAATATGGAAGTGTTGTTCCAGTGATTACACCTTCAACTTGTTACCGCTATCAAGAGTTCGCTACACCAAGACAATTTGATTACGCACGTAAATCTAATCCAAGTCGGCGATTAGTAGAACAAACTGTTGCTAAGTTAGAGGGTGGGGCAGATGCAATTTTGACTAATTGTGGTATGTCAGCTATTCATTTGGTTAGTGTTGCATTATTAACCCCCAATGATTTAGTTGTGGCACCTCACGATTGTTACGGTGGCAGTTATCGTCTTTTTAATAGTTTGAGTGAGCGAGGTTATTTTAAAACTAAATTTGTCGATCAATCCGATCCTATTGCATTAAAACAAGCATTGAGTTTAGGGCCTAAATTAGTTTTAATTGAATCACCAAGTAATCCATTATTACGCGTGGTGGATATTCAAGACATTACTCGTCAAGCGCATCAAGCCGGTGCTATTGTTTTGGTTGATAATACTTTTATGACGCCTATTTTGCAAAAACCTTTAGAACTTGGTGCCGACATCGTCACCCATTCTTGTACTAAATTTTTAAATGGCCATTCTGATTTATTGGCAGGAATTTTGGTGTTTAAGGATCAACAACTTGCAACAGATGTGTTATGGTGGGCAAACAATATTGGTACCTTGACTTCATCATTTGATAGTTACCTGTTATTGCGTGGTTTACGTACTTTAGCTGCTCGAGTGAAATTACAACAAGATAATGCGCAAAAAGTAGTGGAATTCTTAGTTAATCATCCTAAAGTTGCAAAAGTTTATCATCCTTCTTTATCGAGTAACCTTGGACATGACATAGCCAAAAAACAACAAAAAGGCTTTGGTTCACTGTTAAGTTTTGAACTTGCAGGTCAAGCAGAGGTTATGCCAAAATTTTTAAAGGCACTCAATATTTTTACCTTAGCGCAATCATTAGGCGGTGTCGAAAGCTTAATTTGCCACCCTGCAACGATGACGCATTCTGGAATAAGTGCAGAAGCGCGTAAAACCGCAGGTATTTCAGACCAGTTATTGCGTATTTCAGTAGGGTTAGAAGAGGTAGAGGATTTATTAGCTGATTTACAGCAAGCATTATCGGTTATTTAAACTATTTTTTTTAGGTGATATGGGGATGATGACAAATTATTATTTTCATTATTCCCATTGCGATTAATAGCGCTAAGTTTGGTGACTTAAGTCGCTAAATTAAAATAGTCATTCGTCATTTTTTCGATAGCAGCAAGCATGTCATCAACAGTATGTTTTCTGCTTCGACCACATACTTTAGCCATATCTTGACATACCAAACATTGTCTGGATTGATGTCCTAATTGCGTACGTGAAACACTTTGCTCAGTTTTCGCATCAATAACATCGATATCCCATAATCGACCTAATGGATGATTGTTTTCAATTTCGATACAAAGCTGTTTTAATTGATCACTTGAGCATTCGACTGAAATTATTGCTTCATAACCTGTTAACGCACAGAATTGCTCTTCATGTATAATTTGAAGCGTATTTTTTGCTAATAAATGGTGAATAGCGGTTATCGCTTCTTTAAACAATACCTTAGTGCCAGTACTCTTTTTTATTGGACCAGGAATGACTAAACTAAGCGAAATAAGTGGAAAAGGGTAACACTTAATTGCGTTACGCTGATGCTCGACTCGTTGTTCTTTGGCCAATAACATCTGTTCAAGGTTAACTGGCGTACCATCATCGAATTTCAATAATATATTAGTCATAATTGAAAAGCATGACATCGTTAGATGTCATGCTATAAAGTGATAAATTAATCTTTAACTTGACGAACAACATCAATGACTGAACCATCACGGAAGTGAACAATACCCACAATTTTATCTTCAAATTCAATTGGTTTTGGTTCACCTGTTAATGAAACAGCACGTTGATATAGCTCTTCAATGCTCATGACCGGTAAATTTGCTGCTTTTAAACGTTCTGCTATTTCAGGACGAGCAGGATTAACCGCAATACCATGATCGGTTACAAGTACATCAACACTTTCACCTGGCGTTACAATCGTGGTGACTTTTTTAATGACTGTAGGAATACGGCTACGAATTAATGGTGCAACAATAATGGTTAAGTTTGCACCGGCTGCTGTATCACAGTGCCCACCTGATGCGCCACGCATCACGCCATCAGAACCCGTTAACACATTAACGTTGTAATCAAGGTCAATTTCTAGTGCACTCAGGATAACAATATCTAATTCATCAACACTTGCACCTTTAGATGCAGGGTTAGCATAGACATTTGTTGATACTTCAATATGATCTTTATTTCTACCTAAAGATTGACCGGCTGCGCCATCAAAGCTTTGTGTATCTAATAAACGTTTTACTAATCCTTTTTCATGCAAATCAACAATACTTGCTGTGATACCACCTAATGCAAATGATGCAGTGATATTTTTAGCACGCATACGATTTTCTAAAAAGCGCGTTGCCGCGGTTGAAGAAGCACCAGAACCGGTTTGGATAGAAAATCCATCTTTAAAATAACCTGAATACTCAATTACATCAGCTGCGTAACGTGCAATCATAAGTTCACGTGGATTGCTGGTAATACGTGCAGCCCCTACGCTAATTTTAGTTGGGTCACCAACCTCATCAACTTTCACAATATAGTCAACTTGATCTTGGCGAATAGATGCAGGATGGTTAGGATAACCAACGATGTCTTCAGTAAGTAATACCACTTTTTTAGCAAATTGGGCATCAACCATGGCATAACCTAGCGCACCACATTGTGATTTACCTGATACACCATTAGCATTACCTTGCTCATCAGCAGTTGAAACAGCTAAAAATGCGATATCAATATTAATTTCACCACTTTGGATAAGTTTTACTCGTCCACCATGTGAATGAATATGGACAGGGTTTTGCATTAAACCATGTGAAATTGCATCAGCTAATTTACCACGTAAACCAGACGTATAAATTTTTGTGATTACGCCTGACTCGATATGTGGAATTAGTGCTGAGTTACAGCTTAACAATGAGCTTGAAGCTAAAGTTAAGTTTTTGATACCTAACTTACTAATCGTCTCGACAACTTTGTTAATAACCTTATCACCTTCACGAAATGCGTGATGGAAAGAGATGGTCATACCGTCACGTAATTCACATTTGTGTATTGCTTGTTCAATAGAATCACATAATTTTCGTGTATATTTAGACTCATCTTTTAAATAGGGAGTGGTTGTATTCGCGTCAATAAATGGCGTAATATTCTTGAGATCGGGATGCTGTTTAAGCAAATCATCAATTTTTTTGTTTATAGAAGTAGTCATTTTGTCATCCTATCAAAGTTCTTTACGTACACCGGAATATTTTGCTAACTCAATAACTTTTCTAGCGCGTTCAATAATCGGTGCATCAATCATTTTGCCATTTAGAGAAATAACGCCTAGGCCTTTTCTTTCTCCTTCTTCTGCTGCTTCAACCACTTTTTTAGCATTTTCAACATCAGCAGCTGTTGGCGCATATGCATTATGTAGTAATTCGATTTGTCTTGGATTAATCAGTGATTTACCGTTATAACCTAGTTTTTTAATTAGGCTAACTTCTTTTAAGAAACCTTCATCGTCATTAACATTGGAATAAACCACATCAAAGGCATCAATTTTTGCCACACGTGCTGCATGTAAAACTGCACAGCGAGCATAAAACAGTTCGGTACCATCACCACGCTCAGTTTGCATGTCAACTAAATAGTCAAATGCAGCTAGCGCAATACCGATTAAACGAGGAGAAGATTTAGCAATAGAAACAGCATTAACCACACCTTGTGCAGATTCGATTGCTGCCATTAACTTAGTACTACCCACTTCTCGACCACACTCTTTTTCGATTCGTTCAACGTGTGCTTCAAGTTCATGAATATCTTCTGCTGAGTTTGTCATTGGTAAACGAACCACTTCAACACCGGCACGTACCACAGCTTCAAGGTCTTTTAAACCAAATGGGGTATCTAACGCATTAATTCTTACAACCGTTTCGATACCATGTTCTTTATAAACAGGTAGTAATAATGTTTGTGCAACTAATAAGCGAGCCGAATCTTTTTCTTTAATTGAAACCGCATCTTCAAGGTCAAACATGATTGAATCTGGTTTATATACGAAAGATGTTGATAACATTGCTGCATTTGCGCCCGGAAGAAATAACATACTGCGACGTAATTTTTTCATAGTAATTTACTCCAATCTAAGTTTTCTTCTTCAGCGCCGCGTAATACTGCACATTGAATTCTTGCTTTAATCGCGCAATCTAGCGCACCTTTATCATCGATAATTATCATGCCATCGGTTACATTCAGATCACGTAATGTTTGATCGACAACTGCACGAATTTGATCGCCGAATTGTTTATTAACATCACTATTAATAACAATTTCTATCCCTGTATTTGGCATAACTTTGACTAACAAATCACTCGATTCGAGAGTCCCAGCCATGGCTTCTTTTTGTATTTTCATTTTTTTACCTTTTAAAATGTATTAAATTTTAAATTTATCCAAATTAGCTGAAAGATAGTCCCAAGTTGTTGTTGGAACTAACTGTTTTATTTGTTCATATTGCCCCGATGCTAATAATTTTCTAACTAATGATGCCGATATAATCGTATCGCCTTCGGTTTTTCGCTCAATTTCAACAACAGTAATTGGCGATGAATTGCTAACCGTATTATCCATAAGCCAATAGCGCATAGCTTCATTATAGGCTTTAGTCACTTCATCATTTGGTTCAGTTCCAACGAAGCGGTAGCTGATATTTAGCGCTGGGGCGATATAATTTCGAAAAATAAGCAGGTCGATTCCCATATAAGCGTAATTGATCTTCGCTTTATCTTTTAAAAAATAAGTAGGGAATGTTGCTCTTGAAATAATATAAGGTGAACTTGCATGGACTGTCACATTCTTGAACTGTTTGGTACCTTCTTGTACTAACTTTATTCGAGTTTCAAATGAAAATAATGAGGCATTTTCATTGACAACAAAAACATGCAACCAGTCACATTGATTTGCCGCATATTCGACAAGATATTGGTGACCTTTGGTAAAAGGGTTCGCATTCATCACAATGCTACCAATCTTTTTACCTTCTTGTTGTAGGCTACTAAGTTGTTTACAGTACTGTTGAATACCAACAGGGGTGTTTTCCATCAGCACAACAAGATTTGTTATTTCAACAATAGGATAAAAACCGCATCCCTTAAAAAAATCAATATTTTCAGGTTTTGTATATAAAAATAGATGAAAATAGCCTTGTTCGTTGGCATATTTTATAGTGTGATCCATTAAGGTTAAATTAAGCTGATTACCTCGATATTCTGGATCAATAGCAACACATTTGATGATGTCACGGTCCATACCTGCACAAGCAATAATTTTACTGTTAATTTTTGCTACTGTAAAAATGGTCACTTGAGAGTCTAAGTCAAGATCTGATAACGCGAGTAACTGTTTTATCGCTTGATAATCTTGTTCTGACTTCGAAATATCAATAACTTCATAATCAGCTAAATCATACATAATGTTACCTTTTTTCTGCAACAACAGTGTTAGTTAGACGTCCGATTTTAGTAATTTCTACTTCTATTTTATCACCATCTTGCATAAACACAGGTGGATGACGTTTTTTACCTACCCCACCTGGTGATCCTGTTAGGATAACATCGCCCGGCGATAAATGTGTAAATGTACTGATATATGCAATTAATTCAGGTACAGTATGGACCAAATTAGAAATTGAGTCATGCTGCATTTGTTGACCATTTAGATATGTGGTCAGTGATAATACAGTCGGATCTGGAATTTCATCAGTGGTTGTTAAATTTGGACCAAATGCGCCAGTACTTGGCCAATTTTTACCAGCTGTAAACCAAGTATATTGCCAATCACGAATAGAACCATCCATGTAACAACTGTAACCTGCTACGTGTGATAAAGCATCTTCTTGCTTAATTCTAAAACCAAATTTACCAATAACAATGGCTAATTCACCTTCGTAATCTAACTCATTTGTAATAGCAGGCTTAATAATATTGGTTTTATGACCAGTTTGTGAATCAGGAAAACGAACAAATAATGTCGGCGCAGAACTGGTTTCATTAAATTCTGCTCGTTTTTCTGCATAATTCATTCCTACACATAAAATTTTGTTAGGATTAGGAATGACTGGTAAATAAGTAATGTCTTGTTCATCAATGTCACATGGTGCGTCAAGAAAGGTTTTGGCAATAGATAATCCTTCTTTGTCTGCAAGTAATGATTTTAAGTCGACGTATTTATTGTCTAATTTTTTTCTTAAATCAATAATGCCATTTTCAGTGAGAAGACCAAAACTTGCTCGATCAGAGACAAGATAACTGACAAGCTTCATGAAAACTCCTTAAAAGCTGTTTATGTTGATTGTAAATACAAAATAAAAATGAACAACCTTAGTATAAACCAAGGTTGCTCTTAAATATGTTAAAACTATACTAAGAAATTGCCGAGAATGAGTAATGATACTGATACATTGATCGCACCACCGATACGGGTAGCAATTTGAGCAAATGGCATTAATTCCATACGTTCAGCGGCAGTTAAGATAGCAACGTCACCTGTTCCACCTTGACCGCTTTGACAACATGAGATTACTGCTGCATCAACTGGATACATACCTAATTTTTTAGCTACAAAGAATCCAGTGGTAACTAAACTAACAACAGTACACACAATAACTGTCAAGTTTACTAATGTAAAGGCTGATACAATTTTATCCCAAGGTGTGATTGCAACACCTACAGCAAATAAGATTGGGTAGGTAACAGAGGTTTGGAAGAATTTGTAAACCACTTGTGAACCACTTAATACTTTTGGTGAAACACCTGATACTAATTTTACAAGAACTGCAGCAAATAACATACCAACTGGTGCAGGAATACCTGTTACTTTATGACCAATCATACCAACCATATAAAGAATAGCGGCTAATAATACACCTGAAGCAAAAGTTGTTACATCAATAACTGAATCAGCTTTAGTTGTTTTACTGCCAGCAATATCGTTTTCATCCGCTGGTAATAAACGACCATTACCGGTTAAATGTGGATACGCTTTACCAATACGGTTAAGAACACCACCACAAATAATACCTGTTAAACCACCTAACATAACAATTGGTAATACTCGGCCAAGTGCTTCACCTTGTTCCATACCTAAAATTGCAGCATAGCCAATTGAAAGTGGGATTGCACCTTCACCAACGCCACCTGCCATGATAGGTAATACTAAGAAGAAGAATGTTTCAAATGGTGTTAAACCAAGTAGATAACCTACACCTACACCAACAAGCATTCCGACAATTTCACCGCAAACCATTGGGCCAAAGATTTTTAAGAAACCTTGAATAAGGGTTTTCTTATCCATGTTCATGATACTACCAACGATGATACAACAAATGTATAAATAAAGAATGTGAGTATCTTTATAGAACTTCGTTGTCGCTTCAACAACCGGTTTAGGTAGAATGCCATAATAGACTAAAGCAGACGGAATAAAGGTTGCACAAATTGCCGCTGCACCCATTTTACCTACGATTGGCAAACGTTTACCAATTTCGCCACATAAAAAACCAAAAAAGGCACAAGTAACGACCATCACTACGATTTCACTTGGTAGTTTGCCTGTTACTAATACTTCAGCGAAAATTAAGATACCCGCTATAATAAATAGCGGTAAAGGAATCACACCAATTTTATAATTATCCATAAGTTTCCACCATCCGTATGGCCAAAACTTTTGCGTGTTACATTCGCTTTGTATGTTATCTTTAACCGTTTCATTCTGCTTTTTTTCAACTGAATTGAAATCCACCATATTTTTTTTATCTCCAAAATATTTTTGCTTTGTTTGAATGGCGCATATAGTGACAAAATATTAATACTATTTTTGTGATATAAATCATAAATTGACAGTGGTTTTTATGGTTTTAAAGGCTCTATGTTTTTTAATCATGTGTTAAACTCACCATTAGCGATATTAAATAGACAATTAAGTATAAAAATGCGAAAACGTATTCATCTATCATTTACAACAAAATTATTTTTCTCTCTTTTAATTTTTTCATTAATTATTCTAGCTTTACTACAAAGCTATATATGGAATTTGACAGAAACCTCGCTGTATCGAAGTTTAGGCGAAAAAGCACAAATTCAAGCCAAGGAACTGGCTGTTATACCGAGTTTAATCAAGTATGTTGAAGAAAGAGATACTGATAAAATAGCACAATTGATTTCGGATATTTATGAACAAAGCGACGCAAGCTATATTGTAATTGGCGATGCTCAGGCCTATCGTTTATATCATACCGCAAATAGTGCATTAAATTCCCCTATGGTTGGTGGTGATAATCACGAAGTGTTAAGTGGTAATAGTAGTGTTACTATAAGCCAAGGCTCACTAGGTTTAGCCCTGCGCGGAAAAGCACCAATTATTGATAAGGGTAAAGTCATTGGTATTGTTTCGGTTGGTTATATGATTGATGACATTCATGTCTTACATGTTAATCAATTTATTCCGATTATTATTTTTTGTTCACTCCTATTTTTGGCATTGTTTATTTTTTCATTTTGCTTTTCTAAATCCATCAAAAAGCAGATGTTTAATTTAGAACCAAACGAAATTGCATTACTGGTTAAAAGTCAAAAATCGATTATGGAGTCAATTTTTGAAGGCATTATCGCAATTGATCTTAACTACAAAATAATCAATATCAATCAATCGGCAAGAAGTATGTTAAACTTTAATAATGATGATGATGATTTGCTTAATCATAATCTACGTGATTTTATTCAATCTAATGATTTTATTTATGGTAGCGATAATCAAAATCAAGATATCCATGATTATATTTGTTATTTTAACGAAACGAGTGTTATTGCTAATAGGATTAGAATTATTGTTGATGATAAAATACAAGGTTGGGTAATCACATTTCGTAACTTCAACGATATTAACGTATTAAGTATGCAATTGACCCAAGTTACCCAGTATGTTGATAATTTAAGGGCAATTAGGCATGAACACCTAAACTGGATGGCAACGTTATCTGGTTTAATTTATATGAAGCGTTATGATGAGGCACAGTCATTTATCGCTTTACATTCAGCTGATAATCAAAATAATTTAGATTTCATTACCCAGCATTTTAAAATAGCCGCTATTTGTGGATTATTAATTGGTAAATATTCAAAATCACATGAAATTGGTTTGAACTTAATATTTGACCCGGCGTGTCAATTAAACGCATTACCTGCTTCAATATCTGAAACTGAATTTATGTCTATATTGGGTAATCTGCTTGATAATGCATTTAATGCGTGTTTAAAAAACGATAATGGTGATAAATCCATTTATTTATATATAAGTGATGCTACAGACGAAATTGTCATTGAAGTAAGCGATCAAGGTTGTGGGGTAGAAGAAGAGCTTCGAGACTCTATCTTTGAACCGGGCGTTACTTCACAAGATAGTAAAGAACATGGTATTGGTTTACACCTTGTGTCAACCTACATAAAAAAGGCAAATGGTTATATTACATTTGGAGATAATCAGCCTTACGGAACAATTTTTTCCGTTTTTATACCAAAAAAATAGAGGTTAAAGTATGCAAGAAAATAAAGAAGATGCTATTAAAGTTCTCATTGTTGAAGATGAGCCTATTTTAGCTGAATTAAATGCTGATTTTATTCAGCGAGATACAAAAGTAAAAGTCGTTGGTATTGCTTCCAATTTAGAGGAAGCAAAAAAGATGGTAGAAAAGTTAAAACCCACTTTAATTTTATTAGATAACTATTTACCCGATGGTAAAGGGATTGAATTATTCGAATATATTATTAATAACAACTTAAATTGCTATGTTATTTTTATTACCGCAGCTAGCGATATGGATACTTGTAGTAAAGCCATTAGATATGGAGCATTCGATTATTTAATTAAACCGGTGTCTTATCAACGTTTAAAACACTCGTTAGCACGTTTTGAACTGTTCTTATATCGTCAAAGCTTACAAAAACATGTCAATCAGCGAAGAATTGATGAACTGTTCAACCTACAAACC
The DNA here is from genome assembly GCF_026536145.1 of Gilliamella sp. B3464. Classification (NCBI taxonomy): domain Bacteria; kingdom Pseudomonadati; phylum Pseudomonadota; class Gammaproteobacteria; order Orbales; family Orbaceae; genus Gilliamella; species Gilliamella sp. B3464. The sequence goes on along the minus strand of NZ_JAFNOQ010000001.1, from coordinate 351,682 downwards.
AAAGATTTTGTTGATATTAATCGTCATTCAAAAGGGATAGAGGAAATTACCTTGCAAAAGGTTAAAGATCTTTTTATGCATACCGATACCCCTCAAACCGTTGATGAAATTGTTGAAAAAGCAAAAATCAGTAAAACTACAGCTAGACGCTATTTAGAGTACTGTGTTCAAACTAAAGTATTAACTGTCGAACTTAATCATGGAAAGATAGGCCGCCCTGAAAGATTGTACAAACGTCTAGGTAAATAGTTATTGTTGTTAGGTCAATTATTTGCTCAGACACCATCTTCTATATAATTGATAATTATATAAATATGCTTATTTGTTATTTTATCCATTAATTTTTTGATGTTAGATTGATTTTATCCAAGGGTTGGATTGTTTGAAATTAACGCATCAAAAAATAGGAGTAAGCATATGGCCATTGCGATAGGAAAAGTTGTTACTACCGAAAATAATGAAATTAACCAAGACGGTGCTTTTGTTCGTCAAACAAATCGTTTTGATACCCCATTTGGAAATAAACCGGGTATGTTACCGGTTGAGGCTGGTCGTTATCGTTTAATTTGGGCGGCGATTTGTCCTTGGGCACATCGGCAGATGATTGTTATCAAATTATTAGGTTTGGAAAATGTGATCAGTGTTGGCAAAGTTGCGCCAATTCGCACTGAGCATGGTTGGGAGTTTTCACTTGATCCTAATGGTGTTGACCCAGTGTTAGGCATCCGTTATTTACCAGAAATTTACGCTAAAACCGATCCTGAATATAATGGACGAGCAACAGTCCCGACCGTTGTCGATGTAAAAACCGGCAAAGTTGTCAACAACGACTATTTTAAATTAACCAACTATTGGGAAACTGCATTCAAACCTTTCCATAAAGCGGGTGCGCCTGATCTCTATCCGGAACATTTACGTACTGAAATTGATGAATTGAATGATGTGATTTTTCATGAAGTCAATAATGGTGTTTATAAAGCGGGATTTGCTCGCTCACAAAAAGCTTACGAACACGCTTATCATCTTGTTTTTAATCGATTAGATGAATTAGAAAAACGCCTAAGTAAGTCTCGATATCTTTTTGGTGATCACATTACCGATTCGGATATTCGCTTATACGTTACATTAGCGCGTTTTGATGTGGCTTATTATGCTGCTTTTAACACAAATCGTAATCGAATTATTGATTTTCCTAATTTATGGGCTTATGCCCGAGATCTTTATCAAATCCCCGCTTTTGGTGAAACAACCGATTTTGAGTCAATTAAAAAAGGGTACTTTTTAGGTAATAATGCCCATAATCCTTATGATATTTTGCCCTTAGGGCCTGATGTTAGTCATTGGCATACTCCTCATAGCAGAGATAAACAATTTCGTACTCATCAATAATTGATTATTGGGATAATACGCATGCCAAATATATTAGATTTCGGATTGATATTTACTCAAATACCTACGTTACTGGCTTATTTGCCAGTCACGTTATTTATTACCTTTTTTTCAATGCTGCTTGGCGTAATGTTTGGGTTAGTGATTGCCATTGTTAAAATGAATAAAATTCCTGTTCTTTCGCAACTAGCATCGGTTTTTGTTTCATTTATTCGAGGAACGCCTTTACTTGTTCAGCTTTATTTAAGCTTTTATGGGATCCCAATTGTTCTGCGTTATATCAACTATTTTTATCATACTGATTTTAATATTAATAGTGTGCCTCCAATGCTATTTGTACTCATTGCCTTTTCTTTTAATGAAGCTGCTTATAATTCCGAGACTATACGAGCCGCGTTACAATCGGTCAGTAAAGGTCAAATTGAGGCGGCACAATCGTTAGGGATGAGTTATAGCCAATTGTTACGACGTATTGTTATTCCTGAAGCATTTATTGTGGCCTTACCAAATCTTGGTAATGCTTTTATCGGTTTGCTTAAAGGAACTTCGTTAGCCTTTGTCTGTTCAGTCACTGAAATGACAGGTCGCGGTAAAACCTTAGCAGGACACAGTTATCGTTATTTTGAGGTTTATATCTCTTTGGCACTTATTTATTGGGCTTTAACCATTATTATTGAATTAATCATTAAGTATATGGAAAACCGGTTAACGATTTCTGACAGTGTGAATACACCCAGTTATCGCCGAGGAAAATTATTATGATTAAGGTACAGAACTTAACGTTATCTTTTCAGGATAATCTTATTTTAGATCATCTTAATTTCGCTATAAAACCGCATGAAGTTGTTGCTATTATCGGCGCATCGGGAGCAGGTAAATCCACTTTACTACGCTGTTTAAATTTACTTGAAAAACCCCAGCAAGGTAACATCCAAATTGATAATTTTGGCTTGGATGTTAGCCGCATTAAACAACGTGATATTGTTCAGTTTCGCCAAAAGTCAGCTATGGTATTTCAACAATTTAATCTTTTTCATCAAAAAAATGCCTTAGAAAATGTGATGGAGGGTTTGATTATTGTAAAAAAATTGCCAAAGGAGAAAGCACGTAAAATTGCGCATGAAAAGCTTGTTCAAGTCGGACTTGAGGGGCGAATGTACCATTATCCAAAACAGCTATCTGGAGGGCAACAACAGCGAGTAGCGATTGCCAGAGCATTAGCGATGGACCCTAAAGTGTTACTGCTTGATGAACCTACTTCAGCGCTCGATCCTGAGTTAGTTGGCGAAGTATTATCGACCATCAAATTAGCCGCACAATCAGGGATTACGATGATCCTTGTTTCGCACGAAATGAGCTTTGTGCATGAAGTAGCTAGTCGAGTACTGTTTTTAGATAAAGGACAAATTATTGAAGATGGTTCACCTAAGCAGGTGTTTAATAATCCGACCCAACCACGAACCAAATCTTTTTTAGCAAGATATTTTAGTGCAATGCAAATGGATTATGAAATCTAATCAGTTTAAGAGGTATCAATGAGTATAAAGATTCAACAACATTGTGAAAATATTAATTGGCAAGATGTTGCCGATTTATTGGCTTTTTATGGACTTAGTTCGCTCGATGCAACAGCGCAAGAGCGAGTGTTTAAAAACAGTTATGGTGTGATTTTTTTGCTGGAACAAGATCGCGTTGTGGGCGTTGGTCGTACATTATCGGACGGTATTTGTCAGGCGGCAATTTATAACATTGCATTAGCTAAACACTTGCACGGGCAACAATATGGACGTTTAATTGTAGAAAAGCTCGTTGAGCAGGTACAGCATTGCAATATCATTCTTTATACTCATCCACAAACAGTAGAATTTTATAAAAACTTAGGGTTTGATTTAATGAAAACAGGTATGGCTCGATATCAGGCCGATCATCGAATTGAAATGAAAAATATGGGTTTTATTTAAGGTTAACTCAATAATGCTCATTTAAAATGAAAGGAGAATTACGGTATGAACTATAAAAAATGGTATGGTTTTGTCATCTTAGCCGCGTTGTTTTTGTCTGGTTGCGATAACCAAAATAAAGATTCACAATCCACAACAAAACAAAAAATTATTATTGGGACTTCAGGATCGCCAAACCCTTTTACAACGGTCGATGAAAAAGGGGAATTGGTTGGTTATGATATTGATGTGGTGAAAGCCATATTTAGCGAGTTACCTCAATATGAAATTAGTTTTGAAGTGACTGAATTCTCATCTGTTTTAGCTGGACTTGACTCTCAGCGTTATCAAGTTGGTGCCAATAATTATGCTATGAATGAAAAGCGCAAAGAAAAATATTTCTATTCCGATCCAATTTTTAAAAACCAGTATGTTATTGCTGTGGCTAAAAGTAACAATGACATTAATCGCTTTTCTGATCTTCAAGGAAAATCAACTGAAGTCACACCAGGACTTAATTATGCGACAGCATTAGAAACCTACAATGAACAAAATCCCAATAATCCTGTTAAAATTGTTTATAGTGAAGCCGATTTACTACCTGTGTTGCAACATGTCGAGAGTGGTCAATACGACTTTCAGTTAATAGATAACGTGATGCTATCGCAATATATCAATGAACATAAACTCAATCTCAAAACGATAGAATTAAGTCAAGAAGATGGTGATCGTATTGGTTCTCCATTTAGTTATTTGTTAATTAGTAAAGGCGCAAGTGGTGAGCGATTAACTCAAGATATTAACCAAGGTATACAAAAAATTATCAATAATGGCAAACTAACGGCAATCAGCCAACACTATTTTGGTGAGGATTATTCACCTAAATAAGCTTTGTTCTGTTAGATAACCGAGTTTATTTGTTACGCTAATGGCAAATACACATCGGTTATCATCTCTGATGTTGGAATAGTTAATCCTACATTTACGTAATGAAAAATCGGTGGATAACTGCCTATTTTCTCTCTACTTTGTGGTAACCACTGTTCAAGTAAATAGATAATAGCTTGGTTATTATTTCGCGAACCAATATCACGAGCCTTGGCACAACGGAGCGCGGGAATAGTTTTACTGACAATGCCATAGGCATTTTTAGCAATAGGTTTGTCTATTGAAATAGCAAAATCGACGTGATGCTGTTCTAAAGGTGTGATAGCGGGATTGGTGTAATGGATACCATAACATTGGTATTTTTCGTTATCGAATAAGTTGTTCTCTTGTCGCCATTTAATGAGTTTATTGACAGTTTCATGTTCTAACAGTGGCGAACCATGATGTTCGATAACCGCTAAATTTGTTGCGGGAAATTGCACAATTTCAACATCCATAATAACCTCAGTCACGTTATCTTCGTATCCTACTTATAATCATACTGAAATTCTTCATTGTTACTAGCATTGATTATTAAATATTATAAATTGACTTGACAAGCTAGCTGCACAACCAGATAATGGCGCCGTTTTTTTAACCTAAACTTTTTATTATAGCGAGGTGGCAAAATGCCTGTAGTTAACACTTTATCTTAATGCCGGCACGGTATTTTCTATCATATTGTATTTTTGCTTTTACCTCTCAAAGCATTCTCGTTGCACTTCAATTTATAGATTTTTGCCTTGTCGGTTTTCCCTTATATTTTTGGAGAAAACATCATGACAATGGAATCTTATATTCAAAATTTAGAATTAATTAAATATCCAAGAACACCCCATTTACAGGGTTCACGCTTACAATTTGGTGATAGCACCGACGGACAGCGTGCTTATAACCAGTTACATAATTGCTATATTGTCGTTGAAGAAAAACTCGATGGTACTAACTGTGCTATAAGCTTTTCGCAAAGTGGCGAACTGTTATTACAATCGCGCGGCCATTACTTAATGGGTGGTTCAAGAGAGCGTCAATTTAATCTATTAAAACACTGGGCTAGTGTACATGAACATTGGCTATTAGAGCGGTTAGAAGATCGTTATATCATGTATGGTGAATGGTTACATAAAAAACACACTATCTTTTATGATGCATTACCTCACTATTTTTGTGAATTTGATGTTTGGGATAGACAGCAACAATGTTTTTTATCGACCCAAAAGCGGCATCAGCTATTAGCTAATGGTCCGGTTTTATCGGTACCGGTGCTATTTGCTGGGCAAGCACCGACTAAATTAGCTGACTTATTAGCGTTAGTTAAACAGTCTTTAGCCAAAACTCAGCATTGGCAGGCTTGTTTTGAAAAAATAGTCACACGTGACAAGATTGATTTAGCCAAAGCGTGGCAGCAGTGTGACCGCTCGGATTTAATGGAAGGGCTGTATTTAAAAATCGAAAGCGAACATCACACAATCGATCGTTTAAAATGGGTGAGACAAGATTTTGTACAAGCTATTTTAGACGCTGGTCAACACCATTTAGAGCAGCCGTTTATTGCCAATCAACTTGCTGATAATGTCGATTTATACGCACCACAGTTAACCGTCAATTGGAATCAGCAAGTTGGCGTAGGGAGATAAATAATGGACTATTTACAATTACAACAGCAAGTGGCTAACAGTATTGCTAAAGATAATTTCGATGACTGGTTAACGTGTATTCCAGCATTAACTGCGCTTATTACCACACCACAAGACCCGTTGCATCATGGTGAAGGTAATGTTTGGATACATACACAAATGGTATTGCGCGCATTAATTGAACAAACTGAGTTTGCAAAAGCTACCGAGGAGCAACAATTTGTATTATTTATGACAGCGTTGTTACATGATATTGCTAAACCAGAAACCACCGTGATTGATGAGGTCACGGGTAAAATCAGTCAACCAAGACACTCCCAAAAGGGGGAAATTCGTAGCAGAGTATTGTTGTGGCAAATGGCCGTCCCTTTTGAACTACGTGAACAGATATGTCGTATTATCGCTGTTCATCAAGTTCCGTTTTTTGCGTTAAGTGATACGCATCAGCGCTATTCACCCCAATACCTTGTGCATCGTCTGTCATGGCAATTACCGGTTTGGATGCTTTGCCTGCAAGCGAAAGCGGATATGCTGGGGCGTATATGTGCTGATAAAGCTAGAACTTTGGATGAAGTGGAGTTATTTAAACAACTCGCGCTAGAAGAAGAGTGTCTGTATCAACCTCGCCAATTTGTTGATGATCATACGCGAGTACACTATTTTCGCGGCAGTAATGTCTTGCCTGATTATGCACTATATCCACAACAAGGATCAAAAGTGATATTGATGTCTGGTTTACCGGCTTCGGGCAAAAATAGTTGGGTGAGTAAGCATTATCCAACATGGCCGGTTGCTTCTTATGATGATGCGCGCAGTGAACTCAAATTAAAGCATGGCGAAAATGAAGGATTAGTGATTCAATTTGTATTAGCTAAGGTGAAACAATGGTTACGAGATAAGCAGCCTTTTATTTGGAATGCTACCCATTTGTCACAGGATATGCGGCAAAAAGCACTCGATTTACTCTATGCTTATCACGCCGAGGTTGAAATCGTTTATATAGAACAACCGGAACAAGAGTTATATCGGCGTAATTTAAAACGCGATACAAGCTTAGCGAATAAAAAAATTCAGCGCATGTTTAGTAAATGGCAAGTTCCCTTACCGACCGAAGCACATCAGGTTAGCTATGTGATAAATCAGTAATTAACACAATTTTCAGCAATAGAATGGGGCTTTATTTAGCCCCATATTTGTCAATTGATAGCTATGACAGGGTTAAACTCCATTATCTTTAATCACTTTTTGATACCAATAGAAGCTATCTTTTTTGATACGATTTAGTGTTTTTAAGTCATGATCATCTCGATCAACATAAACAAAGCCATAACGTTTTTTAAATCCTTGATGAGAACTTAATAAATCAATGACTGACCATGGGCAATAACCAAATAACTCAACACCATCTTCAATCGCATCATGACAAGCTGAAATATGAGCTTTAATATAATCAATGCGATAATCATCATGCACTTTATTATCTGGTGTTAATTCGTCTGGAGTACCTAAGCCATTTTCAGTAATGATTAGGGGTAAGCGGTATTGTCGATAATATTCATTGAGGACTAAACGTAAACCCATTGGATCAATTTGTGCACCGTAAGTGCTTGCTGTTAAATTCGGGTTTTTTTCAATTTTAAAGTAACCATACAGATCAAAATCGATATCATTATGTTTAGTGCCAAATGGATGCTTTGCATCTTCCGGCAAATAGCTTGCGACTAATGTTCGATAGTAATTGACCGCAATAAAATCCGGTTTAGCTTGTTTTAAAATGTCGGCATCTTCCGGCTGGGTTTGTGGATAGATATCACAACGTTGTAAATAGTGTTTGTAATAACCTGGGTAATCACCGAAACAATACATTTCTAGGGCATAATTAGTTTTAAAATTATCATTCATTTTAGCTGCCCAAACATCCATTGGTTTGTTACTTGCAGGGTAGGTCATGGTGGATGATACCGCCGGTCCCACTTTGCTTCCCGCAATTAGTTCATGACAATCATTAGTTGCCATCGCATGCGCAACAAACATGTGGTAATCCATTTGTGCTCTCACTTTTTCAGTATCTGCTGGTGCGACTTTATACATGTTCATTCGTTCATTAACTCGAATCATCAAATTTTGTTCATTATTGATTTGCCAATGTTTTACCCGATCGCCAAATGCTTTATAGCAGACCTGAGCATAGCGTCTAAACGCATCGACACAACGGCGGTCTTGCCAACCATTATATTTATCAACTAATGCAAAAGGTAAATCAAAATGATAAAGGGTGATAAATGGAATGATACCGTTTTTTATTAATTCGTTAATTACTCGATTATAAAAATCGATCCCAGCTTGATTTATTTTACCATCGCCATCAGGAATAATACGTGCCCAAGATATCGAAAAACGATAAGTTTTTAAGCCCAACTCTTTAAACAACGCAATATCACTCTCTACATGGTGATAAAAATCACTGGCAACTTTGCTATCGGCTTGTACTGCTGAGCGTTGAAATGAATTATAATCAGCAACTGTCATTCCCTTGCCATCGGCATCCCATCCACCTTCAATTTGAAATGCAGAAGAAGATGCACCCCACCAAAAATCCTTAGCAAATGTTTTCATATTTTTACCTCTAAACTTGAATAAATAATAATTGGTCTTGATAATTAACGTCGATATCTTTGGTGTAATCGACATTTTTATATTGTTCTGAATTAACGACAATTATTGATGTTGTTAAATCATATTGTTGTTGTTTAATCTTATCGATGTCAAAGGATACAATTTTAGTCCCTTGTTTAATGTGTTGCCCCACTTCAACATAAGATTGAAAATAGTTGCCTTGCAGGTTTACCGTATCGATACCAATATGGATTAGTAACTCTAATCCATTATCTAATTTTAAACCTATGGCATGTAAAGTGGGATAAAGTACTGTAACTGTGCAATCTGCTGGCGCAATGACTTCACCGATTTCTGGATATATAGCGACACCTTTACCCATCGCGCCAGATGCAAACACTTCATCTTTAACTTCACTAAGTGCAATAACATGCCCTTTGATAGGTGAGGTAATAGTCTGATCGGAAAGTAATAAATCTGGGCTATGCGTTTGGTTTGATGTAGACATTTCCTCGCTTGGTAGATCTTGAAATCCAACAATCATCGTTAAAATGCATGAACCGAAAAAAGCAAAAGATATGCCAATTAAATAGCATAAAAATGCAGTTGTACCGGCTTCAGCGTAAACAGGAATGGTTAATACCCCTTGATTGGCAAAAGCAGTACCGTACGATCCTCCCCAGCCCATTAGCCCGCCAGCGATAGCGCCACAAATAACCGCACAAATCATCGGTTTTTTTAATCTTAAATTCGCACCATAAATTGCGGGTTCAGTAATCCCAAATAAAGCGGTAATGGTTGCCGATGCCGCAACTGTTTTTAAATTTTTATTTTTGGTTTTGAAAAATACACCTAATGCCGCGCCAGCTTGTGAAAAATTGGCGGCTCCAGCAAAAGCGAGTAAGTTTTGCCGACCAGTTTGCGCTACGTCATTAATGCCGATTGGCACAATTGCCCGATGTGCACCAAAGATGACTAATATACACCAGATACCACCAATAAATGCCCCTAATAAAATAGGGCTAACACCCATAATGTAGTAATAGATCCAGTTTATAAATTCGCCAATGTAGATGCCAATAGGACCGAAAATTAGTAATGTAGCTGGTATCATAATCAGTAATGAAAAGGTTGGTACCATGATAATTTTCAATACTTCAGGGATGATAAATTCTAAAAATCTTTGTACGTAACTTAAAATGAATATGGCTAAAATAATTGGAATAACGCTAGAGGTGTAACTTGCTTTGGTTAATTCAATAGTAAACAGAGTGACTTCAGTTTTACTTGCCATTAACGTGACAATTGATGGATAGCACAGCGTTGCCCCTATGATCATCGATATAAATTCGTGGGCTTTAAATACTTTTGCAGCGGTATAGCCTAGTATTATTGGCATGAAGTAGAAAACTGCATCTGATGCAGCATGTAAAATCGTATAGGTGTTGTAAGTTTTGATATCTGTTTGATAGTAATAATTACCAATCATAACAGCAATCGCTAAAATTCCTTTTAACATACCAGATGCGGCAATTGCCGGAATCACGGGCGTAAAAATAGCAGCAAAAGCGTTAAGAATTTTTACGCCAATTGATACTTTAGGTGGCGTTTGTTCGCTGGTCTCTAATTTTCCGAGCAATGGCATGATTTCTTGATAAATTTTGGTGACTTTATTTCCTAGTACCACTTGATATTGTCCACTGCTTTCTACAACTGAAATAACGCCCTCTGTTTGTAATAATTTTTCACGATTCGCTTTGTTGCTATCAACTAATTGAAATCTTAAACGAGTAAAGCAATGCGTTAAGCTAACAACATTAGCTTTACCGCCGACTAATTGTAAAATTTGTTGTGCAATACTTTGATAATCCATTATTTTCTCCATTACATTACCGAATGGTTACACACTGATAAAAACTAAAATCCGCCAAATAAGGTTATCGGGAATATCGGTTACAAAAATTTATAGAAGATATTTTCTGCTAATTTGTAAAATTATTTTTATCGTTGTTTGACTTACTTCAAGCTAACATAGTTTAAAAATTTAGACAAGATGGATTTGTTTGTTGCTAAATATCTAATTTAGATATATTTTTACATAAAGTAATTATAAGAAATAAAATGTTGTTCCAATGAAAGTGGCAAAAAAAAGATCGTATTTGTTGTTGTGTATTGTGTTTTTTTTCTGGTATGCACAATATATTTATATTCCTTATCAAACCCCTTATTTAACTGCAATCCATATGACGACCAATTTTATTGGTATGGTGGTTAGCGCCTATGGTGTTTCACAGTTATTTTTACGCATACCGGTTGGGTTATTAGCCAATGTTAAAGAAAAGCATAAGATATTTATTGTATTAGGATCATTTTTAGCTGGATTTGCTTCAATTATTCGTCTTATACAGCCTACAGGTTGGGGATTTTTGATTGGTAATATTATTTCAGGATTTGCCAGCGCCATGTGGATATCATTTATGGTGTTGTTTATGGGGTTTTATCCTAAATCGAAAAAAAGTTATGCCACTAGTTTAATTATTATGGTGAATAATCTTGGTATTTTTTTAGCATTTTTATCAAGTACCTTGCTATTTGAATATTTTGGGATGCGATTTATCTGTTTACTTAGTTGTTTAAGCGGATTTATTGCTTTTATCTTAGCTATCAGACTGAAATACCCTGAAAGAATTCATCACAATTTTGAATATCATAATTTGCTTAACGTGTTTTTTGATCGCAAATTACTGTTTTTTTCTTTGTTGGCTTTGATTCAGCAGGGGATACAAATGTCGACAACCATGTCATTTACTAATCAGATATTAAGTGGATTAGGTGCAAGTTCAAGCTTAATTGGTTTATCTTCAATAATTTATATGTTGGCATCAGTCTTGTTTGGTAAAGTGGGGGCAAGTAACTTGGTTAATAAATTAAGTATATCTACTTGGATTATTCTGTCTTTTATGTTGCTGGCGTTATATTGCATTTTGATACCGCAGAGTTCATCACCTTATGCCATTTTATTACTACAAATTATTCCTGGAATGGGTACAGGAATATTATTTTCTTTTTTAACGTTTGAAGCAACATCTACTATTCCAGCTTATGCGCGATCGGCAGCGATGGGATTATTTCAAGCGATTTACGCATTAGGTATGACATTGTTTCCTGTTATTGTTGGATACGTAAGTTTACGATATTCAATGCGTATCGCTTATTTAATTTTAGCGATTATGGCTATCTTGGGGGCTGTTGTGTATGGGATTTATCATTTAAAAATAAATAAAAAACAGGATTGATGTTTTTTGTTACAGCCTTGATATATATGAATTTAAACAAAAGAGGTGAATGTTATCAGTTAAAGTAATATAACACCTGCTTGCATAGGGTTGAGTTAACCAAAGCCCATCAATGGTATTGATGTGATGAATCCATCTGATTATTGTTGTACAGATGAATTAGTACTGTGATAAGAACCAAGTAATGGCGATAAGATCAGCTGAGCCACCGGGACTTAAATTACGTTTTATCAACTCGTTATCAAGCTGATTTAATTTTTGTTGGCCATGAGTATGAATCACACCACCGTGTAAAATCAGTTTTTTAGCTTGTTGTTGGACAAAGGCTAATCCATCAAGTCCCCCTCTTGCAACCAAATTGGTATCTTGGTTAAATGCGAGCAGATATAATAAGGTTTGTAATAAGCAAGTTTCCTCATCGTAACCACTTTGCTGCATATTTTTTAAAATAGGTAATGAAATGTTTTTAACTGTTGCGTAACCTGACTCCGCTTCACCCCGTGCCCCAGGAAGATTATGCAGTTTATACAGCTTTTCGCCAATTGAATGAGATCGATTATGTTGTTTTAATTCCTTATTGACGATACCTTGGCATATTATTGATACTTGCTCGCAAATTGTTTGCATTTGACATGCTAAGCCGAGTTGTTCAAGCTTGCCTATAGCGCCAAGTAATAAACCGAAAGCAAATATACCACCTTTATGGGTATTAATTTGATTAGTTGCATTAAACATGGCTTGTTCACATTGCATGCCTAAGGGTCTAATACCGTCTAAAAAAACAGTGGGGTCTTGATGAGCCGATTGTTTACCATATTGATAAAACTGTTCAAACCAAGTTGAAATAGCTGAAATGCTTTGGATAAATGTTTGAAAATCCATATCACGGTGTGCGCCATTATTGTTCATATCAACTAGCCCAGGCTTAGGCGATAAGCAAATTTCCTTAATTAATGCCTTAATAGCTAGTTGCGCAGGTAAACTAAAGTTTTTAGGGTTGATGAGTTGCGATTCTAATAATGTCACTTGCTGTGAATATTTACTCATTATTGTCTAATACCTATCATACGGTTACTGTATTTTGGTTGTATTAACGAGATGCTTAGGGTGTGCTAAGTTGATCTCGTTTAATGTATTTTAAGTCTATTATCTAAAGCTCTGTAATAGGTGTTAACCATTTATACTCAAATCGGCGGATTGCACTCCTATTTCATCCACCTAATTATTTAGCAACTAGATGGATTTATTATCACGACTAAAAATCACCATGTGAATGTGGAACAATCACTTCTCGAGTACCATTATGACTTGGTGCACTAATAATACCTTCAATCTCCATTTGTTCAACTATCCGCGCTGCTCGGTTATAACCAATTCTAAATTTTCGTTGTACACTAGAGATAGAAGCCCTACGCGTTTCAACCACGAACTCTACAACTTGATCAAATAGCGGATCGAGATCTTCATCAATGTTGTCAGCATGACTGCTATCATTATCATCGGTTGATACCGTCACATTTTCAATATATTTTGGTTTGCCGCGAGCTTTCCAGTCTTGCACAACTGCATGAACTTCTTCATCACGTACAAAAGCGCCATGTACACGAATAGGAATCGAACTATTCGGCGCTAAATACAGCATGTCCCCCATGCCAAGTAGTGATTCGGCGCCCATTTGATCTAAAATAGTACGTGAATCAATTTTACTTGATACAGTAAAAGCAATACGGGTTGGAATATTGGCTTTAATCAATCCTGTGATAACATCAACCGATGGGCGCTGGGTGGCTAACACAAGGTGAATGCCCGCAGCTCTCGCTTTTTGAGCTAGGCGCGCAATTAATTCTTCCACTTTTTTACCAACAGCCATAATTAAATCGGCAAATTCATCGACCATAACCACAATGTAAGGCAATTTTTCCAATGTTGGCATGTTAAGATCCATGCTATCGGTAGGTTTCCACAGTGGATCAGGAATAGGTCTACCCATCTCTTGTGCTTGTTTTATTTTTTCATTATAGCCGGCAATGTTGCGGACACCTAAAGCTGACATTAATCGGTAACGTCTTTCCATTTCGTTTACACACCAATTAAGTGCGTTCGCCGCATCTTTCATGTCGGTAACCACTTGCGTTAATAAGTGCGGTATACCTTCATAGATAGAGAGTTCAAGCATTTTAGGGTCGATCATAATAAACCTGACATCTTCAGGTTGTGATTTGTATAAGATGCTTAAAATCATCGCATTAACCCCCACAGATTTACCAGAACCTGTGGTGCCTGCGACTAATAAATGGGGCATTTTAGCTAAATCTGCAACAACCGATTGCCCTGAAATATCTTTTCCTAATACGATAGTCAATGGTGATTGTGCATTGCGAAATTGTGGGCTGTCTAATACTTCTCTAAAGTAGACGGTCTGCCGGTTTTTATTAGGTAACTCGATACCGACATAAGGTTTACCCGGAATAACTTCAACAACTCGCACTGAAGGCATTGATAGTGAACGAGCAAGATCGCGATCGAGTGTTGAAATTCGCGCAGCTTTAATACCGGGAGCTAGTTCAATTTCAAAGCGGGTGATCACAGGTCCTGGCATATAATCAACAACTTTGGCTTTAACACGATAGTCGGCTAAACTTTTTTCAATCAGTTCAGACATTGCATTTAATGCAGCATGATCGACTTCAATTCGCGTTGTCGGCGGTGCAGTTAATAAATCCAATGACGGTAGTGGCGTTGTTGGTTTTGGTAGTGGTTTATCATCACGTCTTAATAATGGGTGAATTAAGCTATCGTTTTCATCATCAATGGTAATTGGGGTATTGTGACTTTGTTCAACCTCTGTATCGTCTAGATAGATGTCATCTATGACAGGATTTTCATTTTTTAACGATTCAAGATCGACATCTTCGGGGATGTGCCTTTCAATCTCGGGTGTAGGATGTTCAATCTGAGTTTCGGGTTCTTGATGTGTTACTTGCTCAACGTCTTGAGTCGATGATTCTGGCTCGTTCGATATAAATTGGTTTGAATCGATTGTATTGTTCGCTAAGGTAGATTCGTTATTATTTAACGTAAATAACGGTTTGCTAGGCGCATCTGAAATGGTGTATTTATTTTCATCAAAAGGCTGCACTTTTTCTGAGTCTGTTGTTGTTTGATTTGCTGTTGCTTGTGGATCATTGGCTAAATTTGATTGTGGCAACGTAGCATTAGTTTGATCTTGTGAGAGCGCTAACTTTCGTTCATTCATATTTTTTATAATCACTTCCATACGCGCTAAAATATCGTTTGGATCCAGATCTTTTTTAGGCTCATCATTAACTGGTGTGCTAGATAAATCAGGTTGATTGTTAGTCGTTTGCTCAAGCGACTGTAACAATTGCTCTGCTGTTTGGATTAATGCTTCATCATCCTTATTGAGTGTTATAGGATTGTTTTGTTCAAGCTGATTAGTGGCATCTACATGATTAATCACTTTTTCTTCATTGGCTGTTATAGATAAAGGTTGCTCTGTATCTAAATTGACTTTATTGCTCTCTAATGGAATAACAACAGGCTGCTCTTTTGTTTGCGTTGTTAGTGCAATGTCTTTATCCCGCTGTTTGGTAACAGTGTGAGTGCTTGCACTGGCTTTATGTGATGAAAATAACCAGGTAATCGGCGTTAAAAGCAGCATGACTAACGCCCCAAGTTTTTCCATCAGTAGTAACCATGATAATCCGGTTAATAGGGTTATACAGGCAAGGCTAACAATGAGTAATATAATCGATGCGGTAAAGCCATTCATTATAGGTAATAGGCTTTCGATAACAATTGAACCTAGGTATCCCCCAGCTTGAAATTGTTCTGCATCACGAATATTTAAGGTAAAAAAACCAGTACTGCTAAAGATAAACGCTAAAATACCAATGATTCTGAATGATATACTAAAATAGTTAATAGGCGCATTAGCATGACGATAAAAATAGCTCACTAATTGCAAACTAAAAAATAGTGCAAAAAAAGGAACACTGTAAGCAATAAAGCCTAAAAATTGGAATAGTATATCCGATGCATATGCACCAATATAGCCGCAATAATTGCTGATAGGGGTATGCCAAGCAGTACGTGACCAGCCGGGATCTGATGCATTGTAAGAAAATAGTGATAAAAATAAGCAGGCAGATAACGCTATTATTATTAATAAAATGAATTGGCTAAATATCTGTCTTCTGGTTGTTTTTGGCTTTTTCAAGTACGTACCTAAAAACGATTGCAATTAAAATTGGTGGCATTTTATCATAAATTACTTTTGCTCACAGAGTGAATAAAATATAAAACGTAATTTATTGTGACTGTGAGCGATTAATTGCCATTAGATTTTTATTAAACCTTTGTCCATTTTTGACATAATTTTGGGCATTTTTAATATTTGCTGCAATTTCGGCTTCGGTAAGTTGCCGAATTATTTTCGCTGGTGATCCCATAATTAAGCAGCCTTCTTGATAAGGTAAACTATGAGTAACTAAAGAATTAGCACCAACCAGACAGTTTTTAGCAATTTTGGCATGATTTAAAATCGTACTTCCCATTCCGATTAAGACATTATCTTCAATTGTGCAGCTATGAAGAATCACATTATGGCCAATTGTAACATTTTCACCAACAATACACGGTATGTTAGTCTCGATATGCACAGTACAATTATCTTGAATGTTGCTGTTTTTGCCAATATGAATACTTGCAATATCACCTCGTAATACCGCGTTAAACCAGATGGATACCCCTTGCTCAAGCGTCACATTACCAATAATATCAGCCGATTTGGCAATAAAACAATCTGGGTGAATTTGTGGGCATAAATCATCTAATTGATAAATCATGGTTATTTCCTTTTAATATTTTTGACACTCAAAAATAAGCCAACCGCAAGAAAATTGCACAACACCATAGAACCAACCATTAACCACTCTGTGGTATTATCATTAATTGGTGTTACCGTTTTATGAATCGAGACTAGCATTGATAATGATATACCAATTGCTCCTGCTATGGCGAATCGAATGGTACCAGCAAGTGACGATGCTGTACCGGCAATATGCGGATAGAAGTCTAATACCACAGCCATACTATTACCACCAACTGTTGACATGCATCCAATGTAACCTGCAATACACACGACTAAATAGATAAATCCAAAATTAAATAATGTTCCAATCAAAAGTCCTATCGCCATGATAAATTGGATTAACAGCCCTAATTGCATCATTTTGATAGAACCAACAAGTTTAACAAAGCGGCTATTTAAGGTATTCATCATTACCATTACCACAATATTAAGTGCAAAATAGTAACCAAAATTGGTGGATGCAACGCCATGTAAGTTCATGTAAACAAAAGGCCCTAAACTTAAAAATGAAAATAATCCAGCACCAGCAAAAGCGCCTATTAGCATATAAGTTAAGGCTTGGCGATGTCGAAATAGTGTAATGAAATTACTTAATATTCGAATGATACTAAATTTATCACGCTTAGCTTTGGCAAGTGTTTCTGGAATATAACTTACCACCAGACCAAAGCAAATGATCGCCATTAGGCAAATGGTATAAAAGTTTGCTTGCCAATTGAACCAATATAAAATAAAACCACCAATGATTGGCGCTAATAATGGTGCTACGTTAGAGATTAACATCACAAAAGACATCATTTTTGAAAACTCATCACGGTCACGATAAATATCTTTCATTAAAGCATTAATCACTATTGTGGTTGCAGCAGCTGCAATCCCATGGAAAAAACGTGCAGTTATCAATTGATTAATATTGCCAGCAATAGCACAACCAAAGGCGGCAAAAACAAAAATAATCAGACCAATAATAAGAATATTTCGCCGGCCATAACTGTCTGTAAGTGGTCCAAATAAGAGTTGGCCAAAGGAAAATCCTAATAAATAGCAGCTAATGGTCAGTTGAACGGTTGCATCTGCTACATTAAAGTCCTGAGCAATTGTAGGCATACTGGGTAAGTACATATCGATGGATAAAGGCATTAACATAGATAGCAATCCAAGGATAAAGATCAGTGCTTTTTTAGAAATTTTAAATTCTACTTGAGTATTTGTGTTTTGCACGTTTGGGTTCCTATAAAGTTCTTCAACTAAAAGCGCATGATGATGTAGCAACATAATCGATAATACCGTTAATTATGACTTAACGGTATTTATTGACTTTAAGAGACAATCATTTATTCACTTTTATTGTTACGATAAAATTTGAAGCTAACTAAAAGAGTTGATTTCTTCTTCAGTAAGTGGACGGTATTCGCCCTCAGGAATATCTAGCATAATGTTGCCAATTTGTTTTCGATGTAACTGAACAACATGATTATTAACTGCGGCAAACATACGTTTAACTTGATGGTATCGACCTTCACTAATGGTTAACTCTGCGTGATATGGATCAATAATATTTAGTTTAGCCGGCTTTGTGAGTGACTTCTCACTTTTTAGTTGAATGCCTTTGGCAAATATATCGATGAGTTCGATACTTAGGGGGTGTTCAACTGTGACTTGATAGACTTTTTCACAATGATGTTTAGGTGAAGTAATACGATGTGACCATTTACCATCGTCTGTTAATAGTACTAAACCTGTTGTATCAAGATCTAATCTGCCGGCTGCGTGCAACTTTTCAGCCATTGGTTCGTCGATAAAATATAGAATTGTTGGATGATCGGGATCATCGGTTGAGCAAACATAACCTTGTGGTTTATTAAGCATAAAATAACGATGTTCGGTGACTGGCACAATTTCGACGCCATCGTACTCAACCACTTGTGCCGGTGATATTTGGTAGGCGCCTGATTTTATTATTTCGCCATCAACAGTCACTTTTTGTGCTCTAAGTTCTTTATTCACGATTGTTCTGCTTATACCTAAGTGATGAGCTAGAAATTTATCTAATCGCATAATCTGAGTAATCTTCCTCTGTTTTAAAAAGGTGTATAAATATCAAAACGGTGATTTTTAGTTTTAATTTCGGCTGTTGGTTTTTGCTCGGCTAAAAATGGCGCATAATCAGGTCGTTTAACGACTACGCGTTTTTTAGCTAATCGTCTAGCTGGCTCAAGTAAACTATCTGAATCTAAGTCACTACCCACTAACTGTTGAAAAATGCGCATCTCTTTTTTGACTAGTGCACTTTTTTGTCGATGTGGAAACATTGGATCGAGATACACCACATCGGGTTTTTCGTGCAATGACAATAGACCTGTTTGGCTTGAATTATAAAACATGTTTAACCGTTGCGGTAACCAATTGCCTATTATTGGATCTTGGTAACCTCGCTGTAAACCATCAGCTAATAATGCAGCCACAACGGGATGCCTTTCAAACATTGTGACATGACAACCGATTGCTGCTAATACGAATGCATCACGACCGAGTCCAGCTGTTGCGTCCACAACTGTTGGTAAATACTCACCTTTTACACCTACTGCTTTGGCAATGGCTTCACCACGCCCACCGCCAAATTGGCGGCGATGCGCCATTGCCCCTGATACAAAATCGACTTTTATCGCACCAAGTTTTGGCTCATCAGTTTTTTGTAATACGAGTTGATGGTTATCTGTTACTAATGCAAAGGGAATAGTTGGGTTTAAGGTTAACCACTGCTCAGCTAATAATTTTAGCTGAGCTAGGTTGGCGTTAGTGGATACCATAGTGACGAAGCAGAGCCTCAAGTTGGGGTTCACGTCCACGGAAATTTTTAAATAATGTCATGGGTTCATCACTGCCACCTTGCGACAAAATATTATCCAAAAAGGCATTACCCGTTTTAGCATTGAAAATGCCTTCTTCTTCGAAGCGTGAAAAGGCATCGGCTGATAACACTTCGGCCCATAAATAACTGTAATAACCAGCGGCATATCCGCCTGCAAAAATATGACTAAAAGCGTGAGGGAATCGTCCCCATTCAACTGTTGGTACGACAGCAACTTGTTTTCTAACCTCTGCCAGAGTGGTTAAGATATCAGGGTTTTTCTGGCTATGAAGTTTAAAATCAAATAAGCCAAACTCTAATTGACGTAAAATAAATAGAGCGGCTTGATAGTTTTTCGCATCGAGCATTTTTTCTAGCATTTCTGGTGGTAAAGGCTCACCGGTTTGATAGTGTCCTGAAATGAAGGCTAATGCTTCAGGTTGCCAGCACCAGTTTTCTAAAAATTGACTCGGTAATTCAACCGCATCCCAAGCTACGCCATTAATACCTGCAACTGATGATACATCAATTTCGGTTAACATATGATGCAAGCCATGACCAAACTCATGGAATAGGGTGGTTACTTCGTCATGCGTAAATAACGCGGGTTTATCACCAATTGGTCGATTAAAGTTACAAGTTAAATAAGCAACGGGTTTTTGTATGTGACCATCGGCAAAACGCATGCGGCCGATACAATCATCCATCCATGCACCACCACGTTTATGTTCACGAGCATACAAATCAAGATAAAAACTGCCTTTTAGCTCGCCACTAGTATTATATAAATCATAAAATTTGACATCAGGGTGCCATACTTCAACACCTTGTCGTTCTTTAGCGGTAATACCAAAAATACGATGGACAACTTCAAATAAGCCATTTATCACTCGTTGTTCAGGAAAATAAGGTCGGAGTTCTTCGTTATTAATGGTATAAAGGTATTGTTTTTGTTTTTCACTGTAATAGGCAATATCCCACGGTTTGATATCGCTGGCACCAAAAAATTCATAGGCATAGCGTTTCAACTCCGCTAATTCTTTTTCACCTTGTGGTTTGGCTTTATTAGCTAAATCAGTCAAGAACTCAGTAACTTGATGGATTGATTGCGCCATTTTAGTGGCTAAAGATTTGTCAGCATAAGTATCAAAGCCAAGTAATTTAGCGAGTTCATCTCTTAACGTTAAAATTTGCTCGATGATTTGTGTATTATCCCATTTACCCGCGTTCGGACCTTGATCTGAAGCCCGGGTATTATAAGCTTGATAGAGCTCAAAACGTAACTCACGGTTATCACAATAAGTCATAACAGGTTGGTAACTTGGAATATCTAAAGTAATTAGCCAGCCTTCTTGTCCTTTTGATTTGGCTTGTTCTTTTGCTGCAGCAAGCGCACTTTCAGGCATACCAGACAACTGTTTTTCATCTGTTATCAGTTTTGTCCAGCCCATCGTTGCATCCAATACATTGTTGCTATATTGTGATGATAATTCTGATAATTTGGCCACAATTTCACCATAACGTTTTTGTTTATCATCAGGCAAGCCTATTCCTGACAATTCAAAATCACGTAACGCGTTATCAATTACTTTTTTTTGTGCTTTGCAAAGCTTATTGTAATTGTCGCTTTGTTTAAGTTGTTTGTAAGCTTGATAGAGAGGTTTATGTTGTCCAACCCATGTGCTGTATTCTGATAATAATGGTAAACATGCTTCATAAGCTTTACGTAATTCAGGGCTATTTTTTACAGAATTAAGGTGGCTGACTGGTGACCAAACTCGCCCAAATTTTTCATCCATTTCATCAATAGGTTGAATTAAGTTGTCCCAAGTATATTCACTATTTTGTTTTAGCACTGTTTCAATTGTGTTGCGACAATTGTTTAAAGCTTGCTTTACAGCAGGTAGAACGTGCTCAGGCTTGATTTGAGAAAATAGCGGTAATGGAGCATTGGTTAATAATGGGTTGGTCATGTTTCGATACCTTTCTACAAAGATTTTATCTAATGAGTGAACATTATGTGCGGGTAAAAAAACGCAAGTCAAGTATTTTGTGTTAAGGAATAGTTTATAATCCCATTAATTTGCGTTCACGCTGCCATTCAGTTGGTGTATAGGTTTTGATAGATAATGCGTGGATACGATTGTCATTAATGAATTCGGCTAAAGGTGCATAAATCAATTGCTGTTTTTTGACTCGGCTCAAATCTGCAAATAGTTCACTGACTGCAATAACCTGAAAATGACTACCATCTTCAGTCATAACATATACATTGTCAAGGTTAAGGGAACTATTTAATTTGTCTATAATTTGTTGTTTGTCCATGATTGTAACTCAGTATGAATATTCTAACTTTATATTAAGTTGTTTAAACTAATATTTATGTTTGGTAATAACACAACAATATGAATTAAGCCATAATAACTGGCTGTAAGTCATACAGTGCAATTAGAGTTTGTAATTGCGGATTAATGCCCATTAATTTGGTTTGATATTTAGTACAAAAATAAACTAATGTTGCTAGTCCAGAAGAGTCAACTCGAGTTAACTGAGCAACATCAATAGTTGTAACGCCATTTAAAATACTATGCTGAGTTGACCATATTTCATTAAGGGAGTGAGCATCTAGCTCACCCTTTAAATATAAGACATTGTGTTGTTTGTCTGCTTTAATTCGCGACATCATAGGCTAGCCTTTTGGTTTAGCGTTAGGATCAATATTACGATTTGAAAGATCAGTTAATTGTTTGGTTAATGCATCAATACCATCTTGACGTAATATAGTCGACCACTCATTTTGTTTAGTGGTAATCATACTTACACCTTCAGCAATTAAGTCGTATGCCTTCCATTCCCCTGTGACAGTGTTTTTACGCCATTGAAAATCAATACGTAATGGTTGCTGGCTTTTATCGGGTTGGATTAATAATACACGAATTGAAACTAAGCTTTTACCTGTTAGGTCTTTTGCAGCTTCAACTTGATAAGTTTGACCGTTATACATCGATAGTGCTTGGGCAAAAGCTTGAACTAAATAGTTTTCAAATGCATTGAAATAAGCGGTACGTTGCGCCTCAGAAGCACTCTTGTAGTAATTACCTAAAATTAATGCACCAGCATATTTAACTTGCACATAAGGTAATAAATCAGTTCTAACTATTTCCTTCAATTTATTAGGATTGGTCTTGATTGTAGCTGATTGAGATTTAATGGTATTAAAAATCTTATCGGCTGCAACTTGCATATCTTTGTATGGATCATTATCAGCAAGTGCAAACGTGCTGAATGCTAAAGCGAATACGAAAAAAATTGCTTGTTTAAATCTGATTAACATAATTACTCCTTACTTTCATTGGTATCTGGTGTAGTTTGTTTTTTATTTTTATCTGATGAACCGCCAATACTATAAAGGAATTTACCGATTAAATCCTCTAAAACCAGTGCTGGTTGGGTATTATTAATGACAAATCCTTCTTGGAAAAATGGTGGTGTTTTGTCTTGTTCTGTAGTTGTGTTGCTTTTGCCGACAGCTTCCGATGCATCTAGATCATGTTCAAGGTTTTGGTCCAGTCCAAAATTGATATCAATAAACTGTTCGCCTAATAAACCAGAGGTTTTAATCGATAATGCGCTTGAGCTAGGAATTTTATCATATTGTGCATCAATATCTATTGCGACATAAGGTTTATACACATCAATTTCAGATGATTGTAATGTGATGTTATTGACCCGACCAATCACAACTCCACCTATTTTGATTGGTGAACGTGCTTTTAATCCACCAATATTTTCAAATACAGCATAAACACGATAAGTATTATGACTGCTAAATGATGTGGGGTCAGTCACTCTAAAGCATAAAAATAGTACTGAAAGAATAACCAGCACCATAAATAATCCAACGGTAATTTCGACTTTACGACTCATGTTTAATGACCTCAATGACTAAACATTAATGCGGTTAGGATAAAATCTAACCCCAAAATAACTAATGATGAATAGACAACGGTGTTTGTTGTTGCCCGACTAATTCCTTCAGATGTTGGTACACAATCGTAACCATTAAATAGTGCAATCCAAGTACTGGCGATTGCAAAGGCGAAGCTTTTAATAAAACAATTGCCTAAATCATGCCACCAATCAACATTACTTTGAATGGAGGACCAAAAAAAGCCAGCGTCAATTCCTTTCCAGTCTACGCCAACTAAAACACCACCCAAAATGCCAACAGTGACAAAAATAGCCGTTAAAAAAGGCATACTAAAAAAACCCGCCCAAAAGCGTGGTGCAATGATTCGTCGTAGCGGGTCGATTGCCATCATTTCCATGCTTGATAACTGTTCTGTTGCTTTCATAAGACCTATTTCTGCTGTTAAGGCAGAACCCGCACGTCCAGCAAATAATAAGCCTGCAACGACTGGACCTAATTCTCTGAGTAGAGCAAGCGCAACCATCATTCCTAAACTTGCTTCAGCACCAAAGGTGGTTAAAATAAAGTAGCCTTGAAGAGCAAGTACCATACCAATAAACAGACCTGATACGATAATAATAGTCAGTGATTGTACACCGACAAAATAAAATTGTTTGATAAGTAAGGGGAATTGTTTACCAAATTGCGGTTGGCCAATCAGTGCGCCAAATAGCATCATTCCCGAACGCCCAACCATTGCAATGGTATTAATGGTTGCTTGTCCCAGTTTTGCCAGTAAATTCAACATTATTTTATACCTCTGCTTAGGTCTAATTTGTAATCATCAGCAGGATAATGAAATGGAACCGGACCATCAGCCAGTCCTTCCAGAAATTGTTTTACACGCAAATCATCATTGTCACGTAACTGCTGAGCAGTGCCACCTGCAATAATGTGTTGTTCTGCAACGATATAAGCATAATCAGCAATACTTAATACTTCATTCACATCGTGACTAACAACAATACAGGTTAATCCCAGTGATTGATTAATCTCAGCAATAAGTTTAACTATAACGCCCATAGATATGGGGTCTTGCCCTGCAAATGGCTCGTCAAACATAATAAGATCTGGATCAAGTGCTATCGCTCTGGCTAAAGCTGCTCGCCGTGCCATACCGCCAGATAATTCTGAAGGCATCATCTGCGCTGCACCGCGTAAACCAACGGACTGTAATTTCATTAACACTAAATTGTGCAATATGGGCTCTGGTAGATTAAGGTGCTCACGAAGAGGATAAGCCACATTATCAAAGACTGATAAATCAGTAAATAGTGCACCAGATTGGAATAACATACTCATGCGTTTACGGACTTCATATAGTCTTGAACGGGACATGCTGGGTATGTCTTCACCATCAAATAAAATTTTTCCCGCTTGAGGTTTGAGTTGACCACCAATTAGGCGAAGCAGTGTTGTTTTACCTATTCCAGATGGCCCCATAATGGCAGTTACTTTGCCTTTAGGCACATTTAAATTCATATTTTTGTAAATCGGCCGGCTACCTCGATAGAAAGACATATCGTGTATTTCGACCAAATTTTGTTGTAATGTGTTCGTCACATTGATTTCCTACACTACCATAATGAAAGTTGAGCTTATTTTACTTGATATTTGCGAATAATGAAATCTATTAAATAGATTAACCAATTATTGACGAATTTTAGTAGATAAGAATAACTAATTAAATTTTAATAGAAAAGTTTACAATAATTTAGTGGTTTATAGACAGGTAATTATTAAAATTCAATAGAGTAAACATTTTGTCAATAATTATAAATGAGGGCCGTAACCCTCATCTTTTTTTTGATTCTAAAGTCATTACTTGTGATGATTGGTTACTTTAGTTATTCATGCCTTGCTTTTCGTGCTAAATAATTACCAAGACTTTGTACGAGTTGCACAGTGATAATTAATATCACAACTGTAATAATGACAACGGTTGTATCAAAACGTTGATAACCATAGGATATGGCTAAATCTCCAATCCCGCCAGCCCCAACTGCACCAGCCATAGCCGTTGCGCTAATTAAGCCTATTGTTGCTGTCGTCAGGGTTAAAATTAAAGAGCTAAAAGCTTCGGGCAACATAAAGTGCCAAATAATTTGTAATGGTGTTGCTCCCATAGACTCAGCGGCTTCTATAATGCCACTATTGACTTCTAGCAGTGAATTTTCGACTAATCGTGCAATATAAGGCGCGACGTATACTGTTAGAGGTACAATTGCTGCTGCTGTGCCGATCGAACTGCCTACAATGAGTTTAGTGAAAGGTAAGATCGCTACTAATAAAATAATAAACGGTAAAGAGCGTAGCAGATTAATTATTGGGTTGATGATCCGATATACTTTACGACTTTCTAATAATCCTGATGGTCGTGTGGTGACTAAACAGATACCTAGAGGAATCCCCAGTAACGAACCTAGTACCAAAGCAAAAAACACCATTATTAAGGTTTCGTAAGACGCTTGAATAAATTGTTCAGCGGTTAGTGTAGTGGCAAAACAAGAACTTAAGTAATTGATAATATTATTTAAGGTTTCCATTTAATTCCTCTCCCATTGTTTAATCTCGGTGACTTGTACACCACACTGACGTAGATATAGTACTGATTCTTCAATATCATTGTTGTTGCCTTTTAATTGAACAAACATACTGCCGAGTACTGTTTTTTCAATTTCTGACATATGGGCAAACAAGATGTTGACGACTACTTTTTGTTTTAATATCAGCGAATTGATGACAGGCTCTGAGGCTGATCTTCCTAAAAATTCGAGTTTGAATAATTGGATATTATCTTTATCACCTTCTATTTCAATTAAGTTTTCAACAACACCAGTTGGGATCTGGTCATTAATCACAGAACTGACAAAGTTTTGAGTAGTATGATGCTTTGGATGACCAAATACGTCCAGTACATTACCATGCTCAATAATTTGGCCTTTTTCCATTACCGCGACTTTATGACAAATTTGCTCAATCACATGCATTTCATGAGTAATAAGTACTACAGTGATCTTATATTTTTCATTGATTTTTTTGATTAAATCTAAAATTGATTGTGTTGTTTGTGGATCAAGCGCTGAAGTCGCTTCATCACAAAGTAAAATATCAGGGTCATTCGCCAATGCACGGGCAATACCAATGCGCTGTTTTTGTCCACCAGAAAGTTCCTTAGGGTAGCTATTGGCTTTATCACTTAATCCCACAAATTCTAATAGCTCATAAACTTTTTGTTTTATTGTTTGCTTATCTTTTTTGATTAAAATTAATGGAATAGCGATATTTTCAAATACAGTTTTAGATTCCAGTAAATTAAAATGCTGAAAAATCATGCCAATTTTTTGTCTTACATGACGTAAGTCAGCATTTGATAATTGATTTAGTTGTTGATCTTGGACAATAACATTTCCTGTTGTGGGTTTTTCAAGAAAGTTAATTAAGCGAACTAAGGTACTTTTTCCCGCTCCACTATAGCCAATAATGCCATAGATATCACCTTTATCAATGGTTAAATTAATATTGTGCAGCGCCTGAGTGGTGATGCCGTTTCGCTCATATTGCTTAGAGACATTTTCAAATTTAATCATTATTTAATACCTGTTAATTGGTGTTCTATTTCAATTAATGCTTGCTTAGCAAGTATATATAAATAATTTACAGCTGGCATTATCATGTCTATGTTGATTTCAAATTTTGGATGATGAAGCGCATAAGGGCTTTGTGAACCGAGATTAATAAAAGCCCCCGGTACTTGATGTAGATAGTGGGCAAAATCTTCGCCACCTAGTTGCGGTTTAAAATCGATTACTTCATAACCCATTTGCTTAGCGATTGACTGGGCAAATGCAACCCATTTGCCATCGTTAATGACAGAAGGTGGACCATCAAACCATCTTAATTCGGCTTTTGCGCCCATGGCAATCGCGATGTTTTCAATAATACTTTGTAGTTGTTGTTTTACTTTTGCCCTCACTTGTGGCGTTAAAGTTCGCACAGTGCCTTCCATTTCTACTGTTTCGGGGATGACATTCCAAGTGTTACCACCTTGAAATTTTGTGATGCTAACAATAACTGCATCAAGTCCACTTATTGTTCGGCTAGAGATTGTTTGGATGGCACTAACAATTTGTGCCCCTATCACAATGGGATCGATTCCCGATTCTGGTCTTGCTGCATGGGCTCCGACCCCTTTTATTGTGATTTCAATGCGATCAACATTGGCCGAAAAAGGGCCAGCACGTGATGCCATCTGATTGATAGTTAAATTGGGGTTATTATGGAGCCCCAATATTGCATCAACCCCTTTCAATGCACCAATATCTATAAATTGTAATGCGCCGCTAAAGTTTTCTTCTGCGGGTTGAAATAATAAGCGAATCGTACCTTTTAAGTCTTGTTCGTGTTGTTTAAGCAAGTAAGCTGCACCCATTAGAATCGACGTATGTACATCATGGCCACAAGCATGCATGACATCGGGCGTTTGAGATTTATAATTGCAGGCTGTTTGTTCATTAATGGGTAATGCATCAATATCTGCACGTAATGCGAGCACTGGTGAGCCTGAGCCTATTTCTGCTATGACGCCTGTTTTTGCACCAAGCTCTAAAATTCGAATATGTGCCTTTTGTAAATAATACCTAATTGTTTTGGTCGTTTCATACTCTTGATTAGAAAGCTCAGGATGTTGATGTAATTTTCTAAAAAGCTGATGAATACTGTCTGCAATTGATTCACTCATGGTATATCCAACAAATAATTATAGATAGTATTAACGTAGCATAGCTTAATTTAGCAACCTAATAATCGTTTTTTATATCTTATTCCAAAAAGTTATAAGATAGAATAACTTGGAATAAATGAACTATTTTTTCTATGCTAGAGTAGGGTTAAGTTTATAGCTTATTGGGGATAGTTAATATGAAGCATCGTTTTACAAAATTGCATAAAAATATTTTGGTTTTATCGATATTAAGTTTTCTATTTTTACTAACAGCTTGTGATAATTCTTCAAAGCAAGCCAATAATCAAACTAAAAAAGAGATTAGTATGGGAGTATCACCCGGGCCTTATAATGAATTATTTAAAGACGCGGTGAAACCCATACTTGAGTCTGAAGGTTATAAGGTGAAATTAGTGAGCTTTCCACATTTACTTGAGTCAGATGTCGCTTTAAGTGAGGGCAGTATTGATTTGA
Organism: Gilliamella sp. B3464; assembly: GCF_026536145.1. Taxonomy (NCBI): domain Bacteria; kingdom Pseudomonadati; phylum Pseudomonadota; class Gammaproteobacteria; order Orbales; family Orbaceae; genus Gilliamella; species Gilliamella sp. B3464. Next base: position 322,965 of record NZ_JAFNOQ010000001.1, on the reverse strand, counting down.
CCGTGGCACAGCACACCGCTTATATGAATGTGTTTAATACTCAGCGTAAGGCCAACTTGAAACCCGTTGTACATGTACCATCTGTACCCGCTGCGATATTTTCAAATAAATATAATTCGTTACAGCAAGTGTTTAAAGGCGCGAAAGTTGCTATTCCACAAGATGCATCTAATGCTGCCCGTTCGTATAATTTGCTTGAAAAAGCCGGTTGGATAAAGTTAAAACCGAATACCAATCCTATTATTGTAAGTAAAAATGATATCGAGCAAAATATTGCCGGCATTACTATTATTGAGATGGATTCGGCTAATATTCCTCGCGTGATGAATGATTTAGATTTTGCCGTTATTCCTGGTAGCATTGTTTACTCAGCGAATATTGATCCGAATAAAGCATTACTGTTAGAAACGATAATTCCAGATTTAGAAATTATGGTGGTCGTTAATGCGGGCAATGAAAATAGTCAATGGGCCCAAGATGTGAAACGTATTTATCAATCTCAACAGTTTAAAGATTATATGCAAGCGCACAACCAAAATGGTTATTGGGTGATGCCACAAGAGTAGTTTAATCGCTTATTTTAACAAGCTCAGTTTGTTACGAGCTTGTTAATATCTTGGCATGTTTTTGTCAACCATTAATGCCCAAGCATCTATACCTCCAGTCAAATTATAGAGATAATCAGTATCGAAGCCATTTTCAGCCAAATAATTTGCGACATTTAAACTTCTTACGCCATGATGACAATAAATTACAATATCAATTTCATCGGGGATTTTATCTAAATAAAGCGGGATCAGATTCATTGGAATGTGCATTGCATCCTCAATTTTGCAGAAATTGACTTCGCTAGGTTCGCGCACGTCAAGTAAAACCAGTTTGTGTTGTTGTTTTAGTTTTTGAGCAAGCTCAATAGCGGTGATGGATTTTATAGGTATCATATTAAAAACTCTAAAAAAATGTTGTGAACAAGTTTAAGCTAAATACTTTTTTTGAAAAAAACAGCGCTAATTATTACAAGTTATCATCCTATTAATGATTAATAGGATGATAATGATCATTTAAGCGGCTAATGCTTTACTGATTTTTTCATAGAGATCTTTAGATAGATGTTCTATTTTTAGTAATGCATTAAGCGCTTGTCGCATTTGCTCTTGTCGTTTTTCATCATAACGTTTTAAACGAATAAGTGGATCGATTAAACGAGCTGCAACTTGAGGATTTTTCTGATTTAATTCTGTCAAAATTTCGACTAAAAATTGATAACCACTGCCATCTTGTGCATGGAAGGCGACAGGATTGTTATTGACAAATGCACCGATTAAAGAGCGAATGCGATTTGGGTTAGTTAGCGAAAATGAACGGTGATTTAATAGTTTTTTCACCGTTGCTAGTACTTGCTTATCAGGGCTTGTGGCATTTAAAGCTAACCACTTATCCATCACGAGTCCATCTTGATGCCATTTATTATCAAAATCGATTAGTAGATCTTTTTGGCAATTAAGTTGAGCTTTAACAGCCGTTGTTAATGCAGCAAATGCATCAGTCATGTTATCTGCATGATAATATTGCTGGCTAACTAGATGTGTTACTTGTGACTTATCATCAGCGTAAGCAAGTAGTGTTAAACACGCATTTTTTAATGAGCGTTTTGCAATATCAGCATGAATAATTTGATATTGTGTTGTTTTATTATGTTGATAAACCGCCTGTAATTCATCATAAAGTTCATTTGCAAAACAGGTTAATAGAAAGTGGCGCACTTGATAAATGGCCATTGGATCAACAACAGCAAAAAGATTAGCTATTTCATTTTCTGAAGGTAAAGTTAATATTTGGGCGATAAGAGCAGGATCGGTTGATTCTGATAATAACACTGCTCTAAAAGCATCTAACACTGTTTGCGGTAAGGTTAGATCCTTTTTATGTTGGTAATTATCAACATTACTACGTATATATTTTGCTAAAAGCATCTGTGCGGCATCGTAGCGACTAAATGCATTGGTTGCATGTTGCATTAAGAAAATGAGTTCATCATCTTGATAATGATATGTTAATTTAACCGGCGCTGAAAAATCACGTAACAATGAAATAATCGGTTTTTCATCTATATGATCAAAAACAAATTGCTGTTTAGTCTGGGTAAGATTTAATACATGGTTAATCGATTTACCTTGTGATTGCAACGCAATGACATCACCATTGCGTCGATACAGTTCAATATCAACTGGGATATGTAACGCTTGTTTTTGCTGTTGATCTTGGGTTGCAGGTGTATGTTGCTCAATCGTTAAAGTATAGCGTTGACTTGTTTTATCATAACTATCAGTAACGATGAGCTCAGGGGTACCTGATTGACTATACCATAATTTAAATTGGGTTAAATCAATGCCTGAGGCATCTTGCATGGCTGCAACAAAATCATCGCAGGTAGCCGCACTGCCATCGTGACGTTTGAAATAGAGCTTCATGCCTGCTTGGAATTTTTCTTCGCCTAATAGTGTATGCATCATACGAATAACTTCTGCCCCTTTTTCATAAACGGTAACAGTATAGAAATTATTCATTTCAATAACTTGTTCAGGACGAATAGGGTGAGACATAGGGCTTGCATCTTCAGCAAATTGTACTGTGCGCATAATTTTAACATCATTGATTCGCTTAACCGCTCTTGATCCCATATCAGAACTAAATTCTTGATCACGAAAAACTGTTAAACCTTCTTTCAAACTGAGTTGAAACCAATCCCGACAGGTAACACGGTTGCCTGTCCAATTATGAAAATATTCGTGACCAATAACGCCTTCAATTCCTAAGTAATCATCATCAGTGGCTGTTTCGGGTTTAGCTAGTACATATTTTGAATTGAAAATATTAAGCCCTTTGTTTTCCATTGCGCCCATGTTGAAAAAATCGACGGCAACAATCATAAAAATATCTAAGTCATATTCTAAGCCAAAACGGGTTTCGTCCCAGCGCATCGCATTTTTTAAGCTGGTCATGGCCCATTTTGCACGATCTAAATTACCTTTATCGACATAAATTTCTAGTTCAACGTTACGTTTTGATTGGGTGATAAAATGATCTTTTAAAATATCAAAATCACCTGCAACTAAGGCAAATAGATAAGCCGGTTTTGGAAACGGGTCTTGCCACTGTACCCAATGACGATCGTTGTCAAGTTCACCTTGAGCAATGCGATTACCATTAGAAAGTAAATAAGGATATTGTTTTTTATTGGCCGTAATTCGAGTTGAAAATCTGGCTAACACATCGGGTCTATCTAAATAGTAAGTAATGTGGCGAAATCCTTCAGCTTCACATTGTGTACAAAGTGCATCCCCTGAAACATATAGTCCTTCAAGCGCGGTATTATCAATTGGTCTGATTTCGTTAACAATGGTTAAAGTAAATTCAGATGGAACATTTTTAATGATTAATCCTGTTGTTGTGATTTGATAATCAGTCCAAGGTTGTTCATCAATATTTACTGAAACCAATTTAAGTTCTTCACCGTCTAAAATTAAATTGTCAGCGTGAAGATTTTTTTTGATAACATGACTACGGGCGATAACTGTGGTTATTTCTGCCGCTAAATCAAAATCAAGGTCGATGTCAGTAATTGTAAAGTCGGGTGTTTTATAATCTAAGCGATGTTTAGCTGTAGGTTGTAATTCAAGTGTTTGGCTATTCATTGTTATTAAGACCTTTTCGTATTTGCTTAATTTGTTAGCTGTATTGTTTTTATTATAGCTGATTAAAAATAATCTGACTTAGATAATTAAGCTATATCTTCATTATTATTCTGCTATAATCTTGAGAATTTGATTTAAATTATTAACAATAAGTTCACATGTTACCAGCTATAATTACATCAATTTTAGATACGGATGCTTATAAGTTGCATATGCAGCAAGCCGTTTTTCATCGTTACCCTGATGTTACTGTTGTTGCCGAGTTCCGTTGTCGAAGTGATGATTTATTAGGAAAATATGCTGATGAAATTAGGCATCAAGTTAAATTAATGGAATCGTTAGCACTTTCTGATGATGAGTTTACTTATTTGTCGGGCATCTCTTTTTTTAAAACTGATTATTTAAATTGGCTTAGAAATTGGCGTTTTGATAGCCATTTATTGACGATAAGTAATGAAGATGGGGTGTTAGTCATTCGCATTGAAGGAAAATGGTTAGATGTTATTTTGTGGGAAGTGCCGTTATTAGCTGTAATTAGTGAAATAGTACATAAAGATCGCTCACCAAATATTGGAGTACCGGAAGCATTAAACCGACTCAAGCAAAAATTGGCAAAGTTTGCAGATCAAACAGCCAATATTGATATGTCCGGTTTTAATTTAATGGATTTTGGTACCCGTCGGCGTTATTCCTTTGCTGTACAAGAAGCTGTTGTGAGTTATCTAAAATCACACTTTGATAACTTTCATAGTACTAGTAATTATTTATTGGCTTATCGTTTAGGATTAACACCGGTTGGTACTCAGGCTCATGAATGGTTTCAAGCACATCAACGCTTAAGTTCAAACTTACAAGATTGCCAAAAAACGGCTTTGCAAGTGTGGTTAGACGAATACCCACAAGATTTAGGTGTTGCGTTAACCGATTGCATTACAATGGATGCCTTTTTACGGGATTTTGATTATTATTTTGCCTCTCATTATCAAGGACTTCGTCATGATTCTGGCGATCCCATCGAATGGGGCGAAAAAGCAATCAGCCATTATCAAGCACTAGGCATTGATCCTAAAACGAAACTATTAGTCTTTTCTGATAGTTTAAATTTTGATAAAGCGCTCAATATTTATAAACACTTTAATCATCGAGTACAACTATCGTTTGGTGTAGGTGGTTTTTTAGCGTGTGATATTCCATCAGACGATGTAAATACTAAAGCGTTAAATATTGTCTTAAAATTAACCGAATGTAATAACCAATCGGTTGCTAAGTTATCTGATAGTCCAGGTAAAACGATATCGCAAGATTTAGCTTTTATCGATGAGTTAAAGCGTACATTTAGTGTCAAACATTAATAGTAATTAATGCTTTAAATGTTATTAATATGACAAAATCAACATGAGTATTAAGGATGATATTTGCTTAATATTGCTTGATTACACGATGGCTGTAATTTCAAGGTAAATCATCCTGAGATACTTAAATATTATTTGATAAACTACTATAGAGATGGATAATTAAAATGATTTCAGTTGCACCTATTGTTGATGTGTTACAAGGCAAGATAGCTGTTGGAAGCACTATTTCAGTTCAAGGTTGGGTTAGGACCCGACGTGATTCAAAAGCTGGTATTTCGTTCCTAGCTGTATATGATGGTTCATGTTTTGACCCAATCCAAGCGGTAATTGAAAAAGATCTACCGAATTATGAACAAGATATTTTACGTTTAACTGCGGGCTGCTCAGTCAAAGTCACAGGTACTGTTGTTGAATCTCCAGGACAAGGTCAGCAATATGAATTGCAAGCAACACAAGTTGAAATTTATGGCTTTGTTGATGATCCAGAAACTTATCCTATGGCGGCTAAACGTCACTCAATTGAGTATTTACGTGAAGTTGCTCACTTAAGAGCTAGAACCAATATTGTTGGAGCGATTACACGCGTTCGTCATACACTTGCTCAAGCTATTCATCAGTTTTTTGATGAGCGAGGTTTTTTTTGGCTTTCTACACCAATCATTACCGCATCAGATACTGAAGGTGCGGGCGAAATGTTTCGAGTTTCGACACTGGATCTGTTAAATCTACCAAAAACTGACAAAGGTAACATTGATTTTGATAAAGATTTTTTTGGTAAAGAGGCTTTCTTAACGGTTTCAGGGCAGCTCAATGCTGAAACTTATGCTTGTGCCTTGTCTAAAGTTTACACTTTTGGTCCTACTTTTAGAGCAGAAAATTCAAATACAACCCGTCATTTAGCTGAGTTTTGGATGATGGAGCCAGAAGTTGCTTTTGCAGATCTTGATGATAACGCCAAACTTGCCGAAGATATGTTGAAGTATGTTTTTAAAACCGTACTTGAAAAACGTGCCGATGATATGAAATTTTTTGCCCAGCATATCGATAAAGATGCGATTAATCGTTTAGAAAGCTTTATCAACGCAGATTTTGCACAAGTTGACTATACTGATGCCATTACTATTTTACAAAATTGTGATGCTAAATTCGAAAATCCAGTAAGCTGGGGAATTGATTTAGCTTCTGAGCATGAACGCTATTTAGCTGAACAACACTTTAAAGCACCTGTGGTAGTTAAAAATTATCCAAAAGATATTAAAGCGTTTTATATGCGTATGAATGATGATGGTAAGACTGTTGCCGCTATGGACGTATTAGCACCTGGTATTGGTGAAATTATTGGTGGTTCACAACGTGAAGAACGCTTAGATATGTTAGATAAACGTATGGATGAAATGGGACTTAAAAAAGAAGATTATTGGTGGTATCGTGATTTGCGCCGCTATGGTACTGTGCCTCACTCAGGATTCGGTCTCGGTTTTGAGCGCTTAATTGTATATGTTACTGGTGTACAAAATGTGCGTGATGTTATTCCTTTTCCAAGAACACCACGCAATGCAAATTTTTAATATGATTAAATTGTAAACCATTCGCTTACTAGGTTTATTATAAAAACGATTTGTATAGATTTTATTGAAATAATGATTAAAAAATAATCAAACAGGTGTAATTTTAAGGTTAGACATCTTATTTACTAAAAAGTTCTCTTGATTTTAAAAAAAATTTATACATAATTTACGGTACTGTAAAAAGTAGATAAAAATAATAGAAGTACTATTGTTTTTGGATGAATGATTTTTGTACAAATGACACATAACTTAGTGGATAGTGTCAATATTAAAATAACCGTGAGGGTAAAAAATGAAACGTAATCTATTAGCAATCGCTATTCCTGCACTTTTAGTTGCAGCTGGCGCAAATGCATCTATCGAAGTATGGAATAAAGATGGTAATAAAGTTGACTTTTATGGTCGTGTAAAAGCAGCTAACAATATCACTGATCGTTCACAAGTTAATGAAGGTGATGATACTTCTGCTCGTTTAGGTATGTCTGGTCAAACTCAAATTACTGACAGTGTAACAGGTTATGGACGTTGGGAGTACCAAGCAGATGCAGGTAAAAATTCAGATAATGAAGTGCGTTATGCTTTTGCTGGTTTAAACTTTGGTGATTTTGGTTCATTCGATTATGGTCGTAATGACGGCGTGTTAAAAGCAATCACAGCTTATACTGACGTATTACCACAATTTGGTGGTGATGCAGCAAATAACAAATGGAACGTGCTTTCAAGTCGTAGTAAAGCAGTTGCTACTTACCGTAATAACAATGTCTTTGGTTTAACTGATGATGTTAGTTTTGCTGTACAATATGCCGATAATGGTGATAATTCTAATACTAGTGATAGATTTAAAGGTGATGAAGATCATCATGATTCAAGAGAAGCTTATGGTGCAAACGCTCAATGGCGTATTTTTGATACTGGCTTAACTGCTGGTGCAGGTTATGCACAATCTACTTCAAGTGATCATCGTCATAATACTTGGACTGCTGGTCTAAAATATGATAACTACAATTTATATTTAGCCGCTAACTATTTCCAAAGTAAATTAAAAAACCATGGTGTCTGGGAAAAAGCTACAGCTTTATCAGATCAAGATGATGAAAACCGTTTAGGTAATGCTGACCAAAAAATCAAAGGTATTGAGTTGGTTGCTCAGTATGGATTTGATTTAGAAGTGGGTCGTTTAACACCTTCTTTAGCTTATGTACAACATAAGTTGAAAACTGATTCTTTCTCTAATGCTGGTGAACACCATAGTTCTAGTAATTCACCTCTAGTGAAATATGTATCTTTAGGTGCAACTTATGATCTAAATAAAAACTTTAGTGCGATTGTTGAATACAAATTCAATTTACTTGATCGTAATGACTTAGGTGCTTATAGAAATACTAAAGGTTCAGACCTTGAACGTTCAAGCAAACCAGGTACTAAAGATGTGTTAGGTGTTGGTTTAATTTACCAATTCTAATTTCTATTCTTAATATCTTATAAAAAGGCACTTAGGTGCCTTTTTTTATCATTATTGAAATTTATTTCATATCAAAACACATTTTATGCTTAAAAAATTTTATAGTAAGTATTAAAATTATCGTAAATTTTTAGAATTTATTAAATAAACATTGTTAAATATACTACGTGCATTATTTATTGGTCATTGTTGGTTAATATTAATATTGCATAAAACGTATAATTACTCTGGATTAGTAGTAATTTATGGGTCAAAAGCAAAATATTTTGCCTTATTTAGTAATATAAAAATACCTACGAGGGTAAAAAAATGAAACGTAATCTATTAGCTATTGCTATTCCTGCATTATTAGTTGCAGGTACTGCAAGCGCTTCTATCGAAGTATGGAATAAAGACGGTAATAAAGTTGATTTTTATGGACGTGTTTATGCACTAAATTATATCACCGACCGTGATAATCAAACCGGTGAAGGTGATAAAACCACTGCACGTTTAGGTATGTCAGGTCAAACTCAAGTTACAGAGAACATTACCGGTTATGGTCGCTGGGAGTACGAGGCAAAAACTGGTTCAGATGCTGAAAACGAAACACGTTATGCTTATGCAGGTATGAACTTTGGTGATCTAGGTTCATTTGACTATGGTCGTAATGATGGTGTGTTAAAAACGTTAACTTCTTATACTGACGTATTACCTGAGTTTGGTGGTGATGCATCGGACAATGATCTCTATGCATTAAGTGCTCGTACTAAAGCGGTTGCAACTTATCGTAATAGTGATTTCTTTGGTTTAGTAAACGGTTTACGTTTTGCTGTTCAATATGCCGATAATGGTGATAACAGCTCAACAAGCTATTTTAATAAACATGATCGTGATGGTCACGACAGTGCTGAAGCTTGGGGTTCAGTAGTTGATTGGGATGTATTAGATACAGGTCTATCTATTGGTGCTGGTTATGCGCAAACTGGTGGTCATAAAGATGCAAAAGCTTGGTCAGCTGGTGTGAAATATGATAATAACAACCTTTATTTGGCCGCATTATATATTCAAGGCAAACAAAAATATGGTTGGGAGAATACTTTAACTACTCATAGTACTGATGATTTAAAAACTAAAGGTTATGAAGTTGTCGCACAATATGGTATCGACTTTGATATTGGTCGCTTAACCCCATCTGTTGCTTACATTCAACATCGTGTACAAGATGCTTCAAGCTATTCAAGAAGTGGCGATGCAGGACTTAAAGGTAATGATTTAATTAAGTATGTTGATGTTGGTTTGACTTATGACTTCAACAAAAATCTACAAGCTATCCTTGATTATAAAATCAACTTGTTAGATAAAGACGATATTGGTGCTCGCCGTGCTTTATATGGTGATAGCAAATTTGGTGGATCACAAATTAAAGCAACGACTAAAGATACTGTAGCATTAGGTTTAATTTACCAATTCTAATTACCCGTAAATTAGGTTTTTAAAAGGCACTTAGGTGCCTTTTTTATTGTCTTAAATCTAAGCAAATAACGCTTGCACTTTAATACATACTCTGTTAAAAACTATCGAATAATCATCGATAGGGATAATAATGATGCTTTACACAACGCGTAAATTGGCTGCCAAAAAAAATATTGCTTTAGTTGCTCATGATCACTTAAAAAGTACTTTATTAAATTGGTGTAGAAAAAACCGAGCAGAACTTGCACATCATAATTTATGTGGTACCGGCACGACAGGGAATTTAATTAAAAAAGAGATAGGGTTAAATATTACCCCAATGTTAAGTGGTCCAATGGGTGGTGATCAACAAATTGGTGCATTAATTGCCGAAGGTAAAATTGATATACTCATCTTTTTTTGGGATCCACTTAATGCAGTACCGCATGACCCCGATGTTAAAGCATTATTGCGTTTATCAACAGTTTGGAATATACCCGTTGCGACGAATGAAGCAACAGCTAATGCGTTAATTCAATCAGCTATTTTTACCCAAGAAGTTGAAATTGAAATTCCTGATTACCAAAGATATTTAGCTGAAAGAGTAAAATAAGTGCCAGTACTGTCGCAAATTCGTAAAACCGGTAAACAAATATTACTACTAGATAATTTATTTATTGTTCTAGGATTTTATGTTGTTTTTCCATTGGTTTCGACACACTTTGTTAGTCAAGTTGGTTGGAGTGCTTTGTTTGTCGGTTTTGCTTTAGGATTCAGACAATTTGTTCAACAAGGATTTGGTATTATTGGTGGTGCTATTGCTGATCGCTTTGGTGCTAAACCGATGATTGTTTGTGGAATGTTTTTACGTTGTGTCGGGTTTATATCAATGGCTATTGCTAGTCAACCTTGGCTTTTATTACTATCTTGCTTACTTTCTGCTTTAGGTGGATTACTGTTTGATCCACCTCGCATGGGGCTGACCATCAAGTTTACCCGTCCACATGAGCGCGGTAAATTTATTTCGCTGTTAATGATACAAGATAATGCCGGTGCAGTGATTGGAGCACTTATTGGTGGTATTTTGATTGATTATGATTTTCATTTAGTTTGTTGGTGCGGCGCATTTATCTTTTTCTTATGTGGTCTTTTTAACCTCTTCTTTTTGCCTGCTTATCATATTGCTATTGGTAAAGCACCCATTGTCAATGGTATGAAAATGGTGCTTAAAGATAAAAAATTTACACGTTATGTCTTAACACTAACGGGTTATTATGTGCTTGGAGTACAAGTCATGTTGATGCTACCGCTAACTATTACCAATATTTCAGGAAGTTCAAGTTATGTGAAATGGATGTACGTGATTGAAGCAACTATCTCATTAATTCTGCTTTATCCTCTTGCCCGGTTTAGTGAAAAACATTTTAGATTAGATCAACGCCTTAAATTTGGATTACTTTTGATGTCGTTTGCCTTTATAATAATTGGATTTACATCCCAATTATCTATTTTGCTATCTCTTATAGCGCTTTTTTACCTTGGTGCAATTATTGCAGAGCCGGCTAGAGAAACTTTAGCAACCGTGTTAACTAATCCAAAAGCCAAAGGTAGTTACATGGGATTTAGCCGATTAGGGCTTGCTTTAGGCGGATTTATTGGTTATACCGGAGCAGGATGGCTTTATGAAATTGCAATCAAGATGGGTTTTCCGCATTTGCCGTGGATTATTTTAACGTTAATTGGATTATTAACGTTAGGTTATTTACAATATCTATTTAAAGATGAACTACCTTTCAATTTAGTCAAGATGAAAAAAATTGATTAATTTCACCATATTTAAATAGAATTGCTTCACCAGTGTTTAATTTATGCCAAGTTTCATTTGAAGTTAACGGCATAGTTGAAATAATAGTAACAATATCATTTGGTGTAGTATGCTTTTGAAAATCGATTTCAACATCTTCATCAATTAACTTTGCTTTGCCAAAAGGTGCTTTGCGCGTAATCCAATGTAAATTAGTTGAACAATAAGCAAAGACATATTGCCCATTAGAAAGCAGCATATTAAATATGCCAAGTTGATTCAGTTCAAGTGCACATTGTTGGATATAAGTAAAAAGCTCAATATCATCAGTCGGTTGTTTTGGATATTTTTTATGTAACTGATTAATTAAGTAACAAAAAGCATACTCACTGTCGGTTAATCCAACTGGTTGAAAAATTCCCATATCCAGCTTTTCGTAATCAGTTAATTGCCCATTGTGGGCAAAAGTCCAATTTTTCCCCCACAATTCTCGGGTAAAGGGGTGTGTGTTTTCAAGCGCTACCCCTCCACGATTTGCTTGACGAATATGCGCGATAACAGCCTTGGATTTAATTGGGTATTGTTGTACCATTTTAGCGATAGGTGAATAGCTACAAGGCTCAGGATCCTTAAACGTTCGACAGCCTTTACCTTCATAAAAGGTAATACCCCAACCGTCTTTATGTGGTCCTTTATCTCCGCCACGTTTAATTAAACTCGTGAAGCTAAAACAAATATCAGTTGGCACGTTAGCGCTCATACCCAATAATTCACACATTTTAAGCCATCTCTTTTTCAATTAGCATAATTAAAATATGAATAACTTTGATATGGATTTCTTGTACACGATCAGCATAACCAAAATGTGGTACACGAATATCGACATCAGCCAGTCCGTTCATTTTACCGCCATCTTTACCGGTTAAGGTAATAATTTTCATCCCTTTTTGTTTAGCTACGTCTATTGCTTTTAATACATTAGCTGAATTACCTGACGTTGAAATACCTAATAATACATCGCCTTTTTGTCCAACACCTTCAACATAACGTGAAAATATAGAATCAAATCCGAAATCATTGCCTACACAAGATATATGACTAACATCTGATATAGCTATTGCAGGATAAGCTGGACGATTATCACGGTAACGACCGGTTAACTCTTCAGCAAAATGCATAGCATCACAATGGGAACCACCATTGCCACATGATAAAACTTTACCACCTTGTTTAAATGCGTTAGCTATAAGCACAGCTGCTTGTTGGATTTTGTGAAGATTGCCATCATCCGAAACAAAATTTACCAATACATTTAGTGCTTGGTTGAGTTCATCACGAATAGCATCAATATACATCTAAATTACCTCATAAAAGAAAAATCTTACTACCATTGTAGTGCGTTCAAAACTGCTTGCAAGGGATAATAAAAATAAAATGATAGATAGTGAAAAAAGTTGAAGTAAATTTAATTTATTAGCATAAAAATCAATCATAAAAAATTAACAAAATTGTTTAATTAAAATTTTTTTATATTACTCAAACTATTTAAGTTCTCATAAACAAAATCTTTGTATTTATTTTCCAATAAATTGTTAATCAAAACGAGGTTGTAGCGTTATTTGCTGATAGGATAAGCCTTCAAATCATGATATAATCAGCAAATATTTTCACCTACAATTAATCAAAGTGAAATTGCATTTATAATCGAACGATAAGGAATCACTATGCAAACAGTTAAAGGTAAAGTTGCTGCACCAAAAGCGAAAGTCGCTATAATCGCGGCACGTTTTAATCATTTTATTAATGAAAGTTTAGTAAACGGTGCTGTTGATGCGTTAACGCGTATTGGTCAAGTTGATGAAAAAAATATTACGGTTATTTGGGTACCGGGCGCCTATGAAATTCCGCTTACTGCAAAAGTTGCTGCACAATCTAAAAAATATGATGCTATTGTGGCTTTGGGGACAGTAATTAGAGGAAGTACTGCACATTTTGATTTTGTTGCAGGCGAATCAAGCTCTGGCCTATTAAGTGCTAGTTTAGAATTTTCAATTCCAGTCGGTTTTGGCATTTTAACGACTGAAAGCATAGAACAAGCCGTTGAACGTGCTGGCACTAAAGCAGGTAATAAAGGTGCTGAAGCTGCATTAACTGCACTGGAAATGCTTAACGTTATCAAAACAATTAAGGAGTAATTTAGTGGCATTAGTTAATCCTCGTCGTCGAGCAAGAGAATGCGCCGTTCAAGCAATTTACTCTTGGCAAATATCTAGAAATGATCTTGCTGATGTTGAGACAAGTTTTATGACTGAACAAGATATGAAAGGTGTTGATACGAAATATTTTCGAGAGTTACTTCATGGTGTTGCTAAAAACACTACAGAGTTAGATGAAAAAATGGCACCTTATCTTACTGAGCGAACAGTAGATGAGCTTGGTCAAGTTGAGTTAGCCGTATTAAGAATTGCGCTTTATGAATTAACCAAACGTCACGATGTACCTTATAAGGTTGTTATTAATGAAGCTATCGATTTAACTAAAACTTTCGGGGCAGAAGATAGCCATAAATTTGTCAATGGTGTTTTAGATAAAATTGCGCCAACCATTCGTACACGATAACCAATTATTTTGAGATAAATATGAACGATAATACTGAAAAAAATAAACCAGCTATTTTTTACGCTACAACTAATGACCCTAAAAAGCATTCTCGAACTAATAAAGAAAAAATTAGTGGGCATAAAGATAATCGCAAAGATAATTCTTTTCAGTTTAACGCTAAAAGAAGAGATAAGCGTAATAATGATCGAATTGAAACGTTCAAACCTAAAGCGGCTAAAACAGGTTTTGTCAAACAAAGTATTATTGTTGAAGTAAATAAATCTACGTACGATTTACAAGATGAAAACGAATCCCCTTGGCGCAAAAAAGTACGGGATAATGATCAAAGCCCTACATTTGGTTATGATGGCTACCGCCAACGTAAAGAAGAAACTTTAGTTTATAGTGAAAACAGTTGTAAATCGGTTTTTAAGCACCGCCGCGCGGCAATTGTAAAATTGTTCATTACGCAAGAAATGACTTATCAATTTAGGGATTTAATTAATTGGTTAGTTAAACAACGTTTAGGCTACGATATTGTTTCAAATGAGCAAATTGCCAAAATAACTCAAACTTCGCATCATGGTGGCGTTTGTTTGATCGTTAAAAAACGCGTTGCTATCACTATGTTTGACTATTTAGACAAATATCATGATAAACAGCAAGATTGTATTTTAGCGATTGATGATGTAAATAATCCCCATAATTTGGGTGGATTAATTCGTAGCGCTGCATTTTATAAAGTAAATGCTGTAATGCTACGACAAACTAATTTACTCGATAGTGGCGCAGCTATGCGGGTGGCAGAAGGTGGAATTGAAGCAGTTGAATCAATAAAAAGTGATGATTTTATTGTTTCACTTGATCAATTCAAACAGCATGGTTATCAAATTATTGTCTTATTACCTTGTCAGGTAAAATCAATTGCCTCAACAGAATTAGCAAAAGTTGAGTTTCATAAAAAAACGGTATTAGTCATATTCCAACAAATTAATATAAAATTAGTACAATGTGCTGATGTTGTGGTTCATTTGAAGGGGAATGATAACATGCCTTCACTTAATATCTCTGTTGCAACAGGTATTACTTTATCCTCAATGCAATATTAAAATATTTGATGTTATTGTTGACTATTTACTATGTTGAATAGTCAAAGTAAAAAAATGCTACAAAAACATTAAAATAGCATCAATTCATTAGACAATGTTAATATTTTCTGTACATTGTTAGCAGGATTTCAATGCGTTGGTAATAGTCATGGTATCTAAACATAAAGTTGGTTTGATTTTCGGTAAATTTTATCCTTTACATTGTGGTCATATCTATCTAATTGAAAAAGCGATGACACAAGTTGATGAACTCCATATCATGTTAGGCTGTGAGGCAAATCGTGATAAACAACTTTTTGCAAGCAGTCGCCTACCTAAACAACCACAAGTGTGTGATCGTTTTTCATGGTTACAAGAAACGTTTAAAGATCGCCATAATATTCATGTCCATATTTTAGACGAATCTAACATTGAATATTATCCAAATGGTTGGCAAGATTGGAGTGATCGGGTAAAACAGATTTTAACTGATCATAAAATAGAACCTACAGTGGTTTTTACCAGTGAACCACAAGATATTAAAAATCATGAATTATATTTTCATTGTCCAGCCGTGTTAGTCGATGCTAATCGCGATTTTATTAACATTAGTGCGACTCAAATTCGTGAAAATCCATATCAAAATTGGTCTTTTATTGCCAAAGCTGCAAAACCTTTTTTTGTCAAAAAAATAGCAATTATCGGACAGGGAAAATTCAATGAGCTCCCTTTACAATTAGCTAATATCTATAACACACAATATGTATCAAATGGGTATATTAATTACATTGAACGTGAAATATCAACCCCTTATAATCAGCGTTATTTGAGTGAAACTGATTATATCCGTATTGCAATGTTACATGTGGAGCGGTTATCAAAAGCGATCGAAACAAGTAATAAGGTGCTTTTTACTTCAATCGATTTCGAAACACTGTCCCAATACTATACGCAAATCTTTCAAAAAGAACATGAGGTTTTAAAAGGTTTGAAAGAAAGCTATCATTTTGATTTAGTTATTCATCAACAAGATCTTGATTCGTCCAACACGATGTTACAAAATTTTGAAGCTATTTCTAAAATGGTTGAGTCATTATTGATTTAGTTCATCACATTTACAGTGGCTTATGCTAAAATAAGTTAACTCGATGTGATAGGTAAATTTTTATGTCTCAATCCCCTGATAAGCAAGATAATAAAGAACAAGAAAAAATTGATTTTGGTTATACACAAGTTTTAAAGCAAGAAAAAGTCAAACGAGTTGCAGAAGTATTTCATTCCGTTGCTGATAAATACGATGTAATGAATGATCTTATGTCGTTTGGTATTCATCGTATCTGGAAGAAGGTTACCATTGAATATAGTAGCGTACGTAAGGGCCAAAAAGTATTGGATTTAGCAGGTGGGACAGGTGATCTAACAGCTAAGTTTTCTCAACTAGTGGGGGATGATGGGCTAGTTGTGTTGGCTGATATTAATGAATCCATGCTGAAAGTTGGTCGAGACAAGTTACGCGACAAAGGTTTATTCAAAAATATAGAATATGTACAAGCGAATGCAGAAGAACTGCCTTTTGCTGATAACTATTTTGATTGTATTACCATATCGTTTGGACTGCGTAATGTGACTGATAAACAAAAAGCATTGTGTTCGATGTGGCGGGTATTAAAACCAGGCGGTCGTTTACTTATTCTTGAGTTTTCTAAACCTCAATACAAAATTCTAAATAAAGCTTACGATTTGTATTCTTTCACGATGCTACCATTAATGGGGAAAGTTGTGGCAAACGATGCCGATAGTTATCGTTATCTAGCTGAATCTATTCGTATGCATCCTGACCAAAAAACATTAAAGAAAATGATGGAAGATGCCGGTTTTGTAGACGTTAAATATCACAATATGACAGGCGGCATTGTGGCTTTGCATACTGGTTTTAAATTTTAAGGCGACATGCGACAACGATTATGACATTTTTTCGACTTTATAAAATATTGGCAGTATTTCGTGCATATCGATTAGATGAATTATTGCCAAAACACCATTCAGTAAGATGGCCTAAATTTTTGTCAAAGTGTTTATTTTGGATCCGCCCCAAAGCAAAACACCAAGAAATAGGGGAAAGGCTACGTCAAGCTTTGCAAGAGTTAGGTCCAGTTTGGATTAAATTTGGACAGATGATTTCAACTAGGCGTGATGTATTACCTATACATATTGCAGATGCGCTGGCTAAATTACAAGATCAAGTCGACCCTTTTGATGGGAAAATTGCTAAACAACTAATTGAAAGCGCATTAGAACAACCTCTAGATTACTATTTTTCTAATTTTGATGAAAAACCGCTAGCATCCGCATCTATTGCTCAAGTGCATACAGCGATATTAAAGCGCAGCCAAGCTGAGATAATAATAAAAGTATTACGTCCAAATATTCTACCGGTAATTCGCTCCGATATTGACCTAATGTATTGGGCCGCTAATCAGTTGACTAAACGCGTTAAATCGGGTGAAAAATTACGCGCTTTAGAGATTGTACGCGATTACGAAAGTACCTTATTAAAAGAGTTAGATTTACAGCAAGAAGCTTATAATACAGCTAGATTACGTGATAATTTCATCAATAGTGATATTTTGTATATACCGTATGTCTACCAAGATCTATGTCGAAAAAACATATTGGTTGAAGAGCGAATTAGAGGTGTTCCAATAGCCGATATTGAACAGCTCAAGCATAAAAAAGTTAATATGAAATTACTGGCTGAACGAGGTGTTCAAGCATTTTTTACCCAAGTGTTTCGTGATAATTTTTTTCATGCAGATATGCATCCCGGTAATATCTTTGTGGATATTACTGATGTACAAAATCCAAGATACATCGGCATTGATTGTGCTATTGTCGGCGTATTAAGTGAAGATGATCAACGTTATCTTGCTGAAAATTTTCTTGCTTTTTTTAATCGGGATTATCGCAAAATTGCTGAAACTTATATTGCTTCGGGTTGGGTGCCTGAAACAACTGACGCAACTGCTCTTGAAATGGCAATGCGTAATGTTTGCGAGCCTGCTTTTGCTAAACCATTGTCAGCGATCTCTTTTTCACAAATTTTACTACAATTATTTCAAGTAGCCCGTCAATTTAATATGGATATACAACCTCAATTAACTTTACTTGAAAAAACGTTATTTTACATAGAAGGATTAGGACGTCAGCTCTACCCCGAGCTTGATTTATGGCAAACCGCTAAACCTTTTTTAGAAAAATGGTATGAAGATAAGTATAGCGCTAAAAAAATATTACAACAATTTTGGACAGCATTACCGCAATGGCGCTCAATTTTGCCTGACTTACCTGTAAAATTAAATGATAATGCGCGCATGACAAAGCAGTTGAACCAACAATTAATGCAAATCCAGCAACAGATAAAACAGAGTAAAAAGCGCGAATCTTATCTTTTGGGGTTCACGGTTGTTATCAGCCTATTATGTATAATGGCGCTGATCATTCATTAGCATGTTATTTTAAAATCGTATAAATTAAGTGTATAATTTGTTTACCTAAGCTTGTTGGAGAAAGTTATCATGATGCCAAGTTTACCCCAACTATTAATATTGATTGCTGTTGTTGTATTATTATTTGGAACTAAAAAATTACGTTCATTAGGATCGGATCTTGGTGCGTCTATCAAAGGCTTTAAAAAAGCGATGAATGACGATGATGACAAAAAAGATCGTAATGATTCACAACAAGTTGAAAATCTTGATTCTTCCGATAATAATACTAACAAAAAAGAGTAGCCTGTGTTTGATATTAGCTTTGGGCAATTACTATTAGTAATGATTCTTGGGCTGGTTGTATTAGGTCCCGAGCGCTTGCCTGTGGCAATTAAAACCGTTGCTAGCTGGATCAAAGTACTTCGTCGCATGTCAGCGACTGTACAATTAGAGTTAAATAAAGAACTTAAATTACAAGAGTTACAAGACAGTTTAAAAAAAGCTGAACAAAGTGGCTTAAAAACGCTCACTCCCGAGATTCAAGCTTCAATTGACGATTTAAAACGCGTTACCGAATCATTACAAAAAGAAATTGATTCAGCCGCTCACATTGATACTCAAACTCATTCTGATAAAGATAAATCATGACAGAAGACGCTACACAACCGTTAATTGGACATCTAATCGAGCTTCGGACTCGACTTTTACGCTGTATTATCTGTATTTTACTGGTATTAATTTGTTTACTCTATTTCTCAAATGATATCTATCATATTGTAGCTAATCCTTTAATTAGCCAATTACCGCAAGGCAGCAGTATGATTGCGACCGATATCGCAGCTCCTTTTTTTACCCCAATTAAACTCACCGCTATAGTCGCTATTTTTATTTCGATTCCCTATGTCCTTTACCAAGTTTGGGGATTTATTGCTCCAGCCCTCTATCAGCATGAAAAACGTTTGGTTATGCCACTGATCGTATCAAGTACTGTACTTTTTTATATGGGGATCGCTTTTGCTTATTTTGTGGTGTTTCCATTAGCATTTTACTTTTTTATTCACACTGCACCAGTTGATGTTGCAATTAATACTGATATTACTAAGTATCTTGATTTTGTCATGACACTTTTTATTGTATTTGGTTTTGCTTTTGAAGTGCCTGTAGCCATTATATTGCTCTGTTGGACAGGTGTTACCACTCCAAAAAATTTAAGAAAAAAACGCCCATATATTATTGTTGGTGTATTTGCTGTCGCTATGTTTGTGACCCCACCTGATGTATTTTCACAAATTCTTTTAGCGATTCCTATCTGTTTATTGTTTGAAATTGGTACTTTTTTTGCGAGGTTTTATCGCCCAAGAACCGCAGATATTAAAGACAATGAAGATGATAGCGAATCAAATAAAACTGAATAAGTCGTTATATAAAATATAAATGATAAGTAAAGGATAATTATTGATAATGAAAACTTCATTACCTGATTTTAGTCAAGCCAATGTATTAGTTGTTGGTGATATCATGTTAGATCGCTATTGGTATGGTGGAACCAATCGTATATCGCCTGAAGCGCCTGTACCTGTGGTTAAAATTGATGCATTAGAAGAGCGGCCAGGTGGCGCTGCCAATGTAGCAATGAATATCACTTCATTAAGTGGCAATGTTCGTTTAATTGGCTTAACAGGAATTGATGAAGCTGCTAAAATTCTCGATGAAGAATTAAGCAAACATCATGTTCATTGTGATTTTGTTGCTGTTTCTACTCATCCAACCATAACTAAATTAAGAGTACTTTCGCGTAATCAACAATTAATTCGAATCGATTTTGAAGAAGGATTTGATAAAGTTGATGCTAGCCCAATTTTAGAGCGTATACAAACTGCATTAACTACACATAAAGTATTAGTTTTATCTGATTATGCAAAAGGCGCGTTATCGTCCGTACAAAAGATGATTGATCTTGCTAATCAGGCTAATGTTCCTATTTTGGTTGATCCTAAAGGAACTGACTTTGAGCGTTACCGCGGCGCAACGTTACTGACGCCAAATATGTCAGAATTTGAAGCAGTGGTAGGGCAGTGTGATAGTGAGCAAGAAATTGTCGAAAAAGGGCTTGCACTTATCAAAAAATATCAACTTAAAGCATTACTTGTTACGCGTAGTGAAAAAGGCATGACACTATTACAGTTAGATAAACCAACTTACCATTTACCGACACAAGCTAAAGAAGTCTTTGACGTTACTGGCGCGGGTGATACTGTGATAGCCACATTAGCCGCAGCTTTAGCATCAGGTCAATCACTCGAAGATAGCTGTTATTTAGCCAATGCAGCAGCGGGTGTGGTTGTAGGCAAATTAGGTACTTCTACAGTATCACAAGTTGAGCTTGAAAATGCCATTCGAGCTCGAAAAGATAATGGTTTTGGTGTCATGACGGAAGATGAGCTAAAAGAAGAAGTTAAAAAAGCGAGACAACGCGGTGAAAAAATTGTCATGACCAATGGTTGCTTTGATATTTTGCATGCCGGTCATGTTTCTTATCTAGCCAATGCTCGAAAATTGGGAGATCGATTAATTGTCGCTGTAAATAGCGATGCATCGGTAAAACAATTGAAAGGTGAATCAAGACCGATTAACCCACTTATGCAACGTATGATTGTTTTAGGTGCGCTTGATTCAGTTGATTGGGTGGTACCATTTGAAGAACAAACACCACAACGACTGATCGCTAATATATTACCTGATGTATTAGTTAAAGGTGGTGATTATAAACCGGAAGACATCGCCGGTGGCAAAGAGGTGATTGATGCTGGCGGCATTGTCAAAGTACTTAATTTTGAAGATGGTTGTTCAACGACAAATATTATTAACACGATTAAAAGTCGTTAAATATCATTTTATTAATAAGACTACTTGAGTTAAGCAGGTAGTCTTATTAGCTGTAGAAATCTATCTTTCTGTTTTTAATTAAATAACACCAGTGTTAATCGTTTCAACTGCTACTAATAAGTTTGTTGCTAACTAGAATCATTATATGATGTGTAATAATGTATATTGTTGGTACGACAACTAAATATTTTATGGATAACAAGTAAAATTATCATTGTTAGGATAAAGTTTAGCCATTACCACTGAGTGGTAGCTTAAGTACCTAATATCACAGCAGTTAATATCAATAATCAGTAAAATAGTTTTTTGGGGTTAATACCTCTGTAATCCTATATAATTTTTTATTCAAAATTAAATCAAACCAAATCAATAGACATTATAATTACATACTATTATTAATTTAATTATTTAAATTATCCTTTTATTACTTTTGAATTTATTCGGAAATGCAAATCTTGGTCGCGTAATCAATTGTTAATAACTATCATTAAATTTTAAATTTAATACTTTTTTTATTATCTCGTTTGTGCAAAGCTATAGCTAAATGAAGACAACGAGTATTAAGGATATTGAATGACGAAACATTATGATTATATTGCCATCGGTGGTGGTAGTGGCGGTATTGCGTCAGTTAACAGAGCGGCGTCATACGGAAAAAAATGCGCAATTATTGAAGCAAAATTATTAGGTGGTACTTGCGTTAATGTTGGTTGTGTACCTAAAAAGGTGATGTGGTATGGTGCGCAAATTGCCGAAGCAATAAAACATTATGGTCCAGATTATGGATTTGATACAACGATAAATCAATTTAATTGGGACAAATTAATCTCAAGTCGAAGCGCTTATATTGATCGTATTCATCAATCTTATGATAACGTGCTACGTAAAAATAAGGTAGATGTGATTCAAGGATATGCTAAATTTATTGATTCACATACGGTTGAAGTAAATGGTGAATGTTATAGCGCCGATCATATTTTAATTGCAGTTGGTGGTAAACCAACTATACCTAACATTCCTGGTGCGCAGTATGGTATTACTTCTGATGGCTTTTTTGCATTGAAAGCATTACCAAAGCGTGTTGCAGTTGTTGGTGCGGGTTATATAGCTTGTGAAATTGCCAGTGTATTACATTCATTAGGCGCACAAACTCATCAATTTATTCGTAAAGCGACACCATTACGTTCTTTTGATCCACTTATTGTTGAGACATTAATGGAGGTTATTAAGACAGAAGGCCAAACTTTGCATACGTTTGCTATTCCTCAGTCTGTTACTAAAAATAGTGATAATTCATTAACATTAACGTTAGAAAATGGCGAAAGTTATACTGTTGATTGTGTGATTTGGGCAATTGGTCGAGAACCAGCAACCAACGATCTAAACTTATCCGCAGCAGGGGTAAAAACTAATGATAATGGCTTTGTTATGGTCGACAAATATCAAAATACCAATGTTCCTGGTATTTATTCTGTTGGCGATGATACAGGTGCTATCGCTCTAACACCTGTTGCCGTTGCAGCTGGACGCCGCTTATCTGAACGATTATTTAATAATAAAGTGGATGAACATTTAGACTATACTAATATTCCAACAGTTGTATTTACTCATCCAGCAATAGGTACGGTTGGTTTAACTGAACCTGAAGCCATTGCGCAATTTGGTGAGCAAAATGTAAAAGTATATACCTCAACTTTTACTGCAATGTATACTGCGGTCACAACGCATCGCCAACCATGCCGAATGAAGTTAGTGTGTGTTGGTAAAGACGAAAAAATTGTCGGAATTCATGGTATGGGTTATGGTATGGACGAAATGCTGCAAGGTTTTGCTGTGGCGCTTAAAATGGGTGCAACCAAAAAAGATTTTGATAACACTGTTGCTATTCATCCAACTGCGGCTGAAGAATTTGTAACAATGCGATAATACTATTCAAATTTTAAAGTGACAACTTAATGAAAAAGCAGATCGGTTTGATCTGCTTTTTTTTACTAAAATGATTACTGATCTGCTTCGTTTTGCCAGCCTTTTTGAGCCAAAGGGTAAAAACCTACGGCAACCGCAATTAGTGCGACAAACGAAATATAAATGCCTGCACCTAAATAACTATATTCACCTAATAAATGGTCAGGACTTAATAAATAAATGGTCAACGTTGGTGTGATGGCACTAAATAATGCATATGCCAAATTGTAGGAAAACGATAAACCCGAATAACGAATAGCTGGTGGAAATGTTCTGGTACCAATAATTGGCGTCATGGCAATTGAACCAATAAATAGTCCAAATATCGCCCAAAGGCAGTACAGTTTTGCTAACGACATATCAGCAGTCAGTGAACTATAGAAAATGATACTGGCAATCGCAAGTCCGCCCCAGGTTATTACGACTGTTTTACTTGTTCCTAATTTATCATCAAGCCAACCAGAAATAACACAGCCTATTGTTAGTGTCAAAGCCGCAATACAGCCACCAATGCGCCAATCAAGATTGGCAAAGTGGTACATTCCACCAACAATTCGTCCTGGCGTGATTAATATTCCAACCATAATTGCAGTTGATAATGACCATGTTAACAGTGCAACAATGATACAAGCTGTTTTATGTTTTTTTAATACAGTAACAACAGGGATATTTTTTTCAATAGCTTTCCGTGCAGCTAATTCTTTAAAAATTGGTGTTTCTGAAAGAAATCGACGTAAATAAACTGAGATCACACCAAAAATACCGCCAATAATAAATGGAATTCGCCAAGCATAATCTAAAATATTTTCTTTGGTAAAATAAAGATCGATAATGATAGTGACAATAAAGCCAAGCATAATTCCACCCGTAATGCCTGATGTTAATGTGCCGACACCTAAACCATAGCGCTGTTTTGGCACATGTTCGGCAATAAACACCCATGCACCTGGCATTTCACCACCAATAGCTGCGCCTTGCAGCATACGCATCACTAATAGCAATAATGGTGCAAAAATGCCTATCATTTCATAAGTAGGTAAAACACCAATGATAAATGTCGGTAATGCCATCATTGCGACACTTAAAGTGAACATTTTTTTACGTCCTACTTTATCGCCAAAGTGCGCCATAATAATGCCACCAACAGGCCTTACCAAATAACCAGCAGCGAAGATACCCCATGCGAAAAGATCTAACGTCAATGGCGATAAAGTGTGGGGTAAAAAGAGTGGTTTGACAATGGTATCAATATATAGCGCATAGATAACAAAGTCATAAAATTCTAACGTTCCCCCTAAAGAGGATAAAACTAATGTTTTTAAATCCTTACTGTTTAATGGCCGGGCATTGGGTTGCCACTGCGCATTGATTTCAGATTGACTCATGAAAAGACCTTATAATTATTGTTAAATTAAGATAGATAATAAAAAAATATACTTTTTTTGATTAAAACTAAATATAAAGCGCTCATTTTGCCACAAAAAAATGTGTTTTTTTTTATCATAAAAAAATTTAATGGATGTTATAAAACCGACTATTTGATTTATAATTTACTATAGCTAAATTATGTATAATGTTTTTTCAAATGAATATTAAAAAAATTCATTTATTAGGTAATAACTTGATGAAAAATAATGAAATAACACGTTGTAGTTGGGTTTCAAATGATTCGTTGTATATTGACTATCATGATAATGAGTGGGGTATTGCACAATACGATAGTCTTAAATTATTTGAAAAAATTTGTTTGGAAGGTCAGCAAGCAGGCTTATCTTGGATTACCGTACTAAAAAAACGTGATGAATATCGTCGCTGTTTTTTTAATTTTGATCCTAAAAAGATTATTCAATTAACAGCGCAAGATATCGATAAATTACTTACAAATAAGGGATTAATTCGAAATAAATTAAAACTTAATAGTATTATAAAAAATGCTAAAGCTTATCTTGCAATGCAAAATAATGGTGAAGACTTTTCACAATTTATTTGGTCATTTGTGGGTGGCAAACCAATCATTAATCATTTCAACGATATAAGCGAAGTTCCTATTACTACTGATATATCAGATAAAATGTCTAAAGCGTTAAAAAAAAGAGGCTTTAGTTTTGTTGGTTCGACGATCTGTTACGCTTTTATGCAATCGATGGGATTGGTTAATGACCATTTTCAATACTGTTATAAAAAAGGGTGTGAATCTAAATGCTAAAATTTATTAAATATGGTGTATTGGTTGTTTTAACATATTTCATTATTTGTAATATTGTTATTTATCTTTATGCACTTAAAAAACCTGAGAGTCACGCTGATGTGTTGATTGTCTTAGGCGCTCAAGTAGTTGGTAACCCAGCAGAAGCATCACCCAGTTTACAAGTTCGCTTAGATTCGGCAGTAAATTATTTAAACGATAATACCGAAACTAAAGTCATCGTTTGTGGTGGTAAAGGTCAAGATGAGTCAGCTACAGAAGCCAGTGTGATGGCTCGTTATTTGCTCAATAAAGGCATTGATTTATCGAGAATCTATATTGAAGATAAATCACTACGTACAGTGGAACAAATACATAATGTACTTAATATTTTACCACCAAGTAAAACCGTAATTGCGACTAACGATTTTCATCTATTACGCTCTATAATGTTAGCTAAACGATTTGGTATCGAAGATGTATCTGGTTTATCAAGTCATTTAAGTTATGACAACGTTGATAGATATTTAGCATTGATCCGAGAACCACTGGCATTACTTAATTCATGGCTCTTCGATCATCCCAACGATTCAAGACAGTCACAACCATAAAAAAATGGTCATGCTGCATACTCCCAAACTAATTAATTTATCAATAATTTGTTGATGACCGAACAATGATTTTGCTAGTTTGCTAACGGTAAACACTCGACAAATACTGTATTTGCAATGTGTACATGGTATGATGAACACATTGCTTTTTAATTTTTTAGAAAAAAGAAAAATATGAAATCAGATACAATTGTTGCACAAGCAACACCGCCTGGTCGTGGTGGGGTTGGTATATTGCGTATCTCTGGCCCTAAAGCTCAAGAGGTTGCTAAAGCAGTTTTAGGCATTTTACCTAAGCCACGATATGCGCATTATTTACCTTTTTTAGCTTCTGACGGGACAACGTTAGATGAAGGCATTGCTTTATTCTTCCCCAATCCACATTCATTTACTGGTGAAGATGTACTTGAACTTCAAGGCCACGGTGGACCCGTTATTTTAGATCTACTGTTGAAACGTATTTTAGAAATTGCTGATGTGCGTATAGCAAGACCAGGGGAATTTTCCGAACGTGCTTTTATGAATGATAAATTGGATCTGGCACAAGCGGAAGCGATAGCCGATTTGATTGATGCCAGTTCTGAGCAAGCTGCAAAATCGGCAATTTCATCATTACAAGGGGTATTTTCACAAAAAGTTAATGCATTGGTTGAATCGTTAATTCATTTAAGGATTTTTACTGAAGCTGCCATCGATTTTCCCGAAGAAGAAATAGACTTTTTATCTGATGGCAAAATTGAAGCTCAGCTTGATGAAGTGATTATTCGCTTAAATGAAGTCAGACAAGAGGCGAAGCAAGGTTCGTTATTACGTGATGGTATGAAAGTTGTCATAGCAGGGCGCCCCAATGCTGGTAAATCGAGCTTACTTAATGCATTAGCAGGGCGCGATGCGGCTATTGTTACTGATATCGCCGGTACTACCCGTGATGTGTTACGTGAACATATTCATATTGATGGCATGCCATTGCATATTATTGACACAGCAGGGCTACGTGAAGCCAGTGACGAAGTCGAACGTATTGGTATTGAACGGGCTTGGCAAGAAATAAACCAAGCTGATCGCGTACTATTTATGGTTGATAGTACTACAACAACCGAAACCAACCCAGAAAAATTATGGCCTGAGTTTATTGAACGTTTACCTAAAAATATACCGATGACAGTTATTCGTAATAAAGCTGATCTAACAGGTGAACAACTTGGTCTTAGTGAAGTAAATGGCTACTCACTGATTCAACTTTCTGCACGGACAGGCGAAGGCATTGAGCTATTACGTGAACATCTTAAACAAGCCATGGGCTATACCAGTAGCACAGAAAGTGGATTTTTAGCCCGTCGTCGCCATTTACAGGCACTAGAAAAAGCCGCTGAACATTTAAATAACGGTAAGTACCAACTCACGACATTTCATGCAGGTGAACTATTAGCCGAAGAATTAAGGTTAGCACAGGAAGCCTTAAGTGAAATAACGGGTCAATTTACTTCGGATGATTTACTTGGACGGATATTTAGTTCGTTTTGTATTGGTAAGTAAGTCAGAGTTTATTGGCATCCATTCTTATAAATGAATAAGGCATAGCATACTGTTATGCCGTAATTTTATATTCAGACTATTTTGTAATTGTTTATATCTATATGCATATTTTTGTAGCCGATCCTTTTCCTTTTTGAATTTTTCCAGTGATATAATTAAAATTATGAACTATAAATATGGCCTATAAGCCACACTGATATAATAAATCCACTTAAACGTGACTTATAGTCCGTGGTCTGATACGCTACATAGCGTAATACTATTCGGATGAGAAAATCCGATGAAATTAAAGTCCTGTTTGGACAGAGAGTTAAACAGCTCAGATAACTTGCTGGTATGTCTCAAGAAACATTTGCTGATAAATGTGGTCTTGATCGTACCTATATTAGTGGCATTGAGAGAGGGGGAAGAAATCCTACTCTAGAAGTAATCCAAGTCATTGCAAAAGGATTAGATACTGACATGTCATCACTGTTTTTTTCAAGAATTAATTGGTAGCTGATGAAAGGCTTAGAAAACTTATCTGATGTCGAAAGACTAAAAATACTTAAAAGTATTCGCATTGCTTCATCTTCTGAAGAAGAGTTTGATGAGTATATTTCTTTATACTCAGGTTCAATGGGCGAGGATGAGTGTAGAAGACGATTAAATGGCTATTTTCTAGAAGACGAGTTTGCATTACTATGTTTTCTTATGGGCTCTTGTACTAGCTTGGTGCCTTTAGGGCAATCGTCAGTTAATAATCCTGAACTTAAAATTCCTGATTATATGGCAAGTTTTAAGTTACCTAAAGGAAAAGAGTTTAAATGCTTTGTTGAGGTGAAAACATCTAATAGTATAGAAACAAAGAAAATTTCTAATACTATGTTTGAAAATTATCTGAATTTTGCTCATAAATTTAACCTACCATTGTTATTTGCATCAAGAATACAACAAAACAATCTCCTGTTTTGGATCATTCAAACTGTGGATGAGTTTATTGATAACGGAAGAAAAGCAAAAATTGATTATTTAACAAAAACATCTGGCTCCGTATTATTAAATGATTGTTTTTTATCTTTAATAACTCCATTAAAACTTGAAATTCAGTTTACAGATGAACCCATAAATAGTGGAATGTGGTACCCAAATTATGGGTACGTTAGTGAAATTAAAATCAGTCAGCTAGATAGCAGTGGCAATGAAAAGATTTCATTGAAATTAGAAAAAAATGAGTTAATTTTTGATGCTTTATTAAATTGTTATCAATGTGAGAATATTAAAAATGATAAAGCTCTTATTTTAGAGAAAATAATACCTGCATTGAGCTCAGAGTTAGTCAGTAGCCTACTATTAAAAATGAATTATATAGTTGATCAGGGTGATGGGCGTATGAATGCAAGTCGACTATTAGCTAAAATGGAAAACGGTGAAAAACCACTAATCAATAATACTTTTTTGTTTAACTTGTTTACAGCGATAAATAAGAAATTTAATGAAGCTGGTGGTTGTGATGTGCTTGGGGTACTTACTTTAGGTGATGATCATACGGCAAAAAGAAATCTCAAAAAGTTAATGCAATTAAATAAAAAATAGGATATTTGTTGTGCTGACTAATATTTAGATACTATGGACTTATTAAAATTAATTAAATCAAAAACAAATTATTTTAGAGGTACGCCGTCAGAGCTTGGTTTAGATGCTGTTGTTCATCATATCGAAATATCAGAAAGTCATTTTGAGCTAGGTAAAAGTAATGGTGAGCATTTGTATACAGATGTCATTTATCGAACTAATCAAGCTTTTGAGGGGGCATTAAAAGAAGCATATCGTATTTTGACAGGGGAAGATCCATCCAATAAATCACCTTTTCAAATTGAAAAATATTTTAGCTCTAATAGTTTGCTAAAGGATAGAGTATTAGCTCATTTTACTACTTATAGAACTGAGTGGAGGAACAAATCTACTCATAATTACCAGTTGTTTTTTTCATCGCAAGAAGCCCTTTTAGCTATTGTAAGTGTTTCAGCTTTTTTCAATATATTGTTAGATCAAATGCTCGAAAAGCAATATTTCGACATTGAGAAAGCAAAAACTGAAAAGCGGGCAAAAGGTCTCTTTGGTGATAGTAATATTTATGGCTCACTTAGTTTTATGCAACAAGTGATTGAGCTTCTAAAATTATTTTCTATGGAGCTTAAAGAAGAGTTTGAAGAATGCGTAACACTTAAAGAGTTTGAGCTTCAGGGTCGGTTTGCTGGATTTATTTCAGCAGCCGATCCAGAAGTTGAGGTTTTAACTGATTATCCACTAAGCCATAGTTTAGGGCGGTTCCATTTTGATATGCTACTTAAAAAAGGTAATAGCCATTTGATTATTGAGCTCAAACGACCACAAATAGAATATCAGCATAGAGTCAAGGATGGAATCGAACAGTTAAAGCATTATTTAGTTGCCAGCTATATATCACAAGGTATAGTTTTTGTTCCTGCCTATGTATCTAAAGTAAAAGAAGACTATCAAGAGTATTTTATTGATGAACCAAGTGGAGAACTAAAAATTGCAGCATTTACGCCAGCAATGCTTACCGAATAATAATTCTTGCTCAAATTTAGTTACCTTTGTCATAGAGTATTGTCAGATTGAGTAATAACTATTAGTGCATATATTGAAATAAAGATTAGCTAAAAGATAATATAATCAAACAAATAGTTCTATTATAGAACTTTTATATTGAAATCGATAATTATTCTAATTATTGCCATAATTTTCACTGTATAAATTAAACTGGGCTGTATTTGAAATATAAGATTTAATGCTCAAAAGAGGTGAATATTATCAATATAACAAGGATAGTTTGTTGTATTAACATTAGATTCTAACTAGAAGAAACGTAATTATAATAACTTTGTATAGAATAGAAATAATCTAGTATGCGTGTAATGCGATTACTGTATAAGTTGGATGATTTATGAAAAACTATTTAGTCAAATTTTTCTTTTAATTATACTAATTTAATTAACTGGTTGTAGCCTTATGGACTATAAAAAAGTTATCCAATATGTAGAGCCAAGTGCTAATGAACCAAGGGCAAGGGTTATGCTTGTAGGGGATTATGATAGTTGGTATTATTTTAGTATTATCAATTTTGATGTAATAAAACCTAATTTGGGTTATCTATATACTGAAGGTAAAACAACAAATAGACCAAAAGTAAAAAATTTGGGAATGAACGTAAAGGTGAAAGGCAAAAATAAAGCTAATCAAATTTACTTACCTGCTGGTCAAATAATAAAAATTGGCGTTTATGGTCAACCGTCTGGTATGAACGTTACTCTCTTTGTATTCGTGGTAAAACTATGACTCTAGAGCAAGATATTGATTATGTTCTTTTCTTTGATAAAGTTACATTAAATAATAAAAAATATTGCCTTCTTTAGCTATACAAAGTTATTAATAAAACTCAGCTTGAATTTATTAAAAATTAGTTATATATAATGCTATATAGGTACAACCGAAAACAATTATTTAAAAGAATGAATGGTTCTTTGTGTAACATTTAAATGATGTTAAATGAATTTTTATTTAATAGTAGATTTTATCAGATTGATTAGAGAGGTCTATCATGAAATTAATAGTCGATAATATGACTTGTCAGCATTGTGTTAAAGCAATTACTAAGGCGATTAATGATATCGATCCCAAAGCTAAGGTGACGGTTGATTTAGCCAAACATGAAGTTGATATTGAGGGGGGTAGCATTTCGCAAGAAGCAGCAATTGCAGCAGTCAATGAAGCCGGTTATGAGTTTGTGGGTATTTCATATTAATTTTAATCAGTTTAATGGTAGATAACTATCCGGTGATTTTACTGTGTAGCATGTGGCAAAATATTAAGTCAAATTAAAAGGGGATTTTCGCTAAAATCCCTTTTTTGTTTTCTGCTATATTTTTGTTGACTATTCATGGTTGCAATGTATTTCACTTAAAGCAATCTCAATAAAACCCCACTCAAAATCATGATAATGATAGATGCAATTATCAATGATTAAATCTACTTGACTAAGTCGATATTTTCGCCATAATTGCCGTAAATATTCAATATTTCAAAATGTTATTTACCTGCAATGCTTAAAAGGATAATCAATATGCAAGGAAAAACGTTAAATGCGATCGTTACAATCATTGTTGGGTTTGCAATGGTTTTTACCGTCAATGCTTACCAAATTGATTGTCCAAAATCGATTGATGTTAAAGAAAAAGTTGAAAACATGTCAGACGGATGGGGGGCAGCTGATAGGGAAGAATTTTGGAATAGTGGTTTCGTGAAAAACATTTCACATAAATCTACCGGTGTAGGTGTTTTTTTGGGAGAGCCTTTAGTGGTACAAAAATCTGAGGATTATGTGCTGAATAACAAGAAAGGTTTTAAGAAATATCGCAATGAATGGGACGTAAGTTTACGACCTGAAGATACTGATCGTTATTATGCTTCATGTTTCTATTATAACAGTGAGGTTGTATTAGTAAAAAAGATTGATACATCGATGAAAAGCTGCTGGACTGACGTCTCTTTAGATGAGCTTGGTAATGAGATAAATAGTGAACACACACTTTATTGCAGTACCAATAAAAGGGGTGATAATCATTAATGTTATGTGGGATCGCTAGTCATTGCAATCCCCCTAGTTTAACACTCTATTTCATCATGAT
This sequence comes from Gilliamella sp. B3464, assembly GCF_026536145.1. Classification (NCBI taxonomy): domain Bacteria; kingdom Pseudomonadati; phylum Pseudomonadota; class Gammaproteobacteria; order Orbales; family Orbaceae; genus Gilliamella; species Gilliamella sp. B3464. Next base: position 290,596 of record NZ_JAFNOQ010000001.1, on the reverse strand, counting down.
TTTCACTCAATTAGGCTAAAATAATTGATTATGTGCCTAAAAATTTTAAAAGGATGAACAATATGCAAGGAAAAACGTTAAATGCGATCGTTACAATCATTGTCGGGTTTGCAATGGTTTTTACCGTCAATGCTTACCAAATTGATTGCCCAAAATCGATCGATGTTCGAGAAAAAATGGTAAACATGCCAGAAGGTTGGGACCTGATTGGTAAGAGCAAATATGCTGATGCTTCTGATATCGATAAGACTATCCTTTCACAGGACTTTTGGGGTATTAATGTTTATCTAGACGATCCGGCGGCGATACAAAGACCCCATCAACGTTTGCTAAGTAAAAAGAATGGCGTTAAAAAATATCAGTTTATCTGGGAGGTTGAACAATTTAAACCTAATGAGAACTTTTATGTTCGTTGTGACTACTCTGGAAGTAGGGTTAAATTGGTGCAAAAAATTGACTCATCGATGAAAAGCTGTTGGATTTTTTATTCTCAGGATAAATACGGCAATAACGTATCTCATGAAAATACACTTTATTGCAGTACAAATAAAGCCGAAGATGTTAAATAATCCTATGTGGGATTGCAAAGCTTGGCAATCCCACACCCGTTCAACTCTCAAACTGTCATGATTTTCCCTAATAACGGGTAATCAAGCATCAAGTAATCCATTATTTTGCTCGCTAGCTTTTACCACCATTGATAAAAATGGTGGGTTGGACCAATTCCTTTGCCAATCGATAAATCATCGGCATGACTAATTGCACCTTGTAAGTAGTTCTTTGCTTGTTGAATGGCATCTGGCAAGCTGTGTTGCGGTAATAATGCGGTAATTGCAGCTGATAAAGTGCATCCTGTACCATGCGTATTTTTAGTTTGGATACGAGGCGATACCATTCTAATTGTTTGGTTTGGAGTAATTAAATAATCTGGGCTTTCTTGACTAAGTAAATGCCCACCTTTGATTAATACCGCTTTACAACCTAATTTTAGCAAGGCATGTCCTTGTGCCTGCATTTCGTCCTCATTTTGGGCTTCTTGACAATCGAGCAGGGCAGCCGCTTCTGGTAGATTCGGGGTGATAACGGTGGCTAATGGTAAGAGTAATTCACGGATTGCATTCACCGCATCAGATTTCAGTAGTGGATGACCGCCTTTAGCCACCATGACAGTATCAAGTACGATGTTGGCAATCGGATGTTTTTTTAAGAGATGATGAACCACTGTCACAATCTCTTTATTCATTAACATGCCCATTTTTACACTATCAATATTGATATCCTGATACAGAGTATTAAATTGGGCTTCTACAAATTCAGGCGAGACAGGTAAAACAGCATCGACGCCTTGCGTGCTTTGTGCGGTTAATGCGGTGATCACTGACATGCCATAAGCACCTAACGCCGAAAAGGTTTTCAAATCTGCTTGTATACCCGCGCCACCGCTAGGATCGGAGCCGGCAATGGTTAATGCAACTGTTGTCATTCTTTGATTTCCTATCTTGCTTGTTGAATTTTGGTCAGTAGCGATTGACTGGCATTAGCAATATCTGCTTGACCACAAATAGCGGATACTACTGCGACACCTTCAATACCAGTTTTTATGACCTCAGTGACATTGGATAAACCAATTCCGCCAATGGCAACCGCAGGACACTGTTTGAGTTTCACAAGTTCAGCTAATTGTGCAGTACCTATGGCGGAGGCCGCATCTTTTTTGGTTGAAGTTGGGAAGATTGGCCCAATACCCAAATAATCAACCAATTGCCATTCAACGGCATCAAGTTGTTGTTGATTACTAACAGAAAAGCCGAGCCATTTATTTGCACCGATTAATTGACGAGTAACGGCAACAGGTAGATCACGCTGTCCAATATGTACGCCGTCAGCGTCTATCGCTAATGCGATATCGACATGATCATTAATAAGTAGCGGTACTGGTGTGTCTTTTAAAAGGTGTTTGAGCTGCATAGCTGCATGATACCAATCTTTACCTGATAGTTCTTGTTCTGATCTTAATTGTACGGTAGTTACACCATTTTCGATGGCAATTTTGGTGGTATTAAGCATACCTTGAATACCGCCACACAATTGCGGATCGAGCACTAAATAGAGGGTTAAATCGAGTTGTTTTTTCATCTGCTTGCCCTATTTTGAACCATCAACAAAAAGTGAAAGCTGATCGATAAGCGACACAGCAAAACTGCCTAGTCCTTGCTGTTTATTGGCTCGCTCACCAGCTTTTTTCATCATATAACAAGCACTGGCTGTGGCAGCTAAACTATCAGCACCACAAGCAATAAACGCAGCAACCATCGCGGATAATGAACAACCTGTACCGGTAACAGACGTTAATGCAATATCTCCACCCGCAATGCGATAGGTGTTCTCGCCGTCAGTGATATAGTCAATATCGCCTGTCATGGCGACAATGGTTTGATAACGACGAGCCAATTGTTGAGCTGCCGTTAATGCAACCGTTGTCGAATCTTGGCTATCGGTACCTTTAGAAGAAGAATGTTCGCCATTTAGCGCTAAAATTTCAGAGGCATTACCCCGAATCGCTGTAGGTTGGTATTTTAATAATTGTTGAGCGATATCAGTGCGATAAGCTAAGGCAGGTCCAACGGCAACCGGATCAAGCACCCAGCGTGTTCGGCTTTGTTGGGCTTGTTCGGCAGCTAACAGCATACTTTCAGCAATATTGCTATGCAGTGTTCCAATATTAATTAATAAGCTATTGGCAATATCGACAAATGATTTCACTTCTTGTTTGGCAATAATCATCGCTGGCGATGCACCAATTGCCAGTAAGATATTGGCGGTAAAATTTTGCACGACCTCATTGGTGATGCAATGCACTAATGGGCGTTGCTGCTTAACAAGGTGAATAAATGGTGTGGCGTGCTCAGCCTGAAAGGTTTTTATCTCTGACATATTCTTTCCTTAACGATTAATACAACTTATAACAGGTTAGGAAGAATTTGCCAATCAGAAGGTTAACGGCTTAGACTTCCCTACGCTGGTATAATCCAGATCAGGTTCAACGGGTAAAATCTCAGTTTTTTGTATCAAACAAAAAACACCCCGAGTCAAAACAATTTGTGTATTATGAACTGAGTATCAGTTTTAAACAAGATTATTGTAATAATCTTTCAATATCGGTTATGGCTTTTCTATCAGGTAAAAAGATGATTAAGTGGTCATTATCTTCAATAGTTAAATCAGTATTAACAATAATCACATCTTCACCTCGTACTACTGCACCAATTGTTGCAGCTGAAGGTAATTTTAATCCATTGATATTTTTACCAACAAGTTTTGATGTATCACTATTGCCTTTCGCCACAACTTCAATAATTTCGGATTCCCCTTGTCTGAGTGAAACGACTTTGACGATACCCGTTTGTCTTACATGGCTTAAAAGCTCAGAGATTGTGGCATGCTGTGGTGAAATAGCAATATCAATCACACTATCATTGATCAATTCTAGGTAAGCTTGCCGTTGAATCAAAACAATCACTTTTTTAGCGCCCATTCGTTTAGCCAGCATTGATGACATAATGTTAGATTCATCATCACTGGTGACAGCGATAAAGAGATCGGTTAATTCTACCTGTTCTTGTGAGAGGAGTTCTTGGTCTGAAGATTCGCCATGTAATACGGTTGTATTGACCAACTGTTCAGCAATAAACTCAGCTCGTTGAGCATTACGTTCAATTAACTTTACTTGATAATCGTTTTCTAAGCGTTTGGCTAGAGCGACAGCAACACCGCCTCCGCCACTAATAATGATACGTTTATAGGGCTTTTCTAAGCGTTGTAATTCACTTGTTACGGCTTTTATGTTCACCGGAGGGGTAATAAAATAGACCATATCACCCGCTTCAATTAAGGTTGAACCGATTGGGCGAATAAAACGATTTTTTCGATATATCGCAACCACTCGAGCTTCTACATGCGGTAAATGCTCTTTTAGTTCAGATAATTCACTGCCCACTAATGCACCGCCATAATAAGCAGTGACTGCAACCAGACAGACACGATTATCATAAAAAGAGGCAAATTGTAAAGCGCCTGGATATTGTACTAACCGGCTGACATGATTAGTGATTAAATTTTCGGGTGCGATGATGTGGTCAATATTAATACAATCTTTGTTAAAGAAGGGATATTTTTCGTCGTTATATTCAGGTGCTCGAATACGGGCAACTTTTTGCGGTATTTTAAACATGACATGACCAATTTGACAGGCCATCATGTTAACTTCATCAGAATTGGTTACAGCAACAAGCATATCAGCGGATTCGGCACCGGCGCTTTCTAATACCTGAGGGTATGAAGATTTTCCTAAAATAACTTGTAAATCAAAGCGTTCTTGTAGTGATTGCAGTTTGTCATGATCTTCATCAACGACAGTAACATCGTTTTGTTTTTCGGTAACCAGATACTCAGCTAATGCGCTGCCGGTTTGTCCTGCACCTAGAATAATAATCTTCATAACAGACCTATCATCGTTAAATGACTTTACTACGCTTGCCATCTTGTGATAAGCGTACTTATGTCAATTAATATTGTTTAAGTTTACCCTTTATTTGCGCTATTTATTCGACTCGCTATTAAACAAAACCGATTACATCGTATACTTTTTTCAAGGTCGGCTCGGCTTTAGCGCGCGCTTTTTCAGCGCCTTCACGCATAATAGAAAATAGATAATTTTCATCGTTGCGATACTCATGATAACGGGCTTGTAATGTTGTTAACATATCGATCACTTGCGTTGCTACTTCCGTTTTCAAATGACCATACATCTTTCCTTCAAACTCTTTTTCAAGCTCTGCTACCGGTTTACCTGTAACGCCAGTTAAAATATCTAATAAATTAGAAACGCCGACTTTATTTTTTAAGTCATAGCGAACTACTGGTGGCTCGTCAGAATCGGTCATCGCACGTTTGATCTTTTTCTCCACATCTTTTGGATTTTCAAGTAGGCCGATCACGTTATTGCGGTTTTCATCAGATTTAGACATTTTTTTGGTTGGTTCTTGTAATGACATCACTCTTGCACCAACTTTAGCAATAAATGGCTCTGGTACAGTAAAAACATCACCATAAAGTGCATTAAATCGCATAGCAATATCACGTGTTAGCTCAAGGTGTTGTTTCTGATCATCGCCAACCGGTACTAAATTGGCTTGATATAGCAAAATATCAGCAGCCATAAGTACAGGATAATCAAATAGACCTGCGTTGATGTTTTCTGAATGACGTGATGATTTATCCTTAAATTGCGTCATGCGGCTAAGTTCACCAAAATAGGTATAGCAGTTTAACGCCCAGCCTAATTCTGCATGGGCAGGAACATGAGATTGTACAAATATAGTGCTCTTTTGTGGATCAATTCCGCATGCCAAATATAATGCCATTGTATCTAGCGTTGCTTTGCGTAATTTTTGTGGATCTTGTCTTACGGTTATCGCATGTTGATTGACAATACAGTAAATGCAGTCATATTCGTTTTGTAGCGCAACCCAATTTTTTAAAGCACCTAAATAGTTGCCAAGTGTTAGTTCTCCTGAAGGTTGTGCACCACTAAATACAATCGGTTTACTCATAATTTATTCCTAATTTATTTATGCTCTGTTTTTTGCTAATTATTTTTTTGCATCAGCTTTGGGATGAGGTAATAACGTTAATATATCTTTAAAATCATCAAATAAGAAATCGGGATCACTTGTTGCAATCGATATTCCATAATTATAACCATAGCTTAATGCTACAGTAGGGCAATGTGCATTTTTAGCTGCCATAATGTCATTTTGAGAATCACCCACAAATAATAATTGATCACTAAATAGACCAAAGGTCGCCATCACTTGATAAAGTCCAGCTGGATGAGGTTTTAATTTGATCACATCACCACCCCCTAAGACTAACGAAAAGTATTCTTTTATTCCTAAAGAAGTCAGTAAATCAGGCAAAAATTGTGCAGGTTTATTGGTGACTAAAGCAAGTGGATAGTGGTTGTCATGTAATGCTTTTAAGGTTTGTTTGACGTGTGGAAATAACTTAGTTTCTACATCCATAACCTTATCATAATGTCGATTAAAGAGTGCCTTGGCTTGTGAAAACATTTCATTGGAAGGTTGGACATTGATAGCTTTAAATATGCGTTCTAACATCACATCAATGCCATTACCTACAAAGTTTTTAACCTGTTCATTGGTTATCGTATTTAATTTTAAATCGGCAAGCATATGCTTGGCTGCAAGCGCAAGTCCAGGAACACTATCCACTAGTGTTCCATCCAGATCAAAGGCGATGGCTTGAATATCGTCGAGTTTAGGCATGATTCACTCCTGATAGCGCTTTACGCATTGCATCAATCACTGTTTTATAATCTGGTTGACTAAATATTGCTGAACCTGCAACAAACATATCTGCACCAGCTTTAGCAATTTCGGCAATGTTATCAACTTTTACACCACCATCAATTTCTAAACGAATATTTTGTTTAGATTGATTAATACGCTCTCTTACTTGTTGTAGTTTTTTCAATGTTGATGGAATAAATGATTGCCCACCAAAACCAGGATTTACGCCCATTACTAAAATAATATCGACTTTATCCATCACATAATCTAAGTAGTTTAAAGGTGTAGCAGGATTAAGCACAATACCCGCTGTGCAGCCATGATCTTTGATTAATTGTAAAGAACGATCTAAGTGGATAGTCGCTTCTGGATGAATAGAAATATTCGTTGCACCTGCTTTGGCAAATGAAATAATCAGCTCCTCAACAGGGGTAACCATTAAATGGACATCTATCGGTGCTGTTATACCAAAATCGCGCAGAGCCTTACAAAACATACTGCCCATGGTAAGATTGGGAACAAAGTGATTGTCCATTACATCAAAATGAACAACATCTGCTCCTGCATCAAGTACTTTTTGAGTATCCTCACCAAGCCGAGCAAAGTCAGCAGATAATATTGATGGGGCTATAATAAATTCTTTCATGATAAAACCTCTTGTGCTAAAAGCTCATCCCTGTCGTTTAAGATTTTTGATATAGTGCTAAAATCTCGTCAATTTTTTTTCGCCCTTCACCAGCACAGCTAATCGAACGACGCATTTCGGCCCGATAAAGATGACGTGCTTTTTTATATAAGCTTCTTGTATAAGAAGTATCATGATTAGATACAAGAACCGGAATATCATTTTGATAGGCGATATTTTCAGCAAGTTGCGATAACTTTTTATGTTCTTCAAAGCCAAAATTATTCGAATAATAGGCTGTAAAACCCGCCGAATCACCCGCTGAAAGGTAAGGAGGGTCACAATAAATTACGGAATTTTGTTTAGCTTTTTTCATTACTTCATAATAAGGAGCACAAATAAATTGGGCATTTTGAGCTTTTTTAGCAAAAAAATAGAGTTCTCTTTCTGGAAAATAGATAGTTTTGTAACGACCAAATGGTACATTAAAAAAACCACTATTATTATAACGGCATAAGCCGTTGTAACCATGTCGATTTAAATAAACAAATAATAGTGAACGTATATATTGATCTTTACTATGATTAAATACATCACGCAGTTGATAAAAGGCATCAGACTGGTTGTTCTGATGAGTAAATAATAATTTAAGATCATTAATAAATTGATCTGGGCTGGATTTTAACAAGTTAAATAATGCAATCAGATCATGATTGATGTCAGCTAAAATATAGCTTTTATAATGTGTATTTAAAAATACTGATCCAGCACCAACAAAAGGTTCAATTAATTGATCGCCTTCAGGGAGATATCGCCTAATTGTGTCCACAAGCTCATATTTTCCTCCTGCCCATTTTAAAAAGGCTCGTTGCTTTTTCAACGGTTACTCCTAGTTTTTCTTTGTAGTCGGATAAATGAACGATATCCTTTAGTTGTTTGCAATTTTTTCTTTGTTAATAGCGGCTCCAGATTTAACCCATGGTTTATCTTTTTGGAGTGCTGCTGGTAAAGATTTCATCGCTTTATGAGCTTCATCTCTTGATGAATAATTGCCTTTGATTAAAATGAACCACGTACCATTTTTATGTTTAGTTTCATAAATATGATAATCAGTAATATTATTTTGTTTTACAAGTTTTCTTAGACCTTCAGCCGATTTAGAAGCACTAAGCTGAATTGTATAACGATCGTTTCCTATCTTGGCATTTTTAGCGGTATTGGTTTTTTCGTCTTTTCTATTAGTTGATTTTCGATTATGACTATCTGTTTGGTGTGAAACATGGGTTCTACCGTTAATGTCATTAATTGTTGTCGTTCTATTTGTTGACGTTGTTATATCACGATTAACTGAAGGAGCAGTTGGCGTATATGTGTTCGCTAAGTCGCTACCTGTATCGCTAGGAATATCCAGTTGTTGTTGCGTATTTGTTTGATTTAACGCATTTTCAGTTGGTGTCTGGGTTGCAATACCAGCACTTTCTGTTGGCATTGCATTTGTCGCTGGACTGTTTAGTCCGTCAGTGACAGGCGTAGTATTGGCATCAGCTGAACTTACACTATTCACTTCAGGAGGCGTTACAAGCGTCGGCTCATTTTTACGTGAAGAAGATCGAAAGATAATTAAACTAAGTAATAACAGAATAATAACGATTGCCAAACCAAGAATAATTAATTTTTTTCTTGGAAAATCTTGTAAAAAACTTGGCAATGTCAACGAGGGCTTAGCGTCCTTACTAGGTTGTTCTGTTATATAACGGTCATCTCTATCTACACGCATACTTGCTCCTTAACCTATCCAAAAGGTTTAATGCTTTATGACTAACCATTATTATTTAAATAAATGGCTTAAATTTGCTCTATTTTTTCAATGATATAACCCGCAACACCTTTGGCACTTTGTTCATCTGTTTTAATAGTAATATCCGCAATTTCTTCATAAAGAGGTTCACGTTCACCTGCTAATTCTTCATAAAGTTCTCTTGGAGTATTACCACCTTGTAATAATGGACGACGTTTGTCTTTTTGCGTCCTTGCCATTTGTTTTTCAATAGTTGTTTCTAAATAAACAACAATGCCACGTGCTGATAATCGATTACGGGTCTCTTTTGATAATACTGAACCACCGCCGGTAGCTAATACTACACCTTGTTTTTCAGTTAATTCATTAATAACTTTTTCTTCTCTGGCTCTGAATCCGTCTTCACCCTCTAAATCAAAAATCCATGCAATATCAGCACCAGTACGTTTTTCAATCTCTTGATCTGAGTCGAAAAATTCCATGCCCAACTGTTGTGCAATTTGTCGGCCTATAGTGCTTTTTCCAGCCCCCATTGGGCCAATTAGAAAGATATTTCGCTTTTCTGCCATTGTAGTTTCATCATCTATTAATTTTGGTTAAAATATACAACACAATGTTAATGTTCATGACTGATTGAATCATTTACTTCATTAACTGTGTAACTTTTCTTGGATCTCCGTCTAACGACAAAAATTTAGGTCGGTAATTATCTCAATAGATAGTACCTTTTTGCAATAAGTATTTGTAATAGTTTTCTAGCTTATTCCTGCTTGGTGTAAATCATGAATATTTAACGCACCGACTAATTCACCTTCGGTATTTACAACGGGTGCAGCTGTAATATTGTGGTCATTAAATGATTTTAAAGCCTCTACTGCTTTCCAATTTTCGGGGATTTGATATCCTGGGCTGGTCATCACGTCTGTAATGCTGTCTTGCAATGTTCCATTTTTGAGTAATAAACGGCGTAAATCCCCATCAGTAAATACGCCAACAATTTTATTATTATTTTTGCAGATTGCAACTAAACCCACGCCAGTTCGGCTTAATTCTAACATAGCATCCAATACGGTTGCTGTTTGTGGTACTTTTGGAATTGAATCGCCCTGTCGCATAACATCTTTAACATGATTAAGTAATTTAGCGCCTAAACTCCCCGCAGGATGAGAGCGTGCAAAATCTTCTTCTTTAAAACCTCGAGCACGCATAACCGCTATAGCAAGCGCATCGCCCATTAATAAGGTATTGGTCGAACTCGAAGTCGGTGCAAGTCCCATAGGGCAGGCCTCTTTTTCAATTGAAATATCAAGCACAGCCTGAGCAGATTTAGCTAATGGTGAATCTAACCCACCTGTAATTGCAATAATAGGCACATTCATTGCTGTAAGGATAGGGATAATAAAATTAAATTCTTTTGCCCGACCAGAATAAGAAATTAAGATAACAACATCATTTTCGGTCACCATACCTAGATCACCATGTAGTGCTTCGGAAGGATGCATGAAAAAAGCTGGGCTACCAGTGCTGGCAAGTGAAGCCGCAATTTTTTTACCAATATGCCCAGATTTCCCAATACCTGACACAACAACTTTGCCTTTTGTTGTTAAAATCAGCTGACAAGCTTTAATAAAATCTTGTCCGAGTCGGTTCGGTAGTTTTTGAGCTTCGTAAAGTTCTAATTCAAGTAGCTCACGACCATATTGTAATAATTTGTCCATTTTCAACAAGCCTAACGCATTTAATATGAATAAAATGAAGTTATAATCGGTAATAACAACGTAAGATGATTATAAAAAGTCAGATTACTGATATTTTATCAATTAACGATTGAATATTCAAAAAAGAAAGGTATGACATTAAAGCATTTGTGGTATTTCAAGCCTTTAAACATCAATACATAATAATTTATAACCCAAAAGCCACTTTTATGCCCAATGTGATTAAAATTACCCCCAATAATTTATCGATAATTAATTGCATTTTAAAATAGTGTCGTTGAACTGCTTGTGTTTGAAAGATGAAAACCACAAAGGGCCACCATAATACGGCTTCTATCCAAATGATGAATGCAACTAGCAATTTGTCGGTGGTTGACGAGTTAGCATTTAATACTTGGGTAAAAATAGCTAGAAAAAATAACGTTGCTTTAGGATTAAGCAAGTTACACAACAACCCTTGTATAAACGCGGATTTAGCGGACATTTGTTTGTCAATTAATTGTTGACTGACATAAGTAGTATTGGTCTTTTTTGCAAGTAATGCTTTAATGCCAAGCCATAATAAGTAAGCGGCGCCCGCATAGCGTAATACATTATACAGTAATGGCGTAGCAGCAATCAGTACTGCCACACCGGCTACACAATAACTCATATGGATTAATATTGCAGTGATGACTCCCAAACACGTCAACAGGGCTATTTTTCGGCTATAAGTTAAGCTGTTTTTCAAAATCAAAAAAAAGTCAGGGCCAGGCGAAATCATGCCAAGACAACTGATGGTTGACACTAAAAGTACGGTATCAAGAGTCATAATTATGCCTAATTCAACAGTTGAGCAGCTTGATTTAAACTAGCAATGCCCGATTTATTTTGTTCAATATACTGTTTTTTATCTAAATTTGGTTGAGTTAAATAATCGGTTAAAAATTTAACATTGCTGTTAATTTGAGCGCCATTTAAAATGAGCCTTGGTAAATCAATCTGATAAATGGTTTGATCAGGTGTTTTTTGTAAATCAACTGTTTGTGCGTTTGTGAGCAAATAAAGCTTACGTTCTTTTTCTGAAAGATGTTTTATCGTTGGGGTTGCAGAGCCCATCATTAAATGATCGGGAAAGATATAAAACACGGTGTTTTCAAGTAGTCCTTGATCTTTTAACTGCTTAATAAACTGACCAACATTATAGTCTAACGAAGCAGCAACAAATGACATATTATCGTCTTTCGGTGCAATCACCGATCGCATTCGTTCGTCATAAAAACCATTTGGCGCATGCGTTGAAATGGTTGAAATAAATAGCGCGAAGGGTTTACCTGAGCTATGCAAACTCGTTACCTGTTTGTGGGCTATATCTAATATATCTTTATCATATAAACCAAAAGGCGCATTAGGATATTGGCCAGCATAGTTTTTCTCAGAAACGACTTGCATGCCTAACAGCTCGGCTATGTGTCCAATACCCGCAAATTCAGGGCCAGCCATAACATAGCGCGTTTCATAGCCTGCTTGTTTGAGTACGTCACCCAAGCTGACTAATTGTGTTTTATTTGCGCTGGCCAGCGGTGATGTCGAATATTCACCAATTAAAAATGGCATGCCAGTCATATAAGTATACATTGAAGCTGTTGTCCAACTGCTACCAGGGCTCATTGGCATATTCGCAAAGAAGGTATAGTCTTGCCGTAGTTGGCGTAAATGTGGCGTAATATCAGTAAAATCAAAAAAACCTTGTTCAAACGATTCTAAAGATAGAACAATAATATTTTTACCTTTTTCACTAGTGATTTGTTGCTTATTTGGATAATTGTCCATGTTTAATGCGTGTAGTGCCTGCTCAAATGATCGTTTAGGTGCACAGGTCACTTGATAGATCTCGTATATTCGGCTAAATGGACCGTTTTGATAACTTAATGAGATAATTGCTATTACGCCAATTAATATTCGAATCGATAATCGACATTTATGTTGGCACAAATTAGCTAACTTTGTCAGCAAATATATCAATATAAAAAAAACCGCAATCACAAGTACGGCTTGTAATTTAAAGATAAACAGCCCTTCAATAATATCATTAACATTTAAATTAACGTAAAACTGATAATCGATAAATCCACCACTAAAATAGATCGAGGTCAGTTCCATCACAATAAAAACGGTCATTAATACTATGATCAATAGTTGCCATTTTTTTTGTTTAAATAATGAAGCGAAAAGAATAGTTAGTAGCAAAAAAGGTAAAATAACAAGGGTAGATAAAGGCATAAAAACGTGTTACTCAGCAATTAACTTTGCCACAGTATATACGTATTCTTGAAAAAATAAAAAAGTAACCAAGGGTGGTATAACGAACATTATATTCCATTATTGTTGGCCACTCAGCATTGGCGGTTAAAGTTATTAAAAAAATTAATAATCTCTTTTTATTTTTTTGATATTAAATTAATAGGTTAATAAAAAAAACAACGATAATATGAAGAATTTCACTGTTTTGTTGCTATTGTTTTTTTTACTTACTTCTGTTATCAAAGATTCTGACTATTATGCGTGACCTATAAATTTGAGAAATATGTGGATGAAGATAACATTGTCTATTAGAGGTTAGATGTATCGAAAACTAAAATAACTTAACTTGTTTTTGAATAAATAAAAAAAGATTATATAAACACAGTTATCATTCTGTTATTTTCTGAAAATAAAATAAAGCTTATGAAGTGATTGCTACTGGTAAAGCATCTTTCCGATCTATACAGTTTAATTTAAGCAATAAGATCGATAACGATACGGTATGTATTCACTTTTTAAATAAACAACAAACCTACAAATTACTATCAGCCATCATTAAAGTAGACTTTACAATTATTAACTATTTTATCATTGATGAGTTTGATTGTTTTTTTTATACTCGGTCAGTCAATATTATGACTGGCATACAGTATTTGTTCAAAATTTAGTATAAAAGAACAATGGATTATTTAAAAAGGATTAAAAATATGTTAAAATACAGTTGTTTACGGGGCCAGCCAGCCAGCCAGCCAGCCAGCCAGCCAGCCAGCCAGCCAGCCAGCCAGCCAGCCAGCCAGCCAGCCACATATAGAATAATTCACTTTTTTAGCGCGTTTGTTAGCGTTATTATTCCAGCCAGAAATTCCTTTTTATTATTTTATTTTTTCATTAATCAATTTGTTGGTCGGTTAAAATTAGCCGTTTTATCCAAATTAGACTTATTATTAAAATTATTTATAAAACGACGTTTATTGTTAGTGTTTTTGTTATGTTCGGTGCTGTTTAGTATGCCCGTTTATGGATTAAGTTCACAAACAGCCAAGGCCATTAATGGTAGTAGTCCGTATTTAAGTTTTGACAATGGTAAGAGTGCTTCATCAACAATACTACCGTTGTTATCTATTACGCTACCGAATAAAGTAGTCATTTCGGCATTGGAAGACAATTCAAGTGCGACAGATCCTATTATGATAGATAAGGTGTCATCGACATTTAGTGATATTGTGACAAATATGCCGTTTGCAAATTATCCATCAACGACCTTAGCCAATGTGGTCGTGACAAATAATTATTGGCACGATCCGGATGGTGATAAATTATTTACGATAACGGGTAATATGCAAATAAAGTGGGAAAATGCGGCAGGAGAAGATGTCACCAATTATGTCAAGTCAAATCCAAATAGTGAGTTAGACACGTGTAAATCGCCTTATAAATTAACACTCAGTGCAGATGCAGGTTCGTTAGCAACAAATTATGGGATCCCTTCAATAGGAAGCTTTACGGGGGGCAGTCATAGTTATTATCTTTACCCTAGTACGCCTAAAGTATGTTATGTTAAACCAAGCCTTGCATATGGTCGTCATTTCAATGATGAGGGTCTAGGTGGAGAGATTGCTGGTCCACCTAATATTTGGAATCCAGACCATGGTTTTCTTGTTCAATCTATCACGCCCGAGTCATATGGCATTAACTTTCCGACTACGGGTGCTGACAATTTATATTTTGATCTTGATATAAGCGGGACAGGAGCATTAAATTGGCCTGTAGTAACACATGGGGGGATCACAGCCACAATGATTCCAAATAGTAGTGGTACCAGTGTGCGAGTGACACTGACTGGACCTGTTGCAAGTGAGGCTCAAAAGCAAGCACTTACCCCTGGTATTATTCCAAAACCGAACTTACCTGCAACATTTGAGTTAGTGGGTAAAGATAATCAAGGTAAAGAAGTAATAAAATATGGGTTTGTGTTAAAGCAGTGGTTTGTTAATAGGGGACAAAATAAAGTTAGGTACGATAACGCAGAAACTTGGTGTGATAGCATAGGTTATCAGCTTCCAACAGTAAAAGATCTTACTAACGGCTATTGTCCATTTCCAGATGATCCAACTTGTCAATCAGCTGTACCAACATCGGATTCCTCACCTTATCAGCGTTACATTGGGGCAAGTTTTTTAGCTGAGTGGGGCAAAATGGGAAATTATCCAAATGCAGATTTTAATAATAGCGAAACATGTCTATATTGGACAAGAGATCGTGGACAAAGTGATAGTTATTATCGTGTTTTCTTCGACGATGGAGTTATCTACGCTTTTGGTGGACATCTTTCTGTCTATTCAGTATGTGTAGCTCCTTAGCAATCATTTATGTCGAGCATGTGTTTTAGATTTTTAAAAATTTGGGTTTAAAAAAGCAATAAAATTTAGGATGATAATACTGTTTTTTTATAATGTCTGTTTAATGAACAATAGTGTTTTCATTGAAATAAGGCTTATGTTATGGCATACACATGTGCGTATGATTTAGTGAATAAATATATCAAGTAGCTTTTCGGATCGATGAATTTTTTACTAGCAGAATACAAAATGAGCATTACTGATTTGATTAAAATTCATAATCACTATTGATTAGATAAAGGTGAAATGTAGTATGGATATAATTGATAAATTAGAGAAAAGTAATAGTCGCACTAGTATTTATTTTTTCAAGCAAGGAATATTTGCGCAGTTGTATGGCATGTCGCTTTATTTGGCTAGAATAGAGTTAAATCTTTTGGTGAAAGTATGCGGTGTTCGTCATAAAAAAAGTGGTGGCGATCTTATTCTTAGAGGGGGATTACCGGTTTCAACCTTAGAAAAACATTTTGGTCGTAGATTAATTCATCATGATTATGGTTATGAAATAAAGTTAACACATGAGATAGAGGATTTAGCAGATTATAACAGTTGGTATCTCAAGCAAAAAAATTATCTACTAAAGAAAGAAGCAATCGAGCGAAATAATAAAACAGAGCTAGTAGAGGCTGAAAAAAACTTAGAAGTATCGGCTTTGAGCAGAGAGTTAGCAGCCAGCAGGCAGCTAACACTCAGCGAGCAAGAGTATTATTTTTTAATGAATTGGCGACAGGATAAATATCCATCATCAATAGAATCGGGTTTTATCCGAGGTTTGAAGGAAAAAATTTTATCACAGGGGCGAAGCCGTCTGAGATAAAATTTTTAGTATAAAAAACATGCATTTTTATTTTTTAAAATAATGTAAAATCTCAACACACTTTTTTTGAGAGAAAGTTATTCACACAATAATGAAATAGCCGATATCAAATCGGCTAAGCATGAAAACAATCCGCTAGTTAATTAACGATTTCACTCAACCAATCACTATTTATTCACATTTTTACTTATTATTTTATCAACGAGTTAATACCTAAGCGAAACTGACCTATCAATTCCTTTAGTAAGTGAATAATTAAAACTGTAGACCAAAATAGCAAATCTCTTTTTCAGCATTTTTCATATAAATATTACTTATAATGATTAAAAAAAGATTGAAATTGCTGGTTAATTAAGTAACGATAATCGAACAGGATTTTTTTTGAACATATTAATACAACAATTAGCCGCAAGGTCAATGTGATTGACAACAAGGAGCCAACATGTTTAGTAAAGAAATGACAATTGCCGATTATGATAAGGATTTGTGGGATGCGATTAAAGGTGAAGAACAACGACAAGAAGATCATCTCGAACTTATCGCATCAGAAAATTACACCAGCCCACGTGTGATGCAGGCTCAAGGCTCTCAACTGACCAATAAATATGCGGAAGGTTATCCCGGTAAACGATATTATGGCGGTTGTGAATATGTTGATATTGTTGAGCAATTAGCCATAGATCGTGCTAAAGCATTATTTGGTGCCGATTATGCCAATGTACAGCCCCATTCTGGGTCACAAGCTAACTTTGCTGTTTATACCGCACTTTTACAGCCCGGCGATACTGTTTTAGGCATGAATTTATCTGAAGGCGGTCACTTGACGCACGGCGCACCTGTTAGTTTTTCAGGTAAACTTTATAATATTGTTGCCTACGGTGTTGATGCTACCGGTCATATCGATTATGAGCAACTAGCTAAAATCGCTAAAGAGTCGCAACCTAAAATGATTATTGGTGGTTTTTCAGCTTATTCAGGTATTGTTGATTGGAAACGTATGCGTGAAATAGCTGATAGCGTAGGGGCATACTTTTTTGTTGATATGGCCCATGTTGCAGGTTTAGTTGCCGCAGGTGTTTACCCAAATCCAGTGCCTTATGCGCACGTTGTAACAACAACGACACACAAAACGCTTGGCGGTCCACGTGGTGGATTAATTTTAGCTAAAAATGGTAGTGAAGATCTTTATAAAAAATTAAACTCATCGGTCTTTCCTGGTGCACAAGGTGGTCCTTTAATGCATGTTATTGCAGCAAAAGCAGTTGCACTGAAAGAAGCGATGGAGCCAGAATATAAAATTTATCAACAACAAGTCGTAAAAAATGCACAGGCGATGGTTGAAGTTATTTTAAAACGTGGTTACAAAGTAGTTTCTGGCGAAACTAAAAACCACCTATTTTTAATTGATTTGGTTGATAAAAATATCACAGGTAAAGAAGCGGATGCTGCTTTAGGTAGTGCAAATATTACAGTGAATAAAAATAGTGTTCCTAAAGATCCACAAAGTCCATTTGTTACCTCTGGTGTGCGTATTGGTACGCCGGCAATTACCCGACGTGGTTTTAAAGAAGCCGAATCACGGGAACTCGCGAATTGGATGTGTGATGTGCTCGATAATATTGATGATGAGCAAACAATTCAAGCAGTAAAAGAAAAAGTGTTAACTATTTGTAAGCGACTACCGGTTTATCAACATTAATTTTGAATGATATTCGCCGGCCGCTAAGTCGGCGAAATTAATCGTCATAAATATATTTTATTCATGTTTTTATTTTTCTGAAGTTGTTGTGGTATTTTTTTGAACTGAAGACTTTTCCGGTTCTAAATATTGATTGAAATACCCTTTATACCAAAGCCATCCTCCACTTATAGCTATGCCAATTACAATGGCTAACCAAAACGCTATAGTTAATTTTTTATTTCTTCTTTTTAATGGATCGCGTAAATTTCGTTTAGCGTTTTCCGGTAGTTCTGCTTTGCTGGTAAGTAATCTTCCTAATAATAGATTGATTTTTACTTGCCCGTTAATTGCCCAGCCGGAAGCTTCAAGTAAAGGACCTAGTGTTCTACGCCTTAATTTTAACCAAGCTAAAACAACAGAAGGACCTGAAATAATTAAAAACAGACCGATAAAAACCAGTGGAAATTGCCACCAAGTAAGTGAAAAAATAGCTTGAAATAGTGTGGCTAGTGCAGTACCTATGGCACCAACAGCTAAGCCTATCGCAGCAAAAATTCCGACACTTTTACCAATATCAAATTTTGTTTCTGGCTGTTGGATGACTTTTTCACTGGATTTTTCGATATCAGCATCTTTGCTTGTTGCCCATTTGTTAATTTGTTCCGTAATTAAACGCCCTATACGTTGATAAGGTGCCCATATTGCTTGTTGAATACTAATCGGTTTAGTAATCATTTTAACTACATTGGCATCCCAGTCATTGCCATCGTTGTCGATAAATACACCATTACGCCCCTCTATTAATAGATCACCTTGGCCCGCTGTGATTGCTGCTGCAATAGTCTGTTTTTCGCCTAGTCTGGTACATTCACAATAAAGTAGACATAACTCGGAGTAATTGGCCATCGTTGAGTGTTTAGCTATATTTTCTACTGCAACACACAATGTGGCACAACGACCGTCAATATAAAGTTTTCCTAATTGAAATGCGGCTCTTTTTTCAAGTGAAAAGAAATCAGCAAATGAAGCAAAGTTAACTAATAAACGATAAAGGTGTTTTTGAAAAAGCACCAGTTTTTCTAACACTAATACATCTGATGCTGAAATTGGTGTTTTACTGTCTTGTTCAATCATTTTTTCAAATTCAAGCAATAAATCATCTATCGTCGTACCATTGAAAAGTTGATTTGGTATATCCTCTATACTTTCCGTTGGGTTGGTTGTGACATTTAATTTCACCATTTCCGGTTTAGAATTAATCAATGTAGCGTAACCTTCTAAACTATGTTGTATCGCTTTCCACTCTGATTGACTGAGTTGATTTGGATTAGTCAATGAAGTTGCAACTAATGTTTTAAATCGGCTAATTTTATCTTTCCAAAGCGGATTAAGACCATTGACTAAGTCAAGCGTAAGGCTGTTATCAATTTTAGATAAAGGTAATTGAGCGAGTGCTTCATTTGATAACAGTCCATTTTGATTTGGCACAATATACTTCTCATCAACATTGAGTGATGATTGTGCTTGGGGCGCATATTGCGCCAGTTCAACACGTAAAAAATAATCATCAATTTTAGGTTTAAGTAATTGGATTAATTTCCATATTTCTGCACTATTTGCACCAAAAGGTGTTTGGGTATTACTAATATCTGTTTGCCATTGTTGCCATATCTTGATATTGCTTGCAAAAGCCTTAGCGATGTCGAGCGTTATACCATCTTGCCCACTCATATCTTTTTCTGCACCAACAGTTTTAATGGCAAATTCAATAAAAGATTGCATTTGAGTTGGTAATTGAGCCGATGCAGGAAAAATTAAATCGCCATTATAGAGTTTACTTGCATTTATTTTAAACGATTGTTGTACATCATCTTGAGTCAAAGACTCTGCTTGATTTTTGCCTAGATTGGCTAAGATACTACGAGCGGTTATTAATAATTTTTTACCTTGTTCGGTCGATGTGTTGATCTCTGATAAAGGTAAGGTTGGGCGGCTTGTTAAAATATTATCAAAAGATACTAGTTTGTCTTTTATCCAATTAATTGCATTTAGAATGTCAGGAATACGAATTCGCCCATCTTTATCATCATCTAATAAAGCAAGCGTTCTTTCGTCAAAATCTAACCCTGTTGTTGGGCAACTTAATGCCACCCATAATTTGGGATCTAATTGTGGTAAATCAATAATATCGTCAGCACTTTTAAAAACGACTTGATCTAATCCACCCACACGTTGAAATGTCCACATATGGCTCATCATAACCTCCATAATGAAATATCATTGATAGTGATAAATAGTAAAAATATCGCAGTATTTATTTTTTAAAAGAAGAGCATTGAATGCTCACCATAGTGAAGCCTTTAACTACAACTTTGAAAATTGAATTTAGTTGCCTATTACAACTTTGTGATAGAATAACGCTTTATTATTTAATATCCAAATAAAACCAAAAATATGTCATTAATTAACCTTACAAATGCTTATCTTTCATTTAGTGATGCGCCCCTGCTTGATCATATTGATCTGTCGATTGAAGCAAATGAACGAGTTTGTCTTGTTGGACGTAATGGGGCAGGTAAATCGACGTTACTTAAAGTCCTTAATAAAGAAGTGCCTTTAGATGAAGGGCAAATTATTTATGAAAATAATGTTATTGTTTCACGCCTTCAACAAGATCCTCCTCGAGATATTCAAGGTAATGTATTTGATTTTGTGGCAGAAGGATTAAAAGATCAGGCGCAATTATTACGAGATTATTATGATTTATCTCATCAAATTGAGCAAAATCCAACAGAAAGTAATTTAACTAAGTTGGCAAAAATTCAAGAGCAACTTGATCATCAAAATGGTTGGCAACTTGATAATCGTATTCGTAATGTGATTTCATCACTTTCTTTAGATGGTGATGCATTATTGTCATCATTGTCGGGCGGATGGTTACGTAAAGCCGCTTTAGCCAAAGCGTTAGTTTGTCAACCAACGGTTTTATTACTTGATGAGCCTACCAATCATTTGGATATTGAAACGATTAAATGGTTAGAAGAGTTTTTAAAAAGTTTTAATGGCAGTATTGTTTTTATTTCTCATGACCGATCTTTTATTCGACAAATGGCGACGCGTATTATTGATTTGGATCGCGGTAAGGTTGCATCATGGGGTTGTGATTATGATAGTTATTTAATTGGCAAAGAAGAAGCATTACGCGTTGAAGAACTACAAAATGCCGAATTTGATAAAAAATTAGCTCAAGAAGAGGTTTGGATTCGTCAAGGCATTAAAGCACGTCGCACACGTAACGAAGGTAGAGTACGCGCCTTAAAAGCAATGCGGCAAGAGCATCGGGAGCGCCGTCAAGTGATGGGCAGTGCTAAGATGCAAATCGAAGAAGCATTAAGATCAGGTAAAATTGTTTTTGAACTTGATAATGTCAGTTATCAAATTGAAAATAAACAATTAATCAACGATTTTACCGTGCAAGTCTTAAGAGGTGATAAGATCGCGTTAATTGGACCTAATGGAGTGGGTAAAACGACATTACTTAAATTAATGTTAGGTGATTTAGTCCCAACATCCGGTCATGTTCATTGTGGAACCAAGTTAGAAGTTGCGTACTTTGACCAGTATCGATTAGAACTCGATCCCGAAAAAACCGTAATGGATAATCTTGCTGAAGGTAAGCAAGAAGTGATGGTAAATGGGCGCTCAAGGCATGTTTTAGGTTATTTACAGGATTTTCTATTTCCACCCAAACGAGCACGTACACCAGTAAGAGCATTATCCGGTGGTGAGCGTAATCGTCTGTTATTAGCAAAACTCTTTTTAAAACCAAGTAATTTATTAGTACTTGATGAACCAACCAATGATCTTGATATTGAGACGTTAGAATTATTAGAAGAACTTGTTAATGATTATCAAGGAACGGTTTTACTTGTTAGTCACGATAGGCAATTTGTGGATAATGTTGTCACACAATGCTGGTTTTTCGAAGATCATGGTCATATTGGTATTTATGCAGGTGGTTACAGTGATGCTTTACAACAACAGCAACAAGCCAATCCCGTTAAAGCACAAATAACCCTTAATCAGTCGAGTAAATCAACTAACAACGAAGCTAATATAGTTGTTGATAATAAAGATCAAACCACTAAAAAGAGAGTCAAACTGAGTTATAATGAGCAACGTGAATTGACCCAATTACCAATTAAGATTGAGCAACTCGAGGTGGCTATTAGTGATTTACAAACACAAATAGGTCATAGTGACTTTTTTAACCAACCTCATGACGTTACCAGCAAAATATTACAAGATTTGGCCGATAAAGAAGCTGAGTTAGAAACTGTATTTACACGCTGGGAACAACTTGAATCGTTAAGCCAATAAGCGCTTGTTTAGCGCTTATTTTGCTAATAACCAAATTCGTTTGGATAATAAGAAGAATAAAAGTAATGCAAGAACAACAAAAATTGAACCAATAAAGCCAATGTAATGGGTTGAGAGTACGACTAAAACTTGGCTACCGACAAAAGCACCGCCACCAATTCCGATATTGTAAATACCTGAATAGACCGAGGTGGCAATATCTGCGGCATCAGGCGCAGCGTCAATCACTTTGCTTTGCATTACCATACCAATAATAGTTATCGAAAGCCCCCATAACATACTTTGCATAATGGCAGTATAAAGGCTTAAAGCACAAACATATAAAGACAATAAACAAATTATTAGCCCTATCATGGGTAAGACGAGAATCGCAATAGGGTATTTGTCAGCATAGCGAGCAAAAAGTATGCTACCTATCATGCCTGAAAATCCAACAGCTAATAATATAATGACAATAACATGTTGACTAAAACCGCCCACTTTCATCATAAATGGTGTGATATACGTGTAAGCAGTAAAATGACCGGTGATAATTATCGCCGTCAATAAATAGATATTCAAAAGAACAGGGCGTTTTAACACTTTTGGAATGTCTTTAAGTGAAATAACATTTAAGCTCGGCACTTGAGGCAATAAGTAGAGTAATAACACCATAATTGAAAATGCAATGATACTGATGCATAAAAAGGTTGCTCGCCAGCCCACGAGTTGTCCTATCATTGTACCAATTGGAATACCTAAAACGGTAGCCATTGATGTACCTACAACAATAAAACTCATTGCCTGTGCCCGTTTGCCATTTGGCGCTAATCGAACTGCTAATGGCGTAGTGATAGCCCAAAAAACGGCATGCGCACAAGCAATACCAATTCTCGCCACCATTAAACTATAAAAATTCCAAGCAAAACCCGCTAAAATGTGACTACAAATAAACAAACAAAAAAGTCCTGCTAATAATTTTCGTCTTTCCATTTTTGAGGTTAATACCGTCAATGGCAAAGACAATAACGATACCGCCCAAGCATAAATGGTTAATAAAAGCCCGGCATGAGCAACATCCATCGAAAAACTTTCAGCAATGTTGGGTAGTAATCCAACGGGAACAAATTCAGTGGTGTTGAAAATGAATCCAGCAAAAGCCAGACAAAGTATCGACGACCAAATTCGAGACCGTTTATTGGCATTATTCATGATATAACTTTATTGAAGGGATAAATTGATTTTCAATAATTATAACTGAATATTGTTAGTTATTAAACGGATAGGTAGCATAAATCTTGCTTTGCTATGCCATCTATAATCTTTAGATGACATAGCTTTCATAATGGGTAAAATTAGTTTGTTAACGCTGTGACTGCGGCTAACACTTTATCGTAATTAGGTTCGTCCGACGTTTCTTTAACATATTCAACATAAGCGATTTTATCATGTTTATCAACGACAAACACAGCTCTTGTAAGTAATCGTTTTTCTTCAATAACAACACCATATTTTAAACCAAAATCCAGATCTTTGTGATCTGATGTCACTTTTACTGCATCAATTCCTTCGGCCGCGCAGTATCGATTTAATGCAAATGGCAGATCGACACTGACAGAGAATATTACGACATCTTTTAATTTTGCAGCTTCAACATTAAAACGGTGAACTTGCGCACTGCACACAGAAGTATCAATTGATGGCACTGAATTAATTATTCTAACCTTGCCTTTAAAATCGGATAATTTTATCGGCTCCATTTTACTATTTTCAACAGTAAAATCTGGTGCTGTATCACCAATTGTTATTTTTGGTCCTAGCAAAGTAACAGGCGTTCCTTTCATCGTGACTTCATTAACTCGTTTTTGCATAGCTGTCTCCTAATTTTTAGTGTCACATTAACTTAATAGTGGTAGAAATAAGATGGAAAGGTGAGGATAGAAAAACTCTCTTTACTATAAAGCTAGATTAAAAAATCATCAATAGTATGACAAGGTGAATAATGATGATTTACCCAATTAATAAAATTGCTAAAAACATTGCGATGTAAACGCAATGGTTATTTATCCATTTTGCAGCTTTATTAGGTGTAGGTATATAATGTTATTTCCCTTTCTACTACTTTATTGATTATTATGAGCCAACTTCTTATCACTGTGTGTTTACTTACTTTTAGTAATATTTTTATGACTTTTGCTTGGTATGGACATTTACGTTTTTTACATAATCAAGCTTGGATAGTTGCTGTTTTTATAAGTTGGGGTATTGCATTATTTGAATATTTATTACAAGTCCCTGCTAATCGAATTGGTTTTCAAGTCGCGACAGCGGGTCAGTTAAAAATTATTCAAGAAGTGATTAGTTTGTCTGTGTTTATTCCATTTTCAATTTACATTTTAAAAGAACCATTCAAAACGGATTATATTTGGGCCGGTTTATGTTTGCTTGGCGCTGTATTTTTTATGTTTCGAGATAAGATCTTGGCTTAATAGACTTTCACAACCTGAATCAATATGTGACACTTATCACATAATAAAAATCCGACTGTTTATTCCTAAAATAATTCAATTTAAGATTGGCTGACTGCGAAGTGGTCAATCTGATTAAATAGCGTTTTAACAACGTATTATCGAAATTTTTTATTACTTGAAGAAACTAACAAGGCAATTTGTTTCATAGACTATATTGATAGTGTAATGCCAAGTTTAGTAAGGAGATGTATATGAAACAACTTTTTGTCAAAAGTATTATTATTGGTTGTTTATTTTGTGCAAATACTTTTGCGGCAGGCGTTAAAGATGTCACTACCGATCCGCAAGATTTTTATCTTAAAGAAGATCAAGCACCTGATAGTCTATTATTGCTACCGCCTCCACCATCTTATAATAGTATTGATTTTTTGAGAGATAAAGCTCAATATGATTGGGGAAAATCTATGCGTAATACCGAGCGCGGTCATCAAGCCTATTTAGATGCCGATTCCAGTAAAGATAATGTTACTAAGCAGTTTTCGCCATCTTTTGGTCACGAAATATCAATCACAACAACTCCTGAGATTTATAAACTAATTACCACAATGAAAGAAGATGCGGGGGATCTCGCCACACGTTCAGCGAAAAACCATTATAACCGAGTCAGGCCCTTCTCTTTTTTTAACGAACCAACTTGTCGCCCTGAAGACGAAAAAACTTTATCCACTAATGGTTCATATCCGTCAGGTCACACCACAATGGGGTTTGCTATTTCGCTAGTGTTGGCTGAGATAAATCCTGAGCGTCAAAATGAAATTTTAAAACGTGGTTATGAGATTGGTGAAAGTCGGGTAATTTGTGGCTATCACTGGCAGAGTGATGTGGATGCCGCTAAAGTGATGGCAGCAGCAGTTGTCGCGCAATTACATACTAATCCTGCATTTAATCAGCAATTAGCTAAAGCTAAAACAGAATTTAGTCATTTAAAAAAACATTGATCTAAAATTTAACTTAGCGTTATTAAGTTGTGATGAATAATTCGCAATGAAATTGGCTTTTAATTATAAAAAGCCAATTAATTAACCCTTATACTGCTTTAAATGATATATCTGGCAAAATAGTTTCACCTTGCCAATAAAGTTCACTGGCAATTAAGCTGGCTATTTGACAATAAAGTTGTGTAAAGTCACTTTCAGGGTGACTAATTACAGTTGGTTTGCCAGAATCGAGATCTTGTCTTAACATTTTATGTAGGGGGATTTGGCCCAATAATTTAGTGTGATATTGCTCGGCTAAATGTTTAGCGCCACCTTCTCCAAAAATAGCTTCATGATGACCACAATTTTCACAGATGTGATAACTCATATTTTCAACAATTCCCAGCGTTGGAATGTTGACTTTATTGAACATGGTAATGCCTTTTTTAGCGTCAATTAAAGCAATATCTTGTGGCGTTGTAACAATAACCGCGGCTGTCACAGGAATACTTTGTGCAAGAGTTAATTGTATATCGCCAGTGCCTGGCGGCATATCGATAACTAAATAATCGAGTTCGGGCCAAAGTGTATCTTGTAAAATTTGTAGCAATGCTTTACTTGCCATTGGTCCTCGCCATACCATAGCACCATCAGCATCAACTAAATAACCAATAGAGTTACTCGCTAATCCATATGCCATAATAGGGCTCATATGTTTATTATCAGGGGTTAATGGTTGTTGTTTTTCTGTGCCTAACATTGTTGGAATAGAAGGACCATAGATATCAGCATCTAAAATGCCAACTTTAGCTCCTTGTGCTTGTAACGCAAGGGCAAGATTAATTGCTGTTGACGATTTACCAACTCCGCCTTTTCCTGAGCTAACAGCAATAATGTTTTTAATATTTTTAACTGCATGTTGGCTATTGGCACGTTTTAAAGTGGCTATGTTATAGTCAAGCTGCCAATTCACATGGTTAACATTATCTAACTTAAGTAACTCAGGCGTTAACTTAGCTTTTAACTCTTCAAAAGCAAGTCCCCAAGCAAATGGCATGGTTAAATGAATTGAAAGTGACTCATCAACATATTCACACCGCTTAACCGCACCAAGTGCAACTAAATTTTTTTGTAAAGTAGGATGGGTAAATGTTTCAAGAATCTGTTTTGCTTCCATGTTTTTTGACCTTAAATTTTGTGTACCAGATTTCTACTTATATTGTTTTAAATTATTAGTATTTCAAGTACGATGACAAACAGTTATCTAATCGATAAATTAAGTATTGCCATTTTATATGATTAATTATGCCTATTACACTTTGAATTCATGTTGAATTTGAGAGAAATGTTATTAAATTATGGCATAAATCTAGCGATAATCCCACGATTGATGTACTATTTCCGCCATTATGTAATAAAAGGTAATTAATCGACATGACAACAAAACGCAAAATATTGGTGACTTGTGCGCTTCCTTACGCAAATGGTTCAATTCACTTAGGGCATATGCTTGAGCATATTCAAGCTGATGTTTGGGTACGTTATCAACGTATGCGTGGTAATGAGATCTATTTTATTTGTGCTGACGATGCGCATGGTACGCCAATCATGCTTAAAGCTCAGCAATTAGGTATGACACCAGAGCAAATGATTGCAGACGTTAACATCGAGCACCAACGAGATTTTGCTGGTTTTAATATTAGTTACGATAATTACCACTCAACGCATAGTCCTGAAAATCGTGAAATATCAGAGCAAATTTATAAAAAGCTAAAAGCTAATGGCTATATTAAAACTAAAGTTATTTCACAATTATTCGATCCCGAAAAACAGATGTTTTTACCTGATCGTTTTGTGAAAGGGACTTGCCCTCGTTGTAAATCACCAGACCAATATGGCGATAATTGTGAAGTTTGTGGTGCAACCTATAATCCGATTGATTTAATCAATCCGCAATCGGTGGTATCTGGTGCAACGCCGATTATGAAAGATTCTGAGCACTTCTTTTTTGACTTGCCTGCGTTTTCCGATATGTTACAAGCGTGGATTCGTTCAGGCACACTACAAGATCAAGTGGCTAATAAAATGCAGGAGTGGTTTGAAGCAGGATTACAACCATGGGACATTAGCCGTGATGCGCCTTATTTTGGCTTTGAAATTCCAGACGCACCAGGTAAATATTTTTATGTTTGGTTAGATGCGCCAATCGGTTATATGGGCTCTTTCCTCAATTACTGCAATAAACATAATAAACCGATTTTTGATGAGTTTTGGAACAAAGACTCAACAACTGAACTTTACCATTTTATCGGTAAAGATATTGTTTACTTCCATAGCTTGTTTTGGCCGGCAATGTTAGATGGTAGCGAACATCGTAAACCTTCCAATATTTTTGTGCATGGTTATGTGACAGTCGATGGGGCTAAAATGTCAAAATCACGCGGTACCTTTATCCAAGCAAGTACCTATTTAAAACATTTAGATCCTGACTGTTTGCGTTACTATTATGCCGCGAAATTATCACCACATATTGATGATATCGATTTAAACTTAGAAGATTTTGTTCAACGTGTAAATAGTGATTTAGTTAACAAAGTGGTGAATATTGCCTCGCGTTCGGCAGGCTTTATTAGTAAACGGTTTGACGGTAAATTATCTGATAATCTTGCTGAACCCGAGCTTTATGCGTTATTTGTCGAAAAATCAATCGTGATTGCTGACTACTTTGAACAACGTGAATCAGGGAAAGCAATACGTGAAATCATGGCACTGGCTGATGAAGCCAATCGCTATATTGATGAAAAAGCGCCATGGGTAGTGGCTAAACAAGAGGGGCAGGAGCAAACTCTACAAGATATTTGCTCAATGGGTATTCATCTATTCCGTATTTTGATGACTTATTTAAAACCAATCGTGCCGTCATTAGCACAGCGCACCGAAGAATTTTTAGGTAGCCAATTAGCGTGGGATTCGATTAATCAACCTTTAATTGGACACACTATTAACCGATTTAAAGCCCTATTTAACCGTATCGATATGGATAAAATTACTGCTATGATTGACGAAACAAAACAACAAGCTGCATTAGCGACACCAGCTAAAGAAAACGTCGCCGAACCTATTGCTGACACGATCAATTTTGATGATTTTGCCAAAGTGGATATGCGCGTTGCCTTAATTAAAAATGCAACTGTTGTTGACGGCTCTGATAAGTTATTGCAGTTAACACTTGATATTGGTGACGAAACTCGCAACGTATTTTCGGGCATTAAACAGTTCTATCCAGATCCAGCGGTTTTAGTTGGTAGATTAACCATTATGATCGCCAACTTGGCTCCACGTAAGATGCGCTTTGGTATTTCAGAAGGGATGGTACTATGTGCAAGTGGTAAAGACGATAGCGAAGGTGTTTACTTATTATCGCCAGATAGCGGAGCAAAACCGGGTATGCGAATTTCGTAACTGTTTATATTATTCACATCTTAACAAGTTAAACATTAAAGCTTGTTAAGATGTTTTTAAGTAGATATTTAAATGAAATTGCACCTCACTACGATGGTTAGTTGAATTATAAATTTTTACTTAACCAACTATCGTGCAACCATTTTTGTGTTTGGCGACCAGCACGAATAAAGTCCCATTCAACATCCCTTTCAAAAACCATTACTGTTTCGTCTGGTGCAATAATTGTCCAAAAGTAAAGACCGGTATTTAAATCACGGCATTTTACCTTCATACCTGTCAACGTTACTTTTTTTCCGTCAACAATGATTTGTTCATCATGCGTATCTATCCAATTATTGTTAAAGTTGTTTAATAAATCGGGTGCATAAGTTTCTAGAAATTTAAGTGTAATGGATAAGGCTTTATCTTTATCAACTTGCGCTTTAGATGATTGATATTTCGGCAATAATCTAACAAATCCTTCTAATTTCCCGGTATTATTATCCAATAAAAATGAGATATGCTGGTTATGAAGTTGCATGGTTTCTTGCGGTTCAAAACGATATAGTGTCACTGGTTGTTGATTGTGCATTACTTCAATAGTTAAAACTAACTTAAAATTAAGTTCATTATTATCTAATAGTTGTTGTAAATTGGGTGCAGCTTGGGTACTGATGTTTGTTAACTCTATTGAGGCCATCGTATTTTCCTTTGTTTGGTGCAATTGTTGAGCATAGCATGTTGAATAACAAAAACTTAATATTAGTGTCAGTTTGATTAATCGTTCTATCATAAATCAATTCCTTATGATGAGGGTTAAATTGATGATGAGTTGGATTGCGCAGAGTAAAAGTAAAAGAGAAAGCGCGGTTATTAGTACAAAAGGGTTAATTAAAGACGGTAAAAATGCTCCAAGACTTACACCAATAAACAAAATACAAGTATATAGTGATGTTGCAATACCTCTATCTTTGATCTCTGATTGTGTTGCTACATATACAATCATAGAAGGAATAGCATAGGCAAGACCAATGATGAATATGAAATGAGAGAGATAGAGGATAATTAATGTGTTAATTTGATCATTTATAAAAAATGCCTGTATCAATAATGTTAATGCCATTAAGCAAAGCGCTATTGCTAGCACATATGCGGGTTTGATCACTTTAAATAGATAACTTGCGGTTAAACTAAATAACATAGCAACAATGCCAATGCTTCTTAAAGTTGGAATATGGCTGATAAGCGAGCTACGATATAATACGGAATAAAGTGCAACAAAACCGAGTAAAACGAATAATGAGCAGAGATATACTGGAAACAATTTTTTATTGATCAGTATAGTTGGTAACTTAGACAATATTTTAATAAGCGTTGTACTTGGTACGGCCAGATTATTTTTTTCGCTTTTTAAGTGATAGACGTAAAAAATAGTGGCACCACTCGCATAAATACCGCCTAAAAACCACATTGCATAAAGCAGTGAGTTTGAAATCAATAACGACCCTAACCATTGCCCAATTGTTGCTGCAAGTAAAAATGCACAACTAATTATTGATATCGCTTTAGATTTTGAGCTGTCAGGTAGGTTAATCGAAATCCACGCTAAAGCAACAGGCGGAAACGAGGCGGCGCAAAATCCCTGAGCTGAACGAGCAAGCAGTAGTAAATAGTAGTTTGCTAGCAGTGGTAATATAAAACTAACGCAGGCAAGTAATAGCAGACCAATGATTAAAGTGAGATCCTTGCCGATTTTGTCTGATAAACTTCCCCAGACAATCAGTCCGATAGCGTAGAAAATGCCAAAAAAGGTGGTTAATAATCCAATATTATCGGTACTTGCGTGAGTCACAAAAAGTAGTAGATTGGTTGAGACAGGCATTAATATATAAAGTTGACTCACAACGGCCAGTGCAATAAGTGGAATGTAAAAGGTACCTATAATTAATTTATATTTCATGTTAAGCTCTAAATATTCAATAATTGTAGTTAAAGTGCAATTATTGAATTATAGAGTCATTTTTATCTTAAATACAACATTATTTGTTGTTTAAAGATATTGTGCCTTATAATAAGTGCTTATTTTGATTATAAACAGGTTTTCGACATGGGTGATAATTCACTAAAAAATACGTATGATGACTTTTTATCAACAGTGATTGTTGGTATTGGGGAAGTTTCTGAAATGACTAAAATTCCAGTGAGAAAATTACGTTATTGGGAAGAAAAAGGCATCATCAAAACAGTTGACCCACAATCTAAATCTCGTCAATTTGATTTAGCCAATATTAAAAAGATAATTCTTATTCAAGAATTGATTGATGATGGATATTCATTAGATGGCGCAGCGAAGAAAGTAGAAGAAAGGTTTGCTAAAATTGGCTCATTGATGAGTTTAATTCAGATGTAACAATAGGTTTTTTTAGACACTAGCTGTTAAGCTACCATTTATTTAAATTAGGTTTAAAAAAACTCAAAACGATAACAATGTTATGGTTTTGAGTTAGTTTTTATTCAAATATCATTCAATAGTAATATGGCATCATCTTACTATTTTTGATTTTCAGCTGGATTGCCTGAATAGGGGAATAGGCCATCTTTAAGTGAGAATGAAAAGTCTTTAGTGCTAATTTCACCAACGACTTTATCACTATCGTATAACGCTAACAAAAATTGTGCCATTTGTTCGGCTGAATGATATTTAGCAAAGCTTTTATTGTAGTCATAATCGGTGACATTGTTAGCTTTTTGTCCAAACTCTGTTTTGGTTGCCGCAGGTGCAAGGACTTTAGCTTGTAATGGCGCTTTAGCTTGTTTTAATTCGTGAGCTAAACCTTCAGTGAATGCACTAACATAAAATTTAGTTGCACAGTATGTGACCGCATTTGGTACTATTGTGTATCCGCCTCTTGATGAAAGATTAATTATTTGAGTATTCGCTTGATCTTGATATTTACGCACATACAGCGTTGATAGAATTGTTAATGCTTCTATATTTAAATGTAGCATTGATTCTATTTTATTTAAGTCCTGCTCTTTAACACTTCCATAATTGCCAAAACCTGCATTGTTAATCCAAGTCTCGATAAAATATTGATCAAGATCTTGAAAAAGTGAATGTACATTACTGGCTACTGATAAATCACATAATTTTATAATGACATCGACCGCTGGGTTGATCTCTGCAATTTTGTGTTTAAGATCAATTAATTGTTCTTCCCTTCTTGCAATAAGAATAAGGGATTTGTTGCGTTTAGCAAATTCAAGTGCTGTTGCATAACCTATACCAGAGCTCGCACCTGTTATAGCTGTGTATCTTTTATCTGTCATATTCATATTTTATTTCCATAAAAACGATTATTAAATTTAATTTGTCTAGTAATTAAATAAAACGGCTAATTGTCATTTTTTTAATATTAAAGCATTAGAGATAATTGAATTGTATTTCTTAATTTAAGATTTCCATGAATTATGTGGTAATTCATCTTCTTTGGTCGCTTTTGCTAAAGCTTCTTTTAATTGTTCACGATTAAGTGAAATGCAATAAGCTGGTTTAGCTCGTTCAAATCGCCAGCTTTCTGATAAATTGCCAACATCAATATAATCATAGCCAATTTGGTCAAGTAACTGACAAACTATCTGTTTGCTCGGCATATCATTACCAGCGACAGGCAGCGCTCTTCTGTTAACTTTATCATTTGGTTTCGCATCTTTAACGATATCTTTTGCAAGAATAGCATTGAATGCTTTGACTACTTTCGATTGATTAAGGTGTTGAGCGACAAGTTCGCTGGTTGTTATTTGATGATTATCCAATAACTCAAAATGACCATCCCTGTCAGGATAGTAGTTCATGGTATCAATAATAATTTTGTTACTTAGTAAATCTGTTGGTAACTGTTTATAGTTAGCAAATGGTATTGCAGTTACGATGATATCACTAAATTCTATGGCTTCTTGTTGACTGCCGATTTGACAACCTATCGCGCTTGCCACGCTGTAAAGTGTGTTTTTTCCTCTTGAGTTACTTAGCATAACTTGATACCCAGATTCTATAAATAATTTTGCACAAGCTTGACCAATAAAGCCAGCGCCAATAATCGATATTTTTTTCATTTTGTATTTCCATTAAATAAATAAAGTTGTTGTATTATCTTTATAAAATAATAGATAATAAATACGATAATAATTGATTTATTAACAACTAGGAGTTGATAATTTGGATTTATTAAAGTGCATGGAAGCGTTTGTTGTGACAGTAAAAACAGGATCTTTTGTTGCTACATCTGTTTCATTAAATACTTCACCTCAAATGGTCACTAAATATATTTCTTATCTAGAAAAATACATTGGTTTAAAGCTACTTAATCGAACAACACGTTCACAGCATTTAACTGAATTTGGCAAACAATATTATGAGCGGTGTTTGTTTATCCTTGATGAAGTTAAAGCAACAAAAAATCTTGCCCAGCAATTTAGTGAAGAGCCTAATGGTCGATTAAGAATCAGTGCGCCAGTCAGCTTTGGTCATTTCAATTTAATTCCAGTTATTAGCTGTTTTATGAAGCGTTATCCCAAGGTAAATATTGATCTTCAATTAAGTGATCGTTATGTTGATTTGGTTCAGGATGATTTTGATGCGGTGTTTCGTATTGGGGTATTAGATGATTCAAGCCTAATTGCTCGTAAACTCAAATCTTTTCAACTTATTTTTGCTGCTGCACCAAGTTATTTGGCTAAATATGGAATACCATCAGTGCCCAATGATATAAAAAAACACCAATGTTTGATTTATCAATATGTTAATCCAACAAGAAAAGATCATCTTTGGTCTTTTAAAGTTAATGGTCAAGTGATTAATCTTCCTATATCCGGAATGTTACAAAGTAATGATACCTTCGCCTTAGCACAAGCCGCCATTCAAGGATTGGGAGTAACGATGTTACCTGAGTCAATGCTAAGTGAAGCAATTAAACAACAAAAATTATTACCCATTCTACAGGAGTATTTACCACCACCTAGAGAAGTTCATCTACTTTATACAGCGGATAAACGCCAGTTGTTGAAATTAAAGATGTTTATTGAATTTATAGTAGATAAGATGGCTTAGCTTATTTGATGCTGTTTACTGTAAGTATATTGGTCAATATGCCTGAGTGTAAGTGAGATAATATAATAACTAGCTAAAGTATCGATAACTAAAAAGGCGACTCAGTCGCCTTTTTAGTTAATAGTTTAAATCCATTTAAACTACTATTTATTTAATTGTTACTGTTGTGCTTAACTCTTTTCCTAACATATTGTTAAGGTAAACTAAGTCATCAGCAGTTAATGTTCCAACTGCATACTTCAGCTGTAATAAACTCGTTAAATAAGTATATTTAGCATCAGACAAGTTGCGCTTAGAGCTATATAGCTGAGTTGTGGCATTTAATACATCAACAATAGTACGTGTTCCAACTTGATATCCCGATGTGGTTGCTTCTAATGAACTTTCCGCAGAGACAACCGCTTGTTGGTAAGCTTTGATTGCACTGATAGATGACGAAATATTGTTGTAAGAAGAACGAACTTGATTAATCACGCTACGATTGGTGCTTTCAAGTTTTTCACTAAAACTGACAAAGTTGTGTTGCGCTTGTTCAACTTGAGACATGGTTGCACCGCCCGAGAATATTGGCATACTAACACTCACACCAACATAGTTACTGCCGGAATATTTAGTACCATTAGGGACATTAGGACTAGTCTGCTTACCATATCGATCAGTTTTATTTAAATTGGTCGATGCATCAACACTTGCTGTTGGCATATAACCAGATTGTGCTAACTTGATTTGATCGCGTGCGATATCTTGATTTAATTTCATTGTTAATAAATTCAGATTTGATGTTTCTGATTGTTTCAACAATGCGCCGATTTGGGTTGGCATTTCAGTTTTAAACGTCTTAGTATTAATACTTGCTAATTGGGAATAAAAACGACCGCTGACTTGCCGTAAATCTTCAATGGCGTTATTTAAATCATTTAATGCATTAACTTGTTGTGCAACGGTTAAATCATAATTAGCTTTGGCATTTTGTACATCTGTAATAGCCACTAAACCCACTTGATGTTGTTGCTGGGTTTGTTCTAATTGACGACCAATGGCTTTTTTCTGAGCTTCGATAAAGCTCAATGCATCAAGCGCTTTTAGCACATTAAAATAAGCAACTGAAGTATTTAAAATTAATGTTTGCCCTTGATATTGGTAAGTGATATCAGCAATACTCGCTTGTTTTTTTGTGATATCTAAATTTTTCCAATTAGAAAAATTGAATAGACTTTGCGATAAAGTGACTTGATATAAATTACCACTTTTAGATTTTTCACCGCTGTTATCTCGGCGCCCATGTGTTACACCATAAGAAGCACTTAACCCAACTTGTGGTAATAAACTTGCTCGAGAGCCTGAAATTGCTGAATAAGCTTTGTCTTTATCGGCTAATGAACTTCGTAGATCTGGGTTCGTTTCTTTGGCTTGTTCATATACCTGAACCAAATTTTCAGCAAAAACTGCTTGGCTTAATGTTAAGCCGATTAGAAAAGTTAGCGTTTTTTTCATCAATTATCTCTTTAAGAAACATTAAAATATAATAGTACGTTGATTTAAGTGATTTTAACAGATAATTAGCATATAGTAAGCATAGTTTATGTAACATTCGCACTTTTTATTAAAATTTAGCTTAAAATTGAGAAACAATATGAAAATTATCAATAATCCTGTCCATTTTAACAAAAACGATGTGTTCAATCTAACCAAACGAGTTTTGTATAAAGGTTTTTTTTCATTACTTGAATATCGTTTTCAATACCGTAAATTCGATGGTTCAGTTAGTGAATTTGTCACTAGAGAAATTTTAGAACGTGGGCACGCTGTTGTGTTATTAGCTTATGATGCTAAACGTGATGAAGTGGTTTTAATTGAACAAATTCGTATTGCCGCTATTGAAACTCAAGATACTCCATGGATGTTAGAGCTGATTGCCGGCATGATGGATCATGAAAATGAATCTTGTGAAGATGTTGCAAGACGCGAAGCTATGGAAGAAGCAGGGATTAAAGTTGGTCGTTGTATGCCAATTACAAGTTATCTGGCTTCACCTGGTGGTCTAACTGAAAAATTGCATATTTTGGTTGGTGAGGTTGATTCAACGACAGCAAAAGGTGTTCATGGATTAGCTGAAGAAAACGAAGATATCAAAGTGCATGTAGTGAGCAGAGAACAAGCTTACCAATGGGTCGAAGACGGTTTAATTAATAATGCGGCTTCAATTATTGCCCTACAGTGGTTACAACTTAATCATCATCGATTAAAAAATGAGTGGATGTAATGAGTATTGCCGATCACATTTAATTATTTCTTCCATTAAAATGTGATCTATTTTACACTTTAATATAACGCTTGGATTTATAATAAAAATTATATCACTTGCTACACCCCTAGGTTTTGCTATTTCCGTCATTAACTGTAATGTATTAATGAATAATTGAGGTGAATTTTGGAATCACTTTTACAGCTTCCAACACAAAATAAACAACACGCCAAAATATTACAAATTACCGATATGCATCTTTTTGCCGGTGACAGCAGTGTATTACTTGGTGTAAATTCAAATGCAAGTTTTTTAGCCGTGTTAGATGAAATAAAAAGCGCCAAAAGAAAGTATGATTTAATTGTGGCAACTGGCGATTTTGTACAAGATGGATCCAAACATGCTTATCAACGTTTTGCAGAGCAAATTATAAGTTTAAAAACGCCTTGTGTGTGGTTAGCTGGCAATCATGATAACTATAGCTATATGCAGTCTGTTTTTGCCCATTATGATTTAGCTGATAATAAGGTGGTATTACTTGGCGATAAATGGATAATCATTCTTCTTAATAGCCAAGTTGAAGGGCAAGCTTACGGCTTTTTAAGCAATATAGAGCTTGAATTTTTACAACATACTTTAGTCAAATATCCAGATAAGAATGCATTAGTTTTTCTGCATCATCACCCTATATCCTCCAGTTGTCATTGGCTTGATCAACATATTTTAAAAAATAGTTGTCAATTGGAGCAAATTGTCCAAGGTCACCAACAAATAAAAGGGGTGGGATGGGGACATATTCATCAAGAGCAAGATCATTTATGGCATCACTGCTTAGCGTTTTCAACGCCATCAACTTGTGTTCAATTTAAACCAAATAGCTATGATTTTCAGTTAGCGGATAAAGATGCGCCAGGCTGGCGCGAAATTAAATTAAATGATAATGGTTCAATTGACACGTCTGTTTTTCGAATTTGTGATAATCGATTTGTACCGGATTTATCACAAAATGGCTATTAATTACTGTAATTAAATATCACCAATTACAGTAATGGAGCAAAAAAGTAAAAGAGCCGTTCAACGACGTGCTGCCAAATGGGTCGTTGTTTCCAAGTTTCGATATTGACTTCGTCTGATTGCGCTAAATATTTTTGTAAAAGGTTAGATAACGATTGGGCAAATTCAGCATCATCAATGACGGTGGTAATTTCAAAATTTAACCATAAACTGCGCATATCTAAATTTACAGTACCAACTAAGCTTAACTGGTTATCAATTAACACACTTTTTGTGTGCAATAAGTTATCATTAAACTGATATAGCTTTACACCACCATCGAGCAGTTCCGAAAAGAAAGCTCGGCTTGCCCATTTGACCATTAATGAATCATTCTTTTTAGGAACAATAATAATTACTTCAACCCCTCTTTGCGCAGCGGTACAAACTGCATGTAAAATATCATCGCTTGGTACTAAATAGGGTGTGGTGAAAATAATTTGCTCTTGTGCTGAATAAATAGCAGTGAGTAACACCTGATGGATCATGTTTTCCATATAACCAGGACCAGAAGCAATAAGTTGCATGATATGCTTTTTCTCTTCTGGTGGTTCTGCAAAGTCAGTAATTTGCGGTAAGGCTAAATCGGTACCGGTTTCTAATTCCCAATCACTAGCATAAATTGCACCCATTAAGGTGGTGACAGGTCCACGCATTCTTACCATAACATCGACCCATTCACCAACATGCTTATTTTGTTTAAAAAAGCGTGGATCAACGATATTCATACTACCTGTATATGAAATATAATTGTCAATAATAGCCACTTTACGATGTTGGCGCAGATCGAGCCGCCTAAACATAAAGCGCAATAAATTAACTTTAAGCGCTTCAACAATTATAATACCAGCTGCTCGCATTCTTTTGCTTGCGTTAGTTTTAAGAAAATGGCGACTACCTGCTGAATCAACCATTAACCGACATGTTACTCCTCTTTTGGTGGCCGAAATCAGTGCGCTTTCAACATCATCTGCTCGACCGCCTTCGTTCCAAATATAAAAAACCATTTCAATATTAGACGTGGCTTGATTAATGTCTTCAATGAGTTTATCAAATATGGTATCGGTGTCACTAAGCAGCTCGATATGGTTACCGTTTATACCATCCAGTCCGGTCTGGTGTTTACAAAGTTGGAAAATGGGTTTACTGACTTGGCTAACTTTGGTGGTAAAAATATCAGAAAATACACTAATTCGATTGATAAAATTAGCAATGATTGGTCGCATTTTTTGCGCACGTTTAACGCGTTGTTGACCTAAATGTGCTTCACCAAGTGAAAAATAAAGAATAATCCCAACGATAGGTAAGATGTAAATGACCAACATCCAAGCAATGACATAAGTTGTTGGTCTACGCTTAAACACTATCCGTAAAGTTACTGCAACGATTATCAACCAATAAACGAAGAAGATTAATGAACTAATTAAGGCATGAAATGAAGTATATTGCATATTAGTTAACTATTGCTTAAGTTTAATTGACTAATGGGATCTTTGCTACAATCATAATGCTGAAAAATTTCAGGTAATGGCTTAGGATTGTTATGTTTATCAACTGATACATAAGTAAATACTGCGTCAGTAATACAAAAACGTTGAGGGGTGTCTGATGTGTCGAGTACTTTTTTTACCCAAACCTCAATGCCAATAGTGATTGAGGTTTTACCTGTTTTAATACAATGAGCATAACAACAGACAACATCGCCAACCATTGCCGGTTTATAAAATGTGATACTACTTGCATTGACTGTTACTACACGGTTTCTGGCAATTTCTTTTGATAAAATTCCGCCAGCTAGATCCATTTGTGACATAATCCAACCACCAAAAATATGGCCATGTGGGTTTGTGTCAGCAGGCATCGCAAGTGTTCTTAATACCAATTGTCCTTTAGGATTAGTTGTGTCTTGTTTCATGATGAAAGCCTTAGTTATAACATTTTACTCGGTACTAGCGTGTTTATTTAAATTTCGATAAATATAGATACCAGATATTAATGATAATAGTAAAGAGGCACCGGGTAAAATAAATACTTTGAAAATCCAAAAAAATTCATCAGGAGCATAATAAGTTGTGATTAAACTGATGACTCCACACGAAATGAAAAATATTATCCATAACAAATTTAGTCTGTTCCAGACAGCTAAGTTTAATTGTAACTCTTTACCAAGCATTTTCTGTAAAAGATTTTTTTTAAAAATAAATTGACTAATTAATAAAGCAGAAGCAAAGATAAAATTAATGATTGTCACTTTCCATTTAATGATATTGGGTTCACGAGTATATAATGTAAAACCACCAAAAATCATGATCATTAGGTAGGATAACAACTCTACTTTATCTATTTTTCGATAAATAACGAGAATAATAAGAAAAGCAATGGTTGCTGAGATCATGAGTGCTTGAACGCCAGCAAAAATATCATACATTGTTAAAAAGACAAAAAAGAAAATCAGTGGAATAAAATTCAAAAGTTGTTTCATGTAATTATTAACCTGATAGATGAGATACTTATTAAGAGTTAAATAAGAAAAAAAGCCTATTAATAATAGGCCTTATTTTTTGGTATGAAGTTCGGGATGTGCTTTACAATTTCCTGATTGGCAATGACCGTAAAGATACAAACTATGGAACGTTAACTTAACGCCATATTGTTCGGCAATTTCTTTTTGTCTGGTATTAATAATTTCATCACGAAATTCAAATACTTCGCCACAATCTAAACATATTAAATGATCATGGTGTTTTTGAGTTGATAGCTCAAAAACCGCTCGTCCACCTTCAAAATTATGACGTGTAACAATACCCGCATCATCAAATTGATTTAAAACACGGTAAACTGTGGCAAGTCCAATTTCTTCACCCATATCAAGTAACTTTTTATAAAGATCTTCGACTGTGATATGTTGACATGAAGGATCGCGCAATAACTCTAAAATTTTTAATCTTGGTAAAGTAACTTTTAAACCTGCGCTTTTTAGTGCAGCGTTATTATCGTTATCATGATTTGTCATATTGCATTCCAGTTTAGTTAATTAATCAGTTATATTATAAGATTATGTACGGAAAATAAAATAAATCACTTTGATAGATTAAATATTCATTTCGCTTTTGACTTGATTTACCCACGTAGCGATGCGTTGTTCTGTCAATTCTGGTTGGCGATCTTCATCAATTGCTAATCCAATAAAATGGTTATCGTCAACTAAACTTTTAGATGCTTCAAAGTTGTATCCATCAGTTGACCAATGCCCAACAATTTTTGCACCTTTCGGTTCAATAATATCGCGTATAGTTCCCATTGCATCACAAAAATATTCGGCATAATCTTCTTGATCACCACAACCGAAAATAGCAACCGTTTTACCATTAAAATCAATTTGCTCTAGATTAGGAAAAAAATCATCCCAATCTGCTTGTGATTCACCATAATACCAAGTCGGAATGCCGAAAAAAAGATAATCATATTTTTCTATATGTTCTTTGGTGGTTTTAGCAATATCAAAAAGATCTGCTTGTTCACTTCCTAAAATAAGTTGGATTTGTTTAGCTACATTCTCTGTATTACCTGTATCACTACCAAAAAAAATACCGACGTTTGCCATATTTGTACCTTCACTGTTTTACAATATAAAAAATATTTTTTGAGTATATCATTGTCACCTGTTATCAGCAATAATTCTCAATTACCATCATCATACCATATTATTTGCTACACAATTGATTGATCTTGGATTAGAATTGTTGAAAATTTAATAATAACATAAGTTTTGGAATTTATTTATGAACCTGCACGAGTATCAATCAAAATATCTTTTTAAACAATATAATTTACCTGTTCCAGAAGGTTATGTTTGTAACTCAATTGATGAAGTACAAGATACCTTAGCTAAATTGGCGTCTCAAGCAGATATTCACGCTTGGGTGGCAAAGTGTCAGGTTCATGCTGGTGGTCGTGGTAAAGCAGGCGGCGTGATTTGTACACACGATTTTAATGAAATCAAACAGTTTGCAGAAAAGTGGCTGGGTAAGCATTTAGTGACTTATCAAACCACATCTAAAGGTCAACCGGTTAATCAAATTCTCATTGAAAAAGCGTCTAATATAGATAAAGAACTGTATTTAGGTGCAGTAATTGATAGAAGTTCTAAGCGCGTAGTTATTATGGCCTCTACAGAAGGTGGGGTGGATATTGAAAGTGTCGCTGAAAAATCACCCCATCTAATTCATAAAATTTCACTCGATCCTTTAACCGGACCTTGTGCGTATCAAGGACGTGAACTCGCATTTAAATTGGGTTTATCCGGTAAACTAATTAATCAATTTGCTAAATTATTTGTCAATTTAGCTACGCTTTTTTTAGAAAACGATGTGTCTTTAGCTGAGGTGAACCCTTTAGTGATTACCGATGCTCAAGAGTTGATTTGTTTGGATGCGAAAGTTGTTATTGATGATAATGCGCTTTTTAGACATCCAAATTTGAATGTGCTAAGAGATACCACACAAGAAGATGAACGCGAATCAATTGCCGCCAAACAGGGAATTAGCTATGTATCTTTAGAAGGTAATATTGGTTGTATGGTTAATGGCGCAGGTCTTGCCATGGCTACGATGGATATTATCAAATTATATGGCGGTGAACCGGCTAACTTTTTAGATGTTGGTGGCGGCACGACCAAAGAACGTGTATCTGAAGCATTTAAATTAATTTTATCTGATAAAAATGTTAAAGCAATTTTAGTCAATATCTTCGGTGGTATTGTTCGATGTGATTTAATTGCTGATGGAATTATTAACGCAATAAAAGAAATAGGTCTTGCGGTTCCTGTTGTTGTCCGCCTTGAAGGTAATAATGCTGAGATTGCTCGAGAGATATTAGCTGAAAGTCAGTTAAATATTATTACTGCAAAAAGTTTAATTGATGCTGCACAAAAAATAGTTGCTGTTGCATAATAAGAAAGAGTGGAGAACGGAAATTATGTCAATTTTAGTTAATAAAGATACCAAAGTTATTTGCCAAGGATTTACTGGCAGTCAAGGAACCTTTCATTCACAGCAAGCATTAGCCTATGGCACTAAATTAGTTGGTGGTGTAACACCAGGCAAAGGTGGAACTCAGCATTTAGGTTTACCCGTTTTTAATACCGTAAAGGAAGCAGTAGCAACTACGGGGGCGACTGCAAGTGTTATTTATGTACCAGCCGCATTTGGTAAAGATTCAATTTTAGAAGCAATTGATGCCGGCATTAAATTGATTGTCTGTATTACAGAAGGTATTCCAACCTTAGACATGTTAATAGTTAAAGAAAAACTAAAACAAACCGATACTGTCATGATTGGACCTAACTGCCCGGGAATTATTGTTCCTGATGAATGTAAAATAGGTATTATGCCGGGGCACATTCATTTAGCCGGTAAAATAGGCATTGTTTCCCGTTCTGGTACTTTAACCTATGAAGCAGTTAAGCAAACTACCGACATAGGGTTAGGTCAATCAGTTTGCATCGGGATTGGCGGTGATCCTATTCCAGGTAGTGATTTTATTTCAATTTTAAAATTACTTGAGCAGGACCCTAAAACAGAAGCCATTGTTATGATTGGTGAAATTGGAGGTAGTGCGGAAGAGGAAGCCGCTGAGTATATTAAAAAACATGTCTCTAAACCTGTTATTGGTTATATTGCAGGGGTATCTGCACCATCAGGTAAACGTATGGGGCATGCTGGCGCAATTATTTCGGGTAATAAAGGCACTGCTGAAGAAAAAACCAGAACACTACAAGCTGCAGGTATAACTGTTGTTAGTAGTTTGGCTGATATCGGTGATGTTGTAAAAAAACAATTTAATATGTAGTTTTTTGATATCCGTCAAATTATATTTTAAAATATTGATGTACAATATCGGTCAATAACGATATTAATTTAGTGAGCATTTATGTAGTAGGGAGCAAATATGTTTGATATAGTTGAACTATCACGCCTCCAATTTGCACTCACTGCAATGTATCATTTCATCTTTGTACCATTAACGCTTGGTTTAGCGTTTTTGTTAGCAATTATGGAAACAGTATACGTTGTAAGTGGTAAGCAAGTTTGGAAAGATATGACCAAATTCTGGGGAAAACTCTTCGGTATTAATTTTGCCGTTGGTGTTGCCACAGGTTTGACAATGGAATTTCAGTTCGGCACGAACTGGTCATATTACTCACACTATGTGGGAGATATTTTTGGTGCACCACTAGCTATCGAAGGGCTAATGGCATTTTTCTTAGAATCGACAATGGTTGGTCTATTCTTTTTTGGTTGGGATAGATTAAGTCGAGGTAAGCACTTATTGGTTACTTGGTGTGTT
This sequence comes from Gilliamella sp. B3464, assembly GCF_026536145.1. Taxonomy (NCBI): domain Bacteria; kingdom Pseudomonadati; phylum Pseudomonadota; class Gammaproteobacteria; order Orbales; family Orbaceae; genus Gilliamella; species Gilliamella sp. B3464. The sequence continues at coordinate 246,897 of NZ_JAFNOQ010000001.1, read as the reverse complement.
GCATTCGGTTCAAATCTTTCTGCATTGTGGATATTAGTGGCTAATGGTTGGATGCAATTCCCTGTTGGATCTGAATTTAATCCTATCAATGCTAGAATGGAAATGGCGAACTTTTTTGAGTTAATTACCAATTCTGTTGCGCAATATAAATTCGTGCATACTGTTGCAGCAGGTTATTTAACTGGTGCTATTTTTGTTTTAAGTATTAGTTCATACTATCTACTTAGAAAACGTGATGTTGCTTTTGCCAAACGTTCTTTTGCTGTAGCTGCAATGTTTGGTTTTATTATGTCGATTTTAGTTGCGTTTATGGGCGATGAAGCTGGTCACGAAATGACCACTGTTCAACCAACTAAACTCGCTGCGATTGAAGGTGAGTGGGAAACTCAACCTGCTCCAGCATCATTTAATGTTATAGCTTTTCCTTCTCAAAAAAATAAAGAAAATTTATTTGCTATTGAGATTCCATATGTTATGGGTATTATGACAACACGTTCATTAGATACTCAAGTTATTGGTTTGAAAGACATCTTAAATACCAATGAAACCAAGATTCGTAATGGTGTTTTGGCTTATACAAACTTGGAAAAAATTCAAAAAGGTGATCAAGATCCTGCCGTATTAAAAGCTTTTGAAGATAATAAAGCTGATTTAGGTTATGGTTATTTGGTTAAACGCTTTACTGATCGTGATAATTTAACTATTCCTGAAGCAACAGAACAACATATCAAAGCTGCTGCTGAAGATTCTATTCCTACCGTTTGGCCGCTATTTTGGGCATTCCGTGGTATGGTTGGTCTAGGATTATTAATGATTCTTGGTACGGGTTTTGCTTTGTGGACCACTTATAAAAATAAAATTACAGAAAGACGCTGGTTACATCGTTTATTAATGTTGTTTTTACCATTCCCATGGCTTGCTTGTGAGTGTGGTTGGTTTGTTGCTGAATACGGTCGTCAACCTTGGGCTATTCAAGATATTTTACCAACAGGTGTAGCAAATTCGTCATTAACTCCAGGTGAAGTATTATTTACAATGATATTGATTTGTGGTCTTTATACCTTATTTTTAGTTGCTGAAATGTTTTTAATGTTTAAATTTGCACGTTTGGGACCGAGTTCTTTAGGTACAGGCAACTATCATTATGAAAAAACACAACCGGTAACAGAATAGGGCATAGGGAGTATACACAATGATTGATTACGAAATTGTACGCGTCATCTGGTGGGTGCTGATTAGCGTTGTTTTAATCGGTTTTGTTGTCACAGATGGATTCGATATGGGAGTAGGTATTTTACTACCATTTATCGGAAAAACTGATACAGAACGTCGTATTATGATAAATGCCATTGCCCCTCATTGGGATGGTAACCAAGTATGGTTAATTACTGGTGGAGCAGGTATATTTGCAGCTTGGCCAATGGCTTATGCTGCTTCATTTTCAGGTTTTTATATTGCGATGATATTAGTGTTATGTGCGCTATTTTTTAGACCAATTGGTTTTGATTATCGTAGTAAATTAGAAAATTCAAAATGGCGTAACTTATGGGATGGCGGTATCTTTGTTGGGAGTTTTGTTCCTGCATTGGTATTTGGCGTTGCATTTGGAAACTTACTAGAAGGTGTTCCGTTTAGATACGACAATACTTATCGTGTATTTTATGATGGTAACTTTTTCGGTTTGCTTAACCCATTTGCTCTATTAACAGGTGTCGTTAGTTTAATGTTAATAGTTGCTCATGGTGGAGCATGGTTGCAAATGAAAACCTCTGGTGAGCTTTATTTGCGCGCAAGGAAAGCAACTCAAGTGGCAAGTTTGATTTTAGTCATTGCTTTTGTTTTAGCTGGAGTTTGGGTAGCTTTTGGTATTCATGGATATGAAGTGACAAGTGTTATTGATCACAATGCTGCCTCTAATCCATTAGCGAAGACTGTATCGACCGATACATCATGGTTAACAAATTATATGAATTATCCAATTTTATGGTTAGTGCCTGTTTTAGGTGTCGTTTTGCCATTGTTAACTATTCTTTGTTCTGGTTTAAATAAAAACGCATTAGTTTTTATTTTATCGTCATTAACAATTGCTTGTGTATTATTTACTTATGCTATCGCAACATTCCCATTTATTATGCCATCAAGCATTATGCCAAATGCAAGTCTAACTATATGGGATGCAACATCAAGTCAATTAACACTTAATATTATGTTTGTAGTGGTATTAATCTTCTTACCAATAGTGCTTTTATATACTATCTGGTCATATATTAAAATGTTTGGACGACTTGATAAAAATCATATTGAAAATAATAAACATTCTCTTTATTAAGGAACAGATATGTATTATGTATTATGGTTTGTAGGCATTATTGCAGCTTGTATGTTATCTGCCGTTACTGGATTATGGGTAGAACATATTAGTAGTGATAAAGAGTCAAATAATCAGTAAGTTATTAGTATAAAGTTAATTAAAAAGGTGGCTTATCGTCACCTTTTTTTAATTTAAAAATTGTCACTATAATCGAATTAGTCACAAATGATAATTGTTTTCATTTAAGTAATTTTATATCATAGTGCGGCGAATTTTATATTTAGATATAATAACAACAAATTTTTTTTACGTGATATTTGAATATGAAACAATTTAATTGGAATGCAAGGGTTTATTATGAAGATACCGATGCAGGTGGAGTTGTCTATCATGCTCGGTATCTTGCTTTTTTCGAACGAGCTAGAACCGAAATGCTAAGACAACTCGATATTAGTCAACAAAAGTTATTACAAGAAGGTATTGCTTTTGTTGTAAAAAAGATGGATATTAGCTACCTCTTTCCAGCTCGTTTAGATGATATGCTGACAATTAGCAGTAGCATTGAGCAAGTTCGCAAGGCGTCTATTATCTTTAAACAGACTATTTTTAATCAAAACAAGCAAGCTATCAGTTCTGCTGATGTGATTATTGCGTGTGTAGATATGACTAAAATGAAGCCATGTGGGCTTCCTAAGTTATTAGTTTCGGAGTTTATATAAGTGGAAAATCTTAATATTATTGATTTGTTTTTACAAGCAGGTTTATTAGTACAATGTGTGATGATATTGTTACTGAGCTTTTCTGTTATGTCTTGGGCTATTATTTTTCAACGTAGTAAAATTTTAGGAAAAGCTAAAAAACAAGTTGATCAATTTGAAAATAGTTTTTGGGCATCTGATGAATTAAATGTTTTATTTGATAAAGCAAAATTCAATAAAGAAGATATCAGTGGTACAGAACATATTTTTTATTCGGGTTTTAAAGAGTTTTCTCGGCTATATCAAATTAATCCAAATATGTCAGAAGCGGCATTAGATGGCGCATCTCGCTCGATGCGATTAGCCATGAATCGTGAACTTGATAATTTAGAATTACATATTCCTTTTTTAGGAACAGTTGGTTCTATCAGTCCATATATTGGTTTATTTGGTACTGTTTGGGGGATAATGCACGCATTTATTTCATTAGGTGCAGTTAAACAAGCAACACTTCAAATGGTTGCACCTGGTATTGCAGAAGCATTGATTGCAACCGCTATAGGGCTATTTGCTGCTATTCCTGCGGTGTTGGCATATAATCGTTTATCATTAAGCGTCAGTAGAATAGAGCAAAGCTATTTAAACTTTATTGATGAATTTTCAGCTATTTTACAACGTCAAGCTGTTGCGGTTAGGAAGTAATTAATTATGAGCAGACGTTCACGTTATTCCACAAAATCTGAAATCAATATAGTTCCATTATTGGATGTACTATTGGTATTGGTATTGATTTTTATGGCAACTGCACCCATTATCAGTCAAAGTGTTGAAGTTGATTTACCTGAAGCGTCGGAATCAAAAACAGTTTCACCTTCAGATAATAAACCAATCATTATTGAAGTATCTGATGTTGGCGTTTACGCATTGATCATTGATCAAGATCGTCAATCAAATTTACCGCAAGAGCAAATTGTTGCCGAGGTTAAGCATCAAATTTCACTTAACGAAAAAGCTGTTTTTTTAGTTGGTGGTGCTAAAAATGTTCCTTACGAAGAAATTATAAAGGCGTTGAATTTATTACAATCTGCAGGCGTTAAATCTGTTGGATTGATGACTCAACCAATTTAATTAAACATAATAATACGTTAAAAATGTCAGCAATGTCTTATAAGCCAAATTCTAAATTAAGCGTACCAATTGTAATATCTATTTTATTGCATTTAATATTAATTATCATTCTTGGCTATAGAGCTATACAAGATGATAATGCTAACTATGGTAGTATTAATGGTCAATCTATCGATGCGATTATGGTTGATCCCTCGGTTATGACTGAACAATATCAAAGGCAATTACAAGCTCAAACCAGTCAACAAAAGGCGGATAAACAAAAACAACAACAATTAGAAAACCAGGCTAAAGAGTTACAAGAGAAGCAATTAGCTGAACAGCAACGGTTAAAAGATCTTGAAAAAGAGCGTTTAAAAATTGCTGAACAACAAAAACAGCAAGAGGCAGAAAAAGCCGCTGCTGAAAAGGCCGCAGCCGAGAAAGCTGCCGCTGAAAAGGCTGCAGCAGAAAAAGCCGCTGCTGATAAGGCCGCAGCAGAAAAAGCTGCCGCTGAAAAGGCTGCAGCAGAAAACGCCGCTGCAGAGAAGGCCGCCGCAGAAAAAGCTGCTGCTGAGAAGGCCGCAGCCGAGAAAGCTGCCGCTCAAAAGGCCGCCGCAGAAAAAGCCGCCGCTGAAAAGGCTGCAGCAGAGAAAGCTGCTGCTGAAAAGGCCGCAGCCGAGAAAGCCGCCGCTGAAAAGGCTGCAGCCGAGAAAGCTGCCGCTCAAAAGGCCGCCGCAGAAAAAGCTGCCGCTGAAAAGGCCGCCGCTGAAAAGGCTGCGGCAGAGAAAGCCGCCGCTGAAAAGGCCGCAGCCGAGAAAGCTGCCGCAGAAAAAGCCGCAGCCGAGAAAGCCGCCGCCCAAAAAGCTGCGGCAGAGAAAGCTAAACAAGCTAAAAATGATAAAGCATTAAATGATCTGTTAGGTGGATTAACCTCATCAGGTGCGCCAAGTACTTCAAATGCTCAAGGAGCAACGGCTAGCCGTAAAGGTGTGTCGGATGGTGAATTAGACAAATATAAGTCATTAGTACAAAATGCAATAAGTAATAAATTTATTAATCCTCCTAATGTTTATAGTGGGCAACACTGTGTTTTGCAGATTCAAATTGCGCCCGATGGATTATTACTTAATGTCATTTCAAAAGGTGGGGATGATGCTTTATGCCGAGAAGCGCTTGCCGCTACCAAACTTGCGGTGATACCAAGACCTGCCAATAATCTGTATAATGAAGTAAAAAATATGACTCTTGAATTCCAACCAAAATAGCTTAATGTTCAAATTTTGATCTTCATAAAATAAATTTTCAACATCTTTCACTCAAAGATGTTGAAAATGATTTAAACGTCCCAATATATTTTCTATTCATTCCAAATTTAGTTATTGTAAGTAAGAGAAGGAGCAGAATATGACAACAATAGTCAGTGTTCGCCGTGAAGGGCAAGTGGTTATTGGTGGTGATGGGCAAGTGACACTTGGTGAACGTATAATTATGAAAGGCAATGCCCGTAAAGTTCGTCGATTATATAATAACAAAGTAATTGCAGGATTTGCAGGCGGCACAGCTGATGCCTTTACGCTTTTTGAATTATTCGAACGAAAACTTGAAATGCATCAAGGTCATTTAACCAAGTCTGCAGTTGAGTTAGCGAAAGATTGGCGTACCGATAGGATGTTACGTAAATTAGAAGCATTGCTTGCTGTTGCCGATGAAAGTGCCTCATTAATTATTACTGGTACAGGTGATGTTATTCAACCAGAAGACGATTTGATTGCTATTGGTTCGGGAGGACCATATGCTCAAGCGGCAGCACGTGCGCTACTGGATAATACTTCATTATCTGCACATGATATTGTGCAAAAGTCATTATCAATAGCGGGAGATATTTGTGTATATACCAATAACTTCCAAACAATTGAAGAACTCAATTATTAATTAAACCGATTTAAGAGAAAATTATTATGTCTGAGATGACTCCTCGCGAAATAGTAAGCGAATTAAACCAACATATCATTGGTCAAGATAAAGCGAAACGTTCTGTTGCTATTGCATTGCGTAATCGTTGGCGTCGTATGCAGCTTGATGAAGCGTTACGCCATGAAGTAACACCCAAAAATATATTAATGATTGGACCAACAGGGGTAGGTAAAACCGAAATCGCCAGAAGATTAGCGAAATTAGCACGTGCTCCATTTATCAAAGTCGAAGCAACAAAATTTACAGAAGTCGGTTATGTTGGTAAAGAGGTTGACTCTATTATTCGAGATTTAACCGATTCCGCTGTCAAAATGATTCGTCAAGAAGCAATAGAAAAAAATCGCAATCGTGCACAAGAGTTAGCTGAAGAACGTATTTTAGATGTACTGGTCCCACCAGCGAAAGATGGATGGGGACAGGTTGAAAATAATAACGATTCAACAGCTAGACAAGCTTTTCGAAAAAAACTCCGTGAAGGTGCACTTGATGATAAAGAGATTGAAATTGAAGTAGCCGGCGTTAATATTGGTGTCGAAATCATGGCACCTCCGGGTATGGAAGAAATGACGAATCAATTACAATCGATGTTTCAAAATTTAGGTGGTCAAAAAACAAAACCACGTAAAATGAAAATTAAAGATGCATTTAAACAGTTAATTGAAGAAGAAGCTGCTAAACTTGTAAATCCTGAAGAACTTAAACATCAAGCCATTGAAGCTGTTGAACAAAATGGTATTGTGTTTATTGACGAAATTGATAAAGTTTGTAAGCGTGGTAATTCTTCTGGTCCTGATGTGTCTCGTGAAGGGGTGCAACGTGATTTATTACCTTTAGTTGAAGGATGCACGGTATCAACTAAGCATGGTTCAGTAAAAACTGATCATATTTTATTTATCGCTTCTGGTGCATTCCAAACAGCAAGCCCATCAGATTTAATACCGGAACTTCAAGGGCGTTTACCAATTCGAGTTGAATTACAAGCATTAACCAGTGAAGATTTTGAGCGTATTTTAACTGAGCCAAATGCATCACTCACTGTACAATATAAAGCACTTATGGCAACAGAAGGTGTGAATATTGATTTTACCACAGATGGGATACGTAAAATAGCGGAGTCTGCTTGGCAAGTAAATGAGCAAAATGAAAATATTGGTGCTCGTCGATTACATACCGTGCTTGAACGTTTAATGGAAGAAGTTTCGTTTGAAGCGAGTGAACTTAATGGGCAAACAGTTACAATTGATGCTAAGTATGTTGGTGAGCATTTAGATAAACTCGTTGCAGATGAAGATCTAAGCAAGTTTATTTTGTAGTTTTATTTTTAACTGGTAAACAAAAAAGGTGAGTATATTACTCACCTTTTTTATTATTCATTTGTCTTATTTTTATTTAGTTAGTAAACCTTCTAAAAGATCTACTGCTTTTTGTTTAGAATTTGATTTAGAGTCATCTTTTGAATTACGTCCTTCAAGTTTATTGCGTAATTTATCTAACTTGTCTTGCAACTTATCACTAAATAAATCCTTAATGACTTGTTCTAAATCAATTTGGTAATGAAGATTAGCAAATTGCCCATAAATATGTAACGGTATAGTTAGCTTTTGTAGTTTTGCAATGGTATCGTTTTTACCATTCCAGCCACCTAAAAGTTTAATGTTTAAATTCACATCTAAATCTTTTTGAGTCATACCAACTCTGCCTGAGCCAGAGGTGACATCGAGTGTTTGAGAATTGGCTCCTAACGTTGTTAGCTCTAAATTACCATTGCTTAAATAGCCATTAGCTGTGATATTAGAAAATTCAGTATAGTTTTTTTGATTTTCTGGATTAGATATATCTTTGGTATATTTTGCTGCTGCAGTTTGAATAATATTATTGATATTAATATTATTTAATCTGGCATTGGTCACATTGATTGCTACGTTACCCTTTATACTTTCTAAGAGTCGATTACCTATTAATGTATTCGCTTCTAAATCACCATTTGCATTAAATGATCCTTGCAAATCATTAGGTGTTTCTATTTGGGTAAAGAACGTATTAAGATCAACATTACTAATTTTAGGACTCAATTTAATTAGTGTATTTTTTTGCTTACCATTTGCGATACCTGTTGCCATTACATGGCCTTTAGCAAAGTCAAAATTGATATCATGAAAGGTGGCTACACCATCATTATTGACCATATTTACATTGATATTATTCAATATAATGTTATTAGCATCTAATTGTTTTAAATTGAGTTTAAGTTTAGCATTGAAGCTATTAAGAAAATTGAGTTCGTTCTCAATTTTTTCAATGTTTGATACCACAGGAGGTGTTTGTTGTATAGTGATATTGTCGTTTACTTTTTTATCATTGGTTAAAAATGTCGATAGGTTCAATTTATCCGAGCTAAGCTGCAGATCAATATCAGGTTTGTTGTCTAAATTAGCAGTAAATGCACCATTAAAATTGTTTTCATTGATTGAAAAAGATAAATTTTTACTACTTAATTGCATTGGATTCGTTTGTTGATAATTAAATAATCCATTGATATTGCCTTTTAGAGCTTTAAACGATGAGGTAATGCCTTTATAAGAATATTCAAATTTCTTCAAATCAATAATTGCGCTATTAGGATATTGGGTTAAATCTACATCAGCATTAGCAGCATAATAAAGATCTTGTTGATTACGATCAACATTGCCTTTTACATCAATTGTCATTTTTTTATCTGATTTTTGCTCGATCGCTAAGTTAATATTGCGAAAGTTAATCAAATCATCTTTGTGTTGAATGACAACAGTACTATCAGTGACTTCAAGTTTGTTTAATGTAAACGCCCAATTTGATGGTTTTGCAGCTTGTTTAGTTTGTGATATTTCACCGTTAGATGTGTTTGGCTTGTTAGCTTCTTTGTTGTCAAAAACCAATCCTTTACTTTCATCGGTAATATTAATAATAGCCGATTTTATAAATACATTTTTGACAGTCAATTTTTTAGAAAACAGTGGGAACAACTCCACATCTAAACGCATATTATCTGCTGTTAGAATGGGTTTTTTAGCATCTTGATCAGAAAGCTTAACCGAATCAGTTAATATACTGACTTGTGGCCAAATGTGCCAACGTAAATTTCCTTCGATAGTTAATTCATAGCCTGTTTTATCTTTGACGGTATCGGTTATAAATCCTCGAAAATTATTGGGGTCAACAAAAACGATTAATGAAACAATGCCGATTGAAATAATGAGGATTAAAATTAAAAGCGTAACCAATATTTTTTTGATCATATTAATGTTCCTTTAGAATATAAGCTACTAAGCGTGCTAGTCTTTATCAATACGACTGGCAACTGCACCTTGTTGATCTTTATATTTTGCATCTTTTCTGCTGTTGTAAGGTCTTGCTGCTTTCCCAGTTAATGTTTCAAAACTTAATGCGCCAATGGTCATTCCTGGTCTGAGCGCTAATGGGATTTTTCCCGAATTGTAAAATTCTAATACAATTTGTCCTTGCCAACCAGGATCGATACGGTGAGCGGTCACATGTACCATCAATCCTAATCTGGCCAGTGATGAGCGACCATCTAGCCAGCCAACTAAGTCGTCAGGAATAGTAACGGACTCTAACGTGACGGCTAAAGCTAACTCACCGGGATGAAGATAAAAAGCATCGCCTTCTGCAAGGACCATTTCTTCACTCATCACACGTTCAAGAACCGCTGATACTTGTTCTTTAGGACCACTCAAGTCTATATAAGGTGTAGTATGTTCCCGAAAGGTACGAAATTTATTACCCAATCTAACATCGACGGTTGCGCCATTGATACAATGAATTGTTGGTTGCGGTGTAATTTTTAGTTTACCACTTTGTAAATACGCTTCGATATCTCGATCGCATAATCTCATGAGTTATCCTTAAATATACTGTTATTTGCTTATTCTAACAGGTTCTAACGATGCCGTCGATGTTGATAATTTAGGGTTTGATAACCCATGCACGACCATAATGATTATAGTATCCGGCTAATTTTCCTGGTTTATCACCGATTCCTAAATAAAGATCAAAATGTTGCCCTTTAATTGCGCCACCAACATCTAACGCTACCATCAACCGCGTTTCCCGACGACCTCGATATTGACCATCGTCATCAAGTAAGGGTACATCCACTAACACAACTGAACCAATTGGAATAAGTGATTTATCTGATGCCACCGATGCATTGGCAACCAGTGGTACCGCTGCTGCACCTTTTACCTCAGCATTAGGTTGAGGTTTAAAAAAAACAAATGAACGGTTTTGAATTAATAATGCTTTGACTTGTTTTTCACTTTTGTTTTTAGCCCAATCTTTAATGGCTTGAATTGACATTTTGTCTTTATCGATTTCGCCTTGTTCGACTAATAAGCGACCTATGCTTGAGTAACCATGACCATTTTTACCACCATAACAGAAGAAAACTAAAGGGGTACCATCTTCAAAATCAATATAAGCACTTCCTTGTACTTCCATAATAAAATTATCCATCAAGGAATTACTGTAAGCAATTTCAAGACCCTTTCCGGCTAGGGCTCCATTATAAATTTGTTCGCGATTCGGTAATCGTCCACTAGTTTTTGCAGGCATTTTATAAATAGGGTATTTGAACTCTGCATTTGGTTGGTGTCTTGCTTTGATGACAGGGGTGTAGTACCCCGTTAAATGGACATTACCATAACCATCTTGGCCTGCCATTTCATAACTATTTAGCCCCACTTTGTTAAATTCATCTGCCCCTAACGACCGGTTAATCCAGTTATCTATTGCTTTATAAATATGTTCATTTTTTCGATATAAAGATGGGGATGTAGATTTAATTTTGTTAACTTGAAGCACATAATCGGTAATATTGACTGGAATCCCCAGATCAGGATGACTAACATTGAGTGGCGAACTAAGTTTACCATCTTTGTACAGTTTTCCCTGTTTAAATTGACGTTTTGCATTACTTTGACAACCAGTTAAAACGGTTAGTACAAATAAAATGCACACAATATATATTCGATAATGGCGGTTATATTCTTTCATCTTAGTTAATCATTATAATACGTTATAAAATTATAGGTGGTTATGCTACACAATTCTATTATAAGAAACTACCACTAAATGTGATGTTGCCATAAAAAGTTTTCATAACAATTAAGCTTGCGGTTTGACGGCATAAACTTTATAGTCCTACACTACGGATAGTAGTGTGAAATTTTGAAACTTAAAGGTAATCAATGCGATGAGCGATACATCTCCAAACAGTGATCTTAAACGAAATCTTTCCAATCGACATATTCAACTAATCGCAATCAGTGGTGCTATTGGTACCGGCTTATTTATGGGGTCAGGTAAAACGATCAGTCTTGCAGGACCATCGATTATTTTTGTGTATATGATAATTGGCTTTATCTTATTTTTTGTTATGCGAGCCATGGGTGAAATCCTTTTGTCTAACTTAAAATATAAATCCTTTAGTGATTTTGCCAATGATCTGTTAGGCCCTTGGGCTGGGTTTTTTACAGGATGGACTTATTGGTTTTGCTGGGTAATCACTGGAATAGCTGATGTTGTTGCTATTGCTGGTTATGCGCAGCATTGGTTCCCTCAATTACATGCATGGATCCCAATGCTCTTGACGGTAATTGTGTTATTGACGTTGAATTTATTAACAGTGAAAATGTTTGGTGAAACCGAATTCTGGTTTTCAATGATTAAAATTGTTGCAATTTTAGCATTGATTGTTGTTGGACTTGTTTTGATTTTGACTGCTTTTCACTCAGAGCAGACCAATACTACCGCTTCTTTTGCCAATTTATGGAGTTATGGTGGGTTTTTCCCTCATGGTTCAATGGGCTTTTTTGCTGGTTTTCAAATTGCAATCTTTGCTTTTGTGGGTATTGAATTGGTGGGTACTACAGCCGCTGAAACTGTTGATCCAAATAAAAATCTACCTCGAGCAATTAATTCGGTACCCGCTCGTATTATTTTCTTTTACGTTTTTGCGTTAATTATTATTATGAGTGTCACACCTTGGATTTTAATTTCGCCAAATAAAAGCCCGTTTGTTGAGTTATTTACCTTAATTGGTTTACCCGCCGCCGCCAGTGTTATTAATTTTGTAGTTTTAACTTCAGCTGCATCTTCTGCCAATAGTGGAATTTACTCTACCAGCCGAATGTTATTTGGGTTAGCCAAAAAACAAGATGCTCCAGAACCTTTTGGGAAATTATCGCGCAGATCTGTCCCTGCCAATGGTTTACTGTTTTCATGTACCTGTTTATTTGGTGGTGTAGTTTTAATTTATTTAGTACCGGACGTAATGGCAGCTTTTACCATTGTTACTACCATTTCCGCTATTTTATTTATGTTTATTTGGTCGATGATTCTGGTTTCTTATATCGCTTATTATCGAAAAAAAGCGGATTTACATCAGCAATCTAAATTTAAAATGCCTGGTGGCGTTTTAATGTGTTATGTATGCTTGGCATTTTTTGCTTTCGTAATTGTATTATTGACGTTTGAGACAGATACCCGCCAAGCGCTTATAGCAACACCAATTTGGTTTGTTATTTTAGCGGTAAGTTATTGTGTTCGTGGTTTAAAAAGACAGTAAAATCTAATAGTTAGGCAGGTTTTTTTACCTGCCTAATATTATGAATTGCTTGCGGGTTTATTCTTTTTAGGCCAGATAAAACTGGCAATAATCCCTAAAGCTAATAGACCTAACACAATATATAAACTCATTGTTGGGGTTATGTCGATTCCGTATCCGAACAAATGGTTGCTAGCATTCAGAGCCAATTTGATAGCGATAAAAAATAATAAGCAAATAACAGCTTTACCTAAATGCACGAGATATTGTTGCATCGCTTCTAATACAAAGTACAGTGTTCTTAAACCTAAAATAGCAAATATCATTGCACTATAGACAATTAAAGGTTCTTGGCTCACCGCGATAACTGCTGGCACGGAATCAAAAGCAAACATGACATCACTCAGCTCAATAACGACAATACATAGGAAAAGCGGTGTTGCATATAACGCTTTGTGAGTATTGATATTGCTTAAATTTTTATTTTCTGGTTTAGTCAATTCATTTTGCACTTGTTTTCGTGACAAAAAAAAGTGATGACCAACCAGTTTGGGATAGGTTGGAAACAGACGGTTAGCAATTCGGTAAGCAATATGGTGTGAGTAATCTTTGATAGCTTGGTCATGATTTTGGTTTTTTAACATCATTACGCCACTGTAGGCAACGGCGACTGAGAAAACCAATTCCATCCAAGGACCTAGGGCTAATAATTCGGTACCAATGATGACAAAAATAGCCCGGAAAATAATCGCGCCTATCACGCCTAAGTAAAGTAATCGATGACGATAATTTTCAGGAATGCTGAACCACGAAAACAGTGCCATAATGACAAATAAATTATCGATTGAAAGCGCCTTTTCAAGCACATAACCTGTTAAAAATAAGCTTGCTATTTCAGCGCCGTGATGAATATATAAAAATAGCGCAAAACATAATGCAATAACAATCCAAAAAATAGACCAGGTTATAGCATTAGTTAAAGTAATAGGCTTATCATTATGATGAGCATATAAATCAATACTTATTGCTACAATTGCTAGTATAATAAAAACTAAAATTGTTTCTATAGGGAAACCTAATGAGTTGTGAATCATAGTGACATTACCTAATTTTCAGATTGATTTATGACGTAATGTAAGTATTGTTCTAAGTTATATCAAACATCTTCATAAAAATGATTGAGTATATATTGATAGCAAAACCAAAAAAAGATATATTTATCAAATTGTTTAAACTGTCTTTGTTTATTAAACTTTCGAGCAAACTTCCATGCTAAATTTTCGGCTATTTATCTTATTTATTATCGCAATTTTTTCCAGTCTACTCCAAGCACAATCTGTTGAACCTTATATTTCTACTCTACCCAAAGGCAGTGATATATCAATTTTAGTACAGACGGTTGAAAATAATCCTAAACTTTTAGCTAAATATAAAAGTGATCAATTCAAGCAACCGGCCAGTACACAAAAAGTGATTACTGCTTTAGCAGCCGAACTTGAGTTAGGCAGCGATTTTCGGTTTATTACACGAATGCAAACTAATGGCACAATAAGTAATAAACAATTAAATGGTGATTTAATTATCCAATTAAGTGGTGATCCAACGTTTTCGCGTGAAAAATTACGCAGTATGCTTATTGCTTTACGCCAAAAAGGGATTGAAAAGATTGCAGGTAATATAATTTTAGATACCTCGATTTTTACCAGTCATGATAAAGCACCAGGCTGGTCATGGAATAACTTAACGGCTTGCTATAGCGCACCTTCATCAGCCGCAACAATTGATGATAACTGTTTTTACGCAACAATTACACCGAATAAAGTTGGTGCTATTGCATCTGCATCTGTTGCCGCTAGCAATCCTGTGATAATTACCAGTGATGTTCGAACTGTTGCTGCAAACAGTAAAGATTTAAATGATAAATATTGCGAACTTGATGTGAGTTATTCAGATAAAAATCGATATTATTTGTCTGGGTGTATCTCAGCTAGTGCCGATAAAATGCCATTAAAGTTTGCTGTTGTTGATAGTATTGAATATTTTTCAACGATTTTAAAGAATGAACTAAAAGCACAAAAAATAAGTTATACCGGTGGCATAATAGAAAAAAACAAAAAAACTAACTCACAACTTACCTTGTTAACCGCAAGTCAGTCTGCTCCTTTGTCTGATTTATTAACTGTGATGTTGAAAAAGTCTAATAACTTGTATGCTGATGCTATATTTAGAACTCTGGGTGCTCACTATTTTAATATCTCAGGTACCTGGCGTAATGGAAGTGATGCGGTAAAACAAATTTTACGCAAAAAAGCAGGAATTAATTTAGAGAATCTTGTCATTGCGGATGGTTCAGGATTGTCGAGATTAAATTTAGTTAGTGCCGATAAATTAATGGAAGTATTACAATACATTGCAGCTAATAATGCACGCTTAGGAATTATTGAAAAACTGCCCATAGCTGGAATAGATGGCACTTTGCAATATCGTAAAAGTTTTAGCCAACCACCGTTTAAAGAGGCTATTATTGCGAAAACAGGTTATATACAAGGTAGTTATAATTTAGCTGGATTTATTCAAAAATCTGATGGTCATTATATTGCTTTTGTTCAGTTACTGTCAGGCTATCAAGCTGAAAGCCAAAATGAGCCTAAAAGTGCAATTATGAAATTTGAATCTGAATTTTATAAGAATTTTGTTAACTAATGTGAATTACAGGAAGATTATACGTGCGTGTATATTCTTCCTTTTTTAATCGATAATTCGCTAAAGGTTATCGCCCAAAAAGCCGCCACTTTGATGTTTCCAAAGTTGTGCATATAAGCCATTTTTATTTAATAGCTGTTGGTGTGTACCTTGCTCAATGATTTTACCTTGATCGAGCACGACTAATCTATCCATTGCTGCAATGGTCGATAAACGATGGGCTATCGCAATAACGGTTTTTCCTTCCATTAAGGTATATAAACTTTCTTGAATGGCTTGCTCTATTTCAGAATCAAGTGCACTTGTTGCCTCATCCAAAAGTAAAATAGGGGCATTTTTTAAAATGACTCTAGCAATTGCGATTCGTTGTCTTTGCCCTCCCGATAATTTTATACCTCGTTCGCCTACATAGGCGTTATAACCTGTTCTACCTTTAGCATCGACTAATGTTTGAATAAAGTCATCAGCATGGGCTTTTTTAGCCGCTATGATCATCTCTTGCTCACTGGCTTGATTATTACCATAAAGTAAATTTTCTTTTACTGAACGATGCAGTAGCGAGGTATCTTGGGTGACCATACCAATTTTGGCACGTAAACTTTCTTGGGTAACATTGGTAATATCTTGACCATCAATAATGATTTTACCACTCTGTAAATCGTAAAAACGTAACAGCAAGTTAATTAGTGTCGATTTACCAGCACCAGAACGACCGACTAATCCAATTTTTTCACCAGGATTGATGGTAAGATCTAAATTCTCGATTACCGCATTTAACCGTTTTTTATCATAATTAAAATCTATATGCTTAAATTCAATTTTACCTTGATTGACTTTAAGCTCAGTTGCATCGGGTTTATCTGTGACAGCTTGAGTGGCTGAAAATGTTTTTATTCCATCTTTAACAACACCAATGTTTTCAAATAAGGAGGCTATTTCCCACATGATCCAATGTGAAAAACCATTTAATCGTAGTGCAACTGCGGTTGTTGTGGCAATCGCACCCACTCCGACTAATTGTTGGCTCCATAGCCAGAGTGAAATCGCTGTCGTACTTAAAATCAGTGAAATAGAAAGCAAATGGTTTACAATTTCAAAACTGCTCACTAGGCGCATTTGTTTATTGACTGTAATTAAAAATTCATCCATGGACTCTTGGGCATATTTAGCTTCATTGCCAGCATGTGAAAAAAGTTTTACTGTCATAATATTGGTATAGGCATCTGTCACGCGTCCTGTCATGGTTGATCTGGCGTCTGCCTGCATACTCGCCACTTTACTTAAGCGTGGAATGAAATAGTACATAGCAATGCCAAAAAGGACACACCAGCCAAAAAAGGGTAATAAGAACCAAGGATCGAGTTGTCCAATAATTGCTGCCATGGTGATAAACGAGATAAGCACATAAACTAAAATATCTGCTACCAAAAAACAGGTATCTCGAACGGCAAGGGCTGTTTGCATGACTTTTGCTGATATTCTGCCTGCAAATTCGTCTTGAAAAAATCGCATACTTTGATTTAGGACTAAACGATGTAAATTCCAACGTATTCTCATCGGAAAATTACCAGCAAGTGACTGATGCTTAATAATGGTTTGTAAGCCAATAATCAACGTACTTGCTAAAATGATTAAGGTAAATAAAATTAAGGTACTTTTTTCTTGTTGCCAAAATTTACTTGGCTCAATGACAGCCAGCCAATCAACTACTTTACCTAAAGCCGCAAATAAGAAAGCTTCAAAAGCGCCACTTAAACCACTAAGTATAATGAGTGATAATATAAAGATGCGAATGCCTTTTGTGGATTGCCAAATAAATTTAAAAAAGTTTTTAGCGGTAGGTTGTGCGCCATCTTTAGGATAAGCTGACACCAATTTTTCAAAAAATCGATACATAATTGACCCAATAATTAGTAAGGTTAGCCATTGATTTTTTATCAATGATCAAAAGAAATATGCGGGTAATAGTTATAGATATAAATTATCTAAACACTAAATTGTTGTGTGATATTTTTAGATGAACATTATTTAGCTTTCTACCTGATGTAGGAAAATTATACCTATTAGTAAAATAACGAGGAAATTACAGGTTGTAGATTTCCTCGTGTTTAAATTATAGCCTGAACTAATTTGGATTGCTACTTATGGTATTAAAAAACATCTTTAATGATTTGTACTGCACGACCTACAATATTGTATTTTTCGAAATGAGCTTTAGGAACCTCAATAGTTGGATATTGGTTATTGTTACAAATTAAGATCCAACTGCCCAGTGTTAATCTTATTTTCCTAAGCAAGGTAAAATTTTCATATTCGATTAAATAAATGGCACCATCAATAAGTTCACTTTCTTGTGTGTTGATAATCACGCCATTATTATTTTCAATGTCTGGTGCCATTAGATCGCCTTTAGCCCAATAAATTATTAGTTTTCGGATATCGAGGCCTCGATGAGCAGCCCAACCCTCAACAATAGGATAATTCATCACTGGTGGGGTTTCACGAACATAACGCTGAGTTTGCGCTTCTTCTTTAGTGGGTAACTGTTTTTTATAAACAGGAATTCGATAAATATTTTCGTTATAAATACCATCATCTTCGTCTTTAGGATCGAAAACTTCTAATTTATAACCGGTAGCAAGCCAGTTGAAAGATACATTACATTTTTCCGCAATGACTTCTAAACGGGTAAGAGATGGATATGTTTTACCTGATAAGTAATCTCTGATAACAGTTTCTGACATATCACATTTTTTAGCAAAGGCAGAAACAGATAAACCTTGCATAGAGCTGTATAATCTATCTTTAAATGTTTTAACATTTTTATTTTTAATCATATTTATTTCTGTCTACTTTTTATTTTCATCCGTTTACTAATTATAAAACATATTTTTTTAGTTTTATATATATGATTATCAGAATAGTTTGTATTTAAAAATGTTTTTTCTTAATTTCGGTTAAATTATTCGTTTTATATTCTGATTTTTGTTTAATTTTACGTTTTAAAATTAGAGTTTTTAAAAAAATGATGATGTGTTTTTTTCTGTTTTAAAAAAGTTATTTTATACGAAAAATAAAGTATTTTTATAATTTAATATGTTTTTTTTAATAATTTTTGATTTAAGTTAAAATATTGAAAATGAAATAATTAAGTGGTTATTATATTGTATATTAATGATTTTATTTGTTTTATTTTTAATTTTGCTACCTTTCTTTAAATAAATACGAAAGCAAATAAAAACGTTGACTAAAACGAAAAAAAATGGATAATAAGCAGGGTAAGGATTTTTCATTGTTTTCTTTCCTTATATTCCTTATATTTCATGTTGGCCTGTATATTTATATACAGGTCTTTTTTTTATCCTAAAATAACTTGTTGTGAAATCCCTTAATAAAAAGCGTATAATTAAGCTAATACTTTAAGTGCTGTGTTGTTGTTTTGGATCAAGCATAGCAGTAATACTTTTTAAAAGAGGATTTTTATATGTCATTTAGCATTCCACACCTTTTAGTGTTTCTTGCTGTAGTCATTTTATTATTTGGCACAAAAAAACTACGTAATTTAGGGTCTGATTTAGGTTCAGCTTTAAAAGGGTTTAAAAAAGCGATGAATGATGATGACACTGAAGTCAAAAACGATAACAAACTTGATAATAAGTAGCGATATTTGTTGGTATGAATAAAAATTTTGATATTGCTATTGTTGGTGGTGGATTAGTTGGTTTAGCAACTGCTTGCGCACTTAGTCAACATGGTTTAAACATTGCGCTTGTCGATGCTAACATTCATCAGCATCAACAATTATTTCATAATGAGATAGGTATTCGAGCGTCTGCAATAAATAATGCTAGTCAGCGTTATTTTGCGCAAATTGGGATATGGGATGATTTATTAGCAAGTAAACGAGTACAAGATTTTTCTGAAATAGGTGTTTGGGAAAAAAATGGTCAAGCACATTTAGCTGCTCATGCCAAAGATTATGGTTATGCTAATCTTGGTTATATCATTGAAAATGATGTAATATCTCACTATCTTTATCAATACGCATTATCACGTACTAACATCACCATTTATCCTGATCAAGCAATTAATAGTGAGTTTAGCCAAGATTACGCTTGTCTAACATTATCTAATGAAACTGTATTATATGCTAAATTAGTCATTGGTGCTGATGGGGCACACTCTTGGATTCGAAAGCAAGAAAACATTTCTGTTTTTGAACGTAATTATATTCATCATGCTGTAATAACCACAGTTGAAACGCGTTACTCACATCAATCTTGTGCAAGACAGATTTTTTATCCAAATGGTATTGTCGCTTTTTTGCCGCTTTGGCAACAAAATAAAAGTTGTTTGGTTTGGTCAACCAAGCCTGATAATGCGGCAATGTTATCTTCAATGTCAGAATCAGATTTCTGCAATGAATTATTTCATTTAACGGGTGATAAAGTCGGTCAATGTCAGTTAATCAATCCAAGAATGGTTTTTCCGTTGAAAGCGCGTTTAGCAAGACAATTTATTAAACATCGTTTAGTGTTAATTGGTGATGCTGCTCATACCATTCACCCTTTAGCTGGGCAAGGTGTCAATCTTGGATTTCAAGATTCAGCATTATTGGTTACAACAATTAAAAAATTAATTGATCAACAAAAAGATTTTGGATTAGTTGATAATTTAAAATTGTTTCAATTTATGCGTCGAAAAGATACCTTAGTGATGTTAACCGCTATGCGAACCATACAAGATATGTTTAACGGTGATAGTCTTGTTAAAAAATTAATAAGAACAGTTGGTATGAATACTATCGATCATTGCTCCCCTATCAAAAAACAGTTAATTAAATATGCTATGCATATTTAAGTTAAATTTATGACTTCATTACCCTTAAGCATGGCTTGATGGATAATGAAGTATAAAACTGAGTTATTTAAACGCTGCAGCATAAGAGCTTGGTATAAATGGTGAGGATGGGATATGTAAAGCCCAATATGGATCGCGTAATAACCCTCGTCCAATGCCAATAAGATCAGCATCTTTAGTGCTTAATACATAATCAGCTACATATGGATCTTCGAGCATACCGACGGTGATAATCGGCAAATTTGTTATTTTGCGAATGCTTTGCGCTAAATAAACTTGATAGCCAGCATGAAATTCAGGGGTATGTGCTGGATCTAACTGTCCGTCCCCCCCTCCACTGACATCTAATACGTCAGCGCCAGCATCAGCAAAGCATTTGGCCAGTTTACGTCCGTACTCAACATCATAGCCGTCCTTTCCGTATTCTTGGGCTGAAAAACGCACTATTAAAGGCATATCCGATGGCATGACTGATTTGACGGCTTCGATAACTTGCTTAGCAAATAATAATTTATCTTGCCCGTATTCATCAGTTCGGTGATTACTTTTTGGTGAGCAAAATTGATGGATCAAATAGCCATGTGCCGCATGTATTTCAATCGCATCAAACCCAGCAGCAATTGCTCTTTGGGTTGATTGTTTGAATTTTTCAATGATCTCGATGATTTCATCTTTGGATAATTCCCGAGGTGTTTGGTATTGCCATTTTTCCATGGCTTCGTTAGCGCCATCATATTTAATTGGTGAGCACGACACGACATCAGATGTACCTAATGCTTTGCGTCCGGCATGGGCAATTTGGATGGCGATTTTGCCATTTTGTGCATGTACAGCATCAACAATTCGTTTGAATTGATCTTTTTGCTCATCATTCCATAAACCCAGACAATTTGGCGAGATTCGACCATTTGGCGCGATATTAGTCATTTCTACAATAATTAATCCAACACCGCCAACCGCACGCGACACATAGTGAACAAAGTGCCAATCATTAGGCACGCCATCCGTTGCTTGATATTGACACATTGGCGGCATCACAATACGATTTTTGAGTGTTAATTTTTTTACAGTAAATGGCGTATTAAGATATGAAATTTTTGCCATAAATGACTCCTTAAGTATTGAGTAATTGGACCATTAAACCGTTTTTAATTTAAAAATATTGATGGTAGCTTTATGATTATTAACTATTACTGAAAACATTTTAGCGATGATTACCACCATAATGGTTGCTTTAATTTATAGAACAACGATGTACTTATCAATATTAACTGCTATTTAGCATATTGTATTATAAATAATCTTATTCTAAGCAAGAAGAGGATTATTCCGTTTCTTCTTGTTATGTACAAGGGGTATTGTGTTAGTTTTTAGTCTATTTGATACTATCCATTTTTATTATTTTCAATTCGGATTAATTCTTGTGCCAGGAATTTTAATTAAGCTAATCTATAATAAAATCAGAAGTTAATTGTGATTATTTAATCGATCATCTTAAACAATCAACAATTCGGTTTGTTTAAGCAGAAGAAAAAATAAGATTATAAACAATGTGTTAAACTATATTAACTAAAGCTCAAATATTTTTATTAAAAAATAGGGTTGAGTTGTTTGTGATATCAATTTAAATTCAATGATTGTAATATTTTTTAGTATTGTAAATATACCAACTGACGATACCAAGTAACCCCAATAGCGTTCCGGTAATGGCTATCGATAGCCAACCATAGTGGCTAAATAAGTAGGTTGATGTAACCGAGCCCAGCATGCCTCCAATAAAATAGCAAACCATATAACCTGTGTTCATTCGACTGCGGGCATCGGGTCTAATTTGATAAATAGCACTCATATTAGAAACATGGGTAACTTGTACCGAAAAATCGAGCAATATTACGCCTAAAATTAGCGCTATGATTGAATACTGTGCTAGTGAAAGTGGTAGCCAAGATAGTAGTAATAAACATAAACCAATGGTTGTCGCTAGTGTGCCTTTACCTATATCAGATAATTTTCCGACAATCGGTGAGCCAAGAGCACCAGCCGCTCCCGCTAAACCAAACAGGCCAATAATAAAATCAGAATAATGGTAGGGCGCATCAGTCAATAAAAACGCAAGTGGCGTCCATAATAGTGAAAATAGGGCAAAAGAAATAATTGCCAGTAGCGAACGAATTCTCAATATTGGTTCTTGCTTATAGAGTGTGGCGATTGATAATAACAGTTTAAAGTAATTAATATTAATGGTATTGCGATAGGTAGGTAAACAAAAACCAAGTAACGCAGTGACAGTGACCATAATAGTTGCCGCAATCCAATAGACATAATGCCAGTCAGCATTTGACGAAATAGCCCCTGCAAAGGTTCGACCTAATAATATACCTAATAACATACCGCTCATTAATGTACCAACCACCTTTCCTCGATGCTCAGGTTTTGATAAGGTCGCAGCGAATGGAATTAATACCTGGGCGACAGTTGAAAAGAGTCCTGTCAAAGCGGTTCCTAGTATTAGCATCCATAAATTAATCGATAAAGCGCTAATAATAAGACCACATGTTGATAAGATCATTAAAATCAGTATCAATTTTTTACGTTCGAGTTTATCACCTAGCGGCGTAATAAATAATAAGCCGACAGCATAACTAAACTGTGCAGTCATAATGATCGCGCCAGAGTGTTCAACTGCAATGTTTAAATCATTGGTAATAGAGTGTAACAGAGGTTGTGCATAGTAATTACTGGCAATAGTAATACCTATTGCAAATGCCATTAAAAAGATTAACCACTTCGACAAAGCTTGATTTTGTGTATTGTTCATTAGCTATTTTAAATAAAAATAATCGGCAATTATATACAAAAAATATGGGTAGAAAAACTTGGCTTGATATTAAACGAATTGTTTTAGTAAGTTATAAATTGGTGTTGCCAAGCCAATTTTTGCATTCTCAGTTTTCAAATTATACCAATAACCATTGGTCTCATCTAAACACTTTTTATAATTAGTGATAATACACTTGATCGGTATAATATCTAAGTGAAAATGGCTAAAAGTGTGTCGAAACGAAATTAATTGTTCTGGCGGCGTGGTTTTAATTCCCCTTTGGATTAACCAATCTTCTAATGCTTGTTGATTTGCAAATTCGGGTAAGCAATATAAGCCTCCCCAAATTCCTGATGGCGGTCTTTTTTCTAACCATATTGCGTGTTGATATTCTAGTATCAAAAAATAAGCGGTTTTTTCAGGAAGCGTTGATTTAGGTTTTTTAGTTGGAAATTGTTGCCAACTTTCGGTTTTGTAAGCTATACACTCAACATTGAGTGGGCATAAGTTACACTTAGGTTTAGAACGCGTACAAACTGTCGCGCCTATATCCATCATCGCTTGATTAAATTTTGCGACATCGTGTTTTGGCGTAACTTGTTCACTCAACTGCCATAGCTTATTTTCGATAGTTTTGTTGCCTGGCCAGCCTTCTACGGCAAAATAACGAGTCAGTACTCGTTTAACATTACCATCTAAAATAGCAAAATGTTGATTTTGTGATAGTGATAAAATAGCACCGGCAGTAGAGCGTCCGACTCCTGGTAATGCAACAACATCATCAAAACGAGTCGGAAATATACCTTTAAATTTGTCATTGACAATTTGTGCGGCTTTATGCAAATTACGCGCACGAGCATAATAACCCAGTCCAGTCCAAAGGTGTAGAACATCGTCAATAGGCGCGTTGGCAAGATCAGAGATCTTAGGAAAATGCGCAATAAATCGCTTAAAGTAGGGAATAACTGTTGCAACTTGGGTTTGTTGCAACATAACTTCCGACAACCAGACATGATAAGGGCTTTTTTCTATTTGCCATGGTAGCGTCTTTCTACCAAACTGCTCATACCAGCGAATGACCGCTTGAGAAAAATGTTGCATCATTTTCATTAGTTAGACTATCGCCGCAACCGAGTCACTTGGGTAGCAACCTAATACTTTAGTATAGAGCGTTATGGATGCCAACTCTTTCAATGCTGTTTGCATTTCATCTGAATGGATGTTGCCTTGTAAATCGATGTAAAACATCTCTTCCCATGGGGTACCATGAATGGGTCGAGACTCAAGTTTAGTCATCACAATATTATGATTACGTAGCACTAACAGTGCATCAACTAACGCCCCTGCCTGTTGACCGGTTTTCATTAAAATTGTTGTTTTAGCTGGAATTTGATCTGATACGGCTATCGGTTCTCGCGCAAGTACAATAAAGCGAGTGATATTTTGCTTTTGGTTGGCAAAATTATGTTCAAGCATTTTAAGTCCATATAACTCTCCCCCATCTTTATTGCCTATTGCTGCAACATTAGGCTTATTTAATTTAGCAACGGTTTCCATTGCTGATGAGGTACTATCACAGTAAACAATTTTCCAATGCGGATAATTTTCTAGAAAATTACTACATTGTTGAAAAGGTTGTGGATGGCTGTAAATGGTATCAATTTTATCAAGCTCAGTATTTGGTATAGCAAGGATGCAGTGATCTATAGGTAATGACAGTTCTGCAATAATATGTAAATGTGTTTTTTGCAGTAGATCATAAACTTCATTTATTGATCCTGAACTCGAGTTTTCAATCGGTAGTATGCCATAATCCACCAAATTATGTTCAATTTGTTCAAAGACATCTTTAAACGTTGAGCAACTTGATTCAACCATCTGCTCTAAATTAGCACTAGCATAACGGCGAGCAGCGGAATGCGAATAGGAACCTTTGGGCCCCAAAAAAGCCACTTTTGCGCTAGTAACACAATTTTGGTTTAGATTCTCTTGTAAGATTTTTTGTTGCAGTAAAACTGAATCTTCAATAATGATTTGATATAAACGTCTGATCAGCAAGTCATCAAGGCTATGGTTTTTTCCTTGATTGATCAACGCTTTTACTAGTGATCGTTCACGCTTTAAATCACGTACAGGAATATTTGCTGCAATTTTAGTCTGAATAACTTTGGTTGAAAGTTCGCGTCGTTTAGCTATGAGTTCAAGAAGGTTTCGATCAATTTCGTTAATTTGGTCACGTAAAGGCAACAAAGGATTTACAGTCATATCTATTCATTATATAAAAAAAGTTAGTGATATTATAACAAGCAAAAAAATAAAGGCACTATCAAAGTGCCTTTTTCTTCTATTTCAATAAATAATTAATTACTATTCTTCTTCAATAACAGCGCTTTTTATACTATCAAATGCACGTCTAGATTCACTTTTGTGTTGAATTTTATTAAGTTGTTTTTCAAGTTTTTCAATCAAAGCATTGATTGCTGCATACATATCGCTATGTTTTGCCGAAGCAACTAAGGGGGAACCTTTAGTTGCAATAGTTGCATCAATTATAAATCCATCGGGTTCTTTAGATAAAATAAAATGAGGGTTGATTAACAGTGCTCTCCATTTATCTAGTTTCGAAAACTTATCTTCGAGATAGCTACGAATTGCTGGAGTAATGTCCATTTGCTTACTGGTAATACTTAAAGTCATAATTGACCTCCACTTTGTTTACTTACAAATTGAGCAAACACTACTGTGTGTTTATTTATCTACATTGGCAAATTATTTGTATTTCGTCAATAGGTTATTTGTACTCAAACAAATCTTTGTGATTATTGTCCAGAAAAATCCTATAGTTGTATTAAATCAAACCATAGTCAAACTGCATTTTGTAACATTTTTACTATATACTAATTGTTAATATGATCTAACAATAGTTTTATTTTTTACGAGGATGATGTGAACATTTTAGATAAAGTAAAAATTGTATTAGTCGAAACTTCTCATACCGGTAATATGGGATCAGCGGCTAGAGCAATGAAAACCATGGGGCTATCGAATCTTTGTTTAGTCAATCCGGTGATAAAACCCGATTCGCAATCTATTTCGTTAGCGGCTGGTGCTAGCGATATTATAAAAAACGCGCAAATTTTTACATCACTTGAGCAAGCGATAGCTGATTGCCGTTTAGTCATTGGTACGAGTGCTCGCCCACGTAGCTTGCAGTGGCCCAATTTAACGCCTAAAGAGTGTGGCGATAAAATAATTCAAGAAGCAACCGAGAATGCAGATGTGGCGTTAGTTTTCGGCCGTGAGCGTGTTGGATTGACCAATGACGAACTGCAAAAATGTCATTATCATGTTGGTATTCCTGCCAATCCCGATTACAGTTCATTAAATCTAGCAATGTCAGTGCAAGTGTTATGTTATGAGATTCGAATGTCACTATTAAATCGTCAAACAGTTTTAACCAGTCAATGTGATTCAGCTATTCAATTTCCAAAGGATGAAGATATTGAACGGTTTTATCAGCACTTAGAACAAACTTTATTACAAACAGGTTTTATTAATGCAAATCATCCTGGGCAAATTATGGGACGTTTACGGCGATTATATACGCGTGCGCGAATTGAGCAATCAGAGTTAAATATTTTGAGGGGAATTTTAACTTCCATTGATAAAAAGTTATAAGGCCTAAAGATACCTCATACGAGGATATGGGGTATCTTTAGATGAACTACATTATTTAGCTCTTTTTACGCCAAGTGGTTCCTGTGGCGCCATCTTCAAGCACAATATTCATAGCATTTAGCTTATCTCGGGCTTCGTCGGCTAAAGCCCAATTTTTAGTGGCACGAGCTTCATTACGTTGCTTAATTAACGATTCAATTAATTCAACATCTACTGCGTCTTGATTATCGCCTTGTAAAAATTTTATTGGATCTTGTTCTAACAAACCAAGAACTTTGGCTAAATAACGCAATTGAGCTGCTAATTGATTAGCTAATGTCATATCATTTTCAGCCTTAGCTTTATTAATTTCGCGAGCTAAATCAAATAAAGTTGAATAAGCTTCTGGCGTATTAAAATCATCATTCATGGCATCGCAAAATTGACGATAATATTGGCTATCTGTTGATAATGTATAAGGATAATTGCTATCAGTATCGCGTAAAGCTGTATATAATCGCTCTAAAGCCATTCTTGCTTGTTTTAAATTTTCTTCGCTATAGTTAAGCTGGCTACGATAGTGGCCAGAAAGTAGAAAATAACGTACAGTTTCAGGATCATAATGCTTTAATACATCGCGAATGGTAAAGAAGTTATTAAGTGATTTTGACATTTTTTCTTGGTCGATCATCACCATGCCTGAATGCATCCAGTAATTAACATACTGACCATTATGCGCGCAAGTTGATTGCGCAATCTCATTTTCATGGTGTGGGAACATCAAATCAGAACCGCCACCATGGATATCAAAATGATGACCTAATTGATAACTATTCATCGCTGAACATTCAATGTGCCAACCTGGGCGACCTTTACCCCAAGGTGAATCCCAACTAGGCTCGTTGGGTTTGGACATTTTCCAAAGTACAAAATCCATTGGGTTTCGTTTGACATCAACAACATCTACTCGAGCGCCAGCTTGTAATTGTTCAAGATTTTGACGTGATAAAATACCATAATTAGCATCACTTTCGACCGAGAACATAACATCACCATTATCAGCAATATAAGCATGATCTTTTTTAATCAGCTCTTGCACTAAATCGATGATTTGTGGCATATGATGAGTAGCGCGAGGTTCAACATCAGGACGTTTAATATTAAGTGCATCAAAATCGGCGTACATTTCTTTCAACATTCGTTCAGTTAGCTGATCACAGGTTTCACCATTTTCGAGTGCTCGTTTTATAATTTTATCATCAACGTCGGTAATGTTACGAACATAAGTTAAATCATAACCTAAAAAACGTAAATAACGGGTTACCACATCAAACGCGACAAAAGTACGACCATGACCAATATGGCAAAGATCATAAATGGTTACGCCGCAGACATATAATCCAACTTTATTGGCATGAATGGATTTAAAAATTTCTTTTTCACGGGTTAATGTATTGAATATTTTTAACATTATAATTTTTACGTTTAATTTAGTGAATGTTGTCAGGTAATATAACAAAAATCTAACTATCACGAAATTATTTATTACAATGTTTCTAATCAAAATAGTTCTGACTAACCGAATTACTATAGGTAGCTTTGATTACTTATGAGCACTTTATTTGTTGAGTAATGCGTTGAATGGCACTTAAAATAGCAAATCATCGGCGGGGTTAACCCGCCAATTTAGATCTAAACAGGGATATTATTTAAGTAAACGATAAATATAAATAAGTAATATTGCCCCTAATACTGAAATTAACAGACTATAGAAGTTAAAACCATTGACACTTCCTAAGCCGAAGAAAGTACTGATGTACCCGCCAACTAGCGCGCCTGCAATACCCAGAATAATTGTTTTAATGACACCCACTTTACCCAGTGGCATAAAAAACTTGGCAATCCAACCAGCAAGTAATCCTAAAATAATCCAACTTAATAGACCCATAATGATTTCCTTTGTTTGATTAAGTTTAAATGTATGATGACTATCAGCGTATAAAAAAATTAATAAATAATGTTTATAATTTAATTGATTGAACTTAACTTCTTATTAAGAATAAAAATATGTAGATAAAAGAAATAGCAAGTAGATATATTAGTAACAAATGATTAAATAAGTCGTGATATCGAAGTAAGATATTCATCTAATCATTTATGATATAGTTTACAATTATTTTTAGTTAGATACTAGGCTTTTTATACCGTTAATTTTATGAGCTAATTTATTGATGGGGTAAGTGAGAAACAGGTTAATAGAAACAGAGAAGGCTATTAACCTTCTCTTGCTAGTGGTATTTATTCAAATATTGTTTTATGTAAAATTTTTATGATGGATTCAGCATCGTGACTTCTAGCTAAAAGGCATAAATTATGTGTACTTGCACCATAACAACACAGTCTAATAATATAGTCATCTAACGCCCCAAAGACTTCTTTAGCTATCCCTTTGGTTGATGTTAATTGATTACCGATAATGGCAATAAGCGCTAGATCTTCTTCAACTTCTACATGACATAAACCAGAGAGCTCATCAAACAATTCTTTAGTTAATAAACTGCCACCGTTGGTGTTGGTGCCGGTAGTATCAATTGTTAAGGCAATACTCACTTCAGATGTTGTGACTAAATCAACCGAAATATTGTGTTTAGCCAATATAGTAAAGACATTAGCCAAAAAGCCTTGAGCATGTAACATATTTAAACTTGTTAATGTAACAAGGGTTTGTTTTCGACGCAGTGCTAATGCTCTAAAGGTCGGTACGGTTGATTGAATACTGTGAGTATTATAAACAATGGTTCCCCCATCTTGTGGCGCTTTACTTGAACCAACAAATACTGGAATATTACTTCGAACTGCTGGTACCAACGTTGCTGGGTGCAAAACTTTGGCACCAAAGGTTGCCATTTCAGCGGCTTCAGCGAATGATATTTCATCAATACGTTTAGCTGTTGGCGTAATCCGTGGATCAGTTGTATAAATGCCGGCAACATCTGTCCAAATATCAATTTGACTCGCATTTAATGCTTCACCAAGTAACGCTGCTGTATAATCACTTCCTCCTCGTCCTAATGTTGTTGTTTTACCGCTAGTTTCACTACCAATAAAACCTTGAGTGACAACCAACGCATTACCATTTAAGGATTTAAGATGAGCGCAACAAAGTTGTTTAATTTCGTCAATTTTAGGTTGAGCTTTACCAAAATTATCATCAGTGCGCATAACTTTGCGGACATCAAACCACATGGCATTTTTTTGTTTTTCTCGTAATATTTCGACAAATAATTTTGACGACATAATTTCGCCATGACTGACTAGTTCGTCGGTTAAAGCCGCTGATGTTGCAAGGCTGGCTGCTTCTGATAAAGAGGCAATATTTGCGATGATTTGATCTATTTCAGCTCTTAAGGTTTGGTTTTCGGGTAGATTTTCTAGGATGTTATATTGGATAGATTGGATTTTCGCAATGTGCTGTGCTCTAACTTCTGCATCACGGCCTTCGGCTAAAGCGACCAGTAAATTTGTAATTCCGGCTGATGCCGATAACACAACAACTTTGACGTTAGGGTTAGCAATAACAATGTTAGCGCTATTTACCATTGCTGAATAATCAGCAACACTAGTACCACCAAACTTGGCAATGACAAATGATGTTTCCATGGATTCCTCATATTAAAAATTTAATTTTTAACAGAGATAGAGCGAGGGTATGTGCTATTTACATTCTCGTTGAAAAAGTACAGACCGGGAAGCGCTCCACCTGCTTAGGTGACAACCCAAGGGATTCAGCCCTTGTAGTCGATCTGGTTAATTTCTGGAAGTTTAACCAAACCTCGGCATTACATCCCCTCAATTATTTATAACAAGTACCAGAACCTAAAATAATTTACCTGAGTAATGCGCCTCTTCTTTATATGTAACTTAAGTTACAATAGTGTCGCTATATAGAATTAACGATTCTGTCAAATCTGTCAATAGGTTAAGTACGAAATATTAATGCCGTAATGTTCAATCATTGATTATAATTCTTGTTCAAATAGTTGAATGATAGTTTGGTATAAATGTTTAACAGAACAAGATTTAGTCGGTGTACTAAAGATAGTGTCATCACCGGCTATTGATCCTAAAATGCCTTCTGACTTGCCTATGGAATCAAGCAATCTGGCAATAAGCTGAGCGGCGCCAGGGCTGGTACGAATCACAACCATCGAACTGTTATAATCAATATCTACAACTAAATTTTTTAAAGGGCTACTCGTTGTTGGAACGCTCATTTCAGCAGGTAGACAATAAACCATTTCTGATTTGGCATTACGAGTTCTAACTGCGCCAAATTTGGTTAACATTCTGGAAACTTTGGATTGGTTAATATTATCAAATCCTTGTTCTTGTAACGCTTGCACAATACTAACTTGAGAACTAAATTTTTCTTGCAGCAGCATTTCTTTAAACGTTTTAGTCAGATCGTCTTGTTTCATAATTTTCCTTAGGAATTCATTTATGACGGTTGTTCCATTGAATTAACGGTAATGTTTTTGTGCTGCTTTTATCTTAACAATATTCACATAAACTTATTGGTAAATATGTTGAAAACCGTTATATCAAAGGTTGTTTCAGCACCTCATATTCAATGAGTGTAATGCATATGGTTCATAATTATGCATAATATTTGCATAAAATCAATTATCTGATTTTATGCTGCTTTTGGGTCTAAACGATTTGACGATGTGTTCATGCGTTTCAATATAAGGCCCTTCAAGAAGATCTATACAATAAGGAACACTGGCAAAAATTCCATCAACTAGGCTATTGCCCTCACTATCTTTAACACCTTGTAGTGTTTCTTGAATAGATTTTGGTCTACCGGGCAGATTTAATATTAAACATTTTTTGCGAATAACGCCGACTTGCCTTGATAAAATCGCTGTTGGCACAAAATGCAAGCTAATTTGACGCATTTGTTCGCCAAAGCCCGGCATGATGCGATCGGCAATAGCTAACGTGGCATCCGGCGTGACATCCCTCAAAGCCGGACCGGTACCGCCAGTGGTTAAAACTAAGTGACAGTGAAAATTATCAACTAAGTCACATAATGTGCTTTCAATCAAAGGTTGTTCATCAGGAATAACGCGATTTTCGGTTTCAAACGGGGTTATCAGTGCGGTTTTGAGCCATAATAACAAAGCCGGTATTCCTTCATCTGCATAAATACCTTGCGATGCCCGATCTGATACTGAAACCAGTCCAATTTTAATCATATTTTTTATTCCTTCAAATTTAAAACTTACCTATCAAATCTTAGTATTTTAGCAACTTGCGTTAGATTTAGTGTCATTTGTTCTTTGTGATATCCTAAATAATACTAAAAAGACCTTTACAACTAAAGATTATATTGTCAATATTTCCCTTCTAATAAATGCAATAGCATAATGTAAATAATAATCTATTTATTTAGGATATTTTCATGTCATCAATACCTGCACTAGAGTTAATTGAGCTTAAAAAAATTTACAAAAATGGTGTGCAAGCGTTAAAAGGCATTAATTTGACAGTACAAGCCGGTGATTTTTATGCATTACTCGGTCCTAATGGTGCGGGTAAGTCAACCACGATAGGCATTATTAGCTCACTGGTCACTAAGACATCGGGCCAGGTTAAAATATTTGGTTATGACTTAGATAATGATATCGTTAATGCAAAAAGACAATTAGGGCTAGTCCCGCAAGAGTTTAATTTTAATCAATTTGAAGAAGTGCTACAAATAATAACTAACCAAGGTGGTTATTATGGATTGCCGCGTAAATTAGCTTTAGAGCGTGCTGAAAAATATTTACGGATTTTAGATTTGTGGGATAAACGCCATAGCCGCGCTTGTATGTTATCAGGCGGAATGAAAAGGCGGTTAATGATAGCTAGAGCATTAGTGCATGAACCTAAACTTTTAATTCTAGATGAACCCACCGCGGGCGTTGATATTGAATTAAGACGTTCAATGTGGGATTTTTTACGCGAGATTAATCGCCAAGGCATTACAATTATTTTGACTACTCACTACCTGGAAGAAGCGGAAATGCTATGTCGGCATATCGGTATTATTCAACATGGCCAATTAATTGCCAACTCTTCTATGCGTGATTTGCTCGCTAATAGTCAATCTGAAACCATTATTATTGATTATATTCCAACCAAGGAACCAATTACCTTAGAGGGTTATCAATTTTCAAATATTGAATCAGGCATGTTAGAGGTAAAAGTTAATAAACAGCTTGGTTTAAATCAATTATTTGAACAGCTTAATCAACAACAAATCAAGGTGATAAGTGTGCGAAATAAAGCAAATCGATTAGAAGAGTTATTTGTCGATCTTTTGCATCATAGTGAGCAGGGATAGGGGAACGTTAAATGAATCATTTATATTGGATTGCATTAAAAAGTATTTGGCGTAAAGAAGTCACTCGGTTTTTAAGAATATGGGTGCAAACTTTGATTCCGCCAGTTATTACAATGTCGCTTTATTTTATTATTTTTGGTAACTTAATTGGATCGCGTGTTGGTGATATGGGCGGATTTAATTATATGGCATTTATTGTGCCGGGACTTATTATGATGTCTGTCATTACTAACTCATATACTAATGTCTGCTCGTCATTTTTTAGTGCCAAATTTCAACGAAATATTGAAGAGTTATTAGTTGCCCCTGTGCCTACCCATATTTTAATTTGGGGATATGTTGGTGGGGGCGTTATGCGTGGGATTTTAACTGGTATATTAGTGACAATCGTATCGTTATTTTTTGTTCGCTATCAAGTTCATTCTTGGCTTTTTGTTGTATGTACGCTGCTGTTAACGTCAATTTTATTTTCACTTGCAGGACTATTAAATGCAGTGTACGCAAAAACCTTCGATGATATTAGTATTATCCCTACTTTTGTGTTAACTCCATTAACTTATCTTGGTGGCGTATTTTATTCAATTAGCATGCTACCTACTTTTTGGCAATGGGTATCGAAACTAAATCCTATTGTTTATATGATTAATGGTTTTCGCTATGGGTTTTTAGGGGTGACAGATGTATCATTGTGGATCACTTTTTCAATGCTAATTTTATTTGTAATAGCACTTTATATCATGGTATGGAATTTGATTGAAAAAGGAAAAGGATTACGTAGTTAGTTTGATCGTTTTTATCAATTAACCGCCGACAAATGTCGGCGTATTAGTATCTTATTGTGCACCAGCAACAGCTTGCTGTGCCATTTCAGTAATTTTAGCAAATTCACCTTTTGCTATTGCATCAGTTGGAATAAACCATGTTCCACCAACACAAAGTACATTATCAAGGGCTAAATAATCGCGGTAATTTTTTGGATTAACGCCACCGGTTGGACAAAACTTCATATATCCACAAGGGCCAGCAAAAGCTTTTAATGCCGCTACGCCGCCATTGATCTCAGCTGGGAAAAACTTCAATGCCGTTAACCCATACTCTTGAGCAGTTAGTAGTTCAGAAATGGTTGCAATACCTGGAATAACTGGAATTGGTCCCTCGACTGCGGCTTTTAAAATAGCGTCGGTAATACCGGGAGTTATGACGAACTCAACACCAGCATCAGTCACTTGTTTGAGTTGTTCAACAGTGGTCACAGTACCTGCACCAACGACCGCTTCGGGTACTTCTTTGATAATTTTCTTAATCGCATCAAGAGCACAAGCCGTTCTTAATGTAACCTCAAGCACTTTTACTCCACCTGCGATTAATGCTTTGGCTAGTGGTACCGCATCTTCTAAGCGCTCGATAACAATAACCGGTACAACCGGGCCGAGTGTTAAAATATCTTCAGCGCTTTTTTTCCAGTTTTTCATTTGCTTCACCAATTCTTTATCAATATTAAATATGACACTAATCGCTAATAACGTAGCGATTAGTGTTTACTACTCATAAATACCTAATTTTTTCTCTAAATAATGAATATTCGTACCACCTTTTAAGAAGCCTTTATCATTCATAATTTCGATATGCAAATCAATGTTGGTTTTTATCCCATCAATGACTAATTCAGCTAAGGCATTTTTCATACGTGCAATTGCAACCTCACGCGTTTCACCATAAGCAATTAATTTACCGATCATTGAGTCATAATAAGGTGGAACAGTGTAGCCAGCGTAAATATGAGACTCCCAACGAATACCAAAACCACCAGGCGCATGAAAACGGGTAATTTTACCTGGTGAAGGCATAAAGGTTTTTGGATCTTCAGCATTAATACGGCATTCAATGGCATGACCAGTAATATGAATATCACTCTGTTTTAATGATAGTGGCTGACCTGCTGCAATTGAAATTTGCTCTTTGATCAAATCTACACCCGTAACCATTTCGGTAACAGGATGTTCAACTTGAATACGGGTGTTCATTTCGATGAAATAGAATTCACCATTTTCAAATAAAAACTCAAATGTACCCGCACCACGATAACCGATTTCAATGCAGGCATTAACGCAACGTTCACCAATGAATTTACGCATTTTAGGTGTAATACCTACAGCTGGCGCTTCTTCAACAACTTTTTGATGACGTCTTTGCATTGAACAATCTCGTTCACCCAAGTAAACCGCGTTACCTTGACCATCAGATAGTACTTGTATTTCAATATGGCGTGGATTTTCAAGGAATTTTTCCATATAAACCATATCATTATTAAAAGCTGTTTTTGCTTCTAATTTTGTCATTTTAATCGATTGTTCAAGATCTTTTTCTTCTCTAACAATGCGCATACCACGACCACCGCCGCCACCTGATGCTTTAATAATGACAGGATAACCAATTTTTTTAGCAATTTGTTTATTGGTATTCATATCATTGCCTAATGGCCCATCAGACCCTGGCACACAAGGTACACCTGCTTTTTTCATGGCATGAATTGCCGACACTTTATCACCCATTAAACGAATGGTGTCAGCTTTAGGGCCTATAAAAATAAAGCCTGAACGCTCAACTTGTTCAGCAAAGTCCGCATTTTCTGACAAAAACCCATATCCAGGATGGATAGCTGCCGCACCCGTTACTTCAGCAGCAGAAATCAATGCTGGAATGTTAAGATAGCTTTTAGCAGAAGCTGCTGGACCAATGCAGACGGTTTCGTCTGCAAGTAAAACATGTTTTAAATCTTTATCTGCCGACGAGTGAACTGCAACAGTTTTAATACCAAGTTCTTTACAGGCTCTCAAGATACGTAAAGCGATTTCGCCACGATTAGCTATAAGAATTTTATCAAGCATATTCAATCTCTTAATTTTTTAAATGAATATTATTCAATGATGAATAGTGGCTGATCAAATTCAACTGGTTGACCGTTTTCAACTAAAATAGCTTTAATTGTGCCTGCTTTTTCTGATTCAATTTGGTTCATCATTTTCATCGCTTCAACAATACAAAGTACGTCACCAACATTTACAGTTTGACCCACTTCAACAAACGCTTTTGACTCTGGACTTGGTGTGCGATAAAAAGTGCCTACCATTGGCGATTTTATAGTCGTGCCAGTAGGCGTAATCGGATCAGCTTCAGTAACAACAACATCGGCTGCTGCACTAGGTGCAACGACAACTGGGGATGCTTGAGGAATTTGAATATTTTGTATTGGCGCAGAATAGTTTGTAGCTGGAACAGAACGACTAATTCGTACTGACTCTTCACCTTCAGAAATTTCAAGCTCTGAAATACCTGATTCTTCAACTAATTCAATTAATTTTTTAATTTTGCGTATATCCATGAATTACACCGTGTTTATTTGATATAAGTAACAATTATTTTAATGCATCCTTAATATCTTAAAAGAGATCTTTTAAGTCGATAATAAGGCAGTAACTCAACATTAACGCGGAAGCATACACTGTAAAACCGATTTTGTCATTATATATCTCCTTTACGATCTGTTGTTATACTATTTTCTAGGTATTATTTTATAATTGCGATACAATAGTAACACTTAATTATTATTGAAGCTGGTGGTGTTTTAAAAGCATCAAATAGTATATTATTTAGCCTAATATTGCTTTTAAAGTATATAATTTATACAATGCGTTGCTTCAAATACTCACTAACATTTAAACACGATTAATTCTAGGAAGAGTTTTCATTATGTTCAAAAAAGTTCGCGGCATGTTTTCAAATGATCTATCGATCGATTTAGGTACAGCTAATACTCTTATATATGTAAAAGGTCAAGGTATTGTACTAAACGAACCTTCAGTTGTTGCTATTCGCCAAGATCATCGTACTGGCACACCTAAAAGTGTTGCTGCTGTTGGGCATGCTGCGAAACAAATGTTAGGACGTACGCCTGGCAATATAGCAGCGATTAGACCAATGAAAGATGGCGTGATTGCAGACTTTTCTGTTACCGAAAAAATGTTACAGTATTTCATTCGCCAAGTGCATAGCCATAGTTTTTTAAGACCAAGCCCGCGTGTGCTTGTTTGTGTACCAGTTGGCGCAACGCAAGTTGAACGTCGTGCTATTCGTGAATCAGCCTTAGGCGCAGGTGCGCGTGAAGTCTATT
Source organism: Gilliamella sp. B3464 (assembly GCF_026536145.1). Lineage (NCBI taxonomy): Bacteria > Pseudomonadati > Pseudomonadota > Gammaproteobacteria > Orbales > Orbaceae > Gilliamella > Gilliamella sp. B3464. The sequence goes on along the minus strand of NZ_JAFNOQ010000001.1, from coordinate 209,597 downwards.
TAATAGAAGAGCCAATGGCAGCAGCAATAGGTGCCGATTTACCGGTTTCTGCACCAACCGGTTCAATGGTGGTCGATATTGGTGGTGGTACGACTGAAGTTGCGGTTATTTCATTAAATGGTGTAGTTTATTCTGCATCTGCACGAATTGGCGGTGACCGCTTTGATGAAGCAATCATTAATTATGTTCGACGTAATTATGGTGCACTAATTGGTGAAGCAACTGCTGAACGTATTAAACATGTGATTGGTAGTGCTTATCCTGGTGATGAAGTGCTTGAAATTGAAGTTCGTGGTCGTAATCTTGCTGAAGGGGTGCCGCGTAGCTTTACATTAAATTCTAATGAGATTTTAGAAGCACTACAAGAGCCATTAAGTGGTATTGTAAGTGCGGTTAAAGTTGCCTTAGAGCAATGTCCACCAGAACTAGCGTCTGATATTTCAGAGCATGGTATGGTATTAACCGGTGGTGGTGCATTATTACGTAATATCGATAAACTATTGTCAGCTGAAACCGGTATTCATGTTGTTGTGGCTGAAGACCCACTAACATGCGTTGCGCGAGGTGGTGGCAAAGCATTAGATATGGTTGATATGCATGGTGGTGATCTATTTAGTGAAGAGTAAAAGTTCAAACAATGTTAACTAACTCTTAATTAATGAAATGATTAGTAAATATACCTCTCATTTTTCCGCCGACATTGTCGGCGGAGTCATATCTTAAAATAATTAGATCTTGAGTCTATTACAGGTAAGTACTGAACAATGAAATTGCTTTTTTCTAAACGTTCGCCTCTTAGTGTACAATTATTTATGTCTTTGGCTATGTCGTTAGCTTTAATTGCATTAGATATAAATTATCGTCCTTTTAAAGAAGTTCGTTATTATTTAGATACGATTATTTCCCCTTTATATTACATTTCAAATGCTCCCCAAGCCACGCTTGATGGGTTTTATGAAATGTCAAAAACACGAGAAACATTAGAAACAGAAAATGCAAAACTGAATAATTTGTTGCTTGAAAAAAAAGCAGATTTATTATTACTTGATCATCTCAGACATGAAAATAATCGGTTAAGAGAATTACTGGGATCTCCGCTCAGACATGATGAACATAAAATGGCGGCACAAGTTTTATTAGCAGACACAGATCCGTATGTTTATCAAGTCGTTGTAAATAAAGGTCAAAATGATGGGGTTTATGTTGGTCAACCGGTAGTTGATGAAAAAGGGATTGTTGGGCAAATTTATCAAACCGCACAGACAACTAGCCGAGCGATTTTAGTGTGTGATTATCAACATGCCATTCCGGTACAAGTATTAAGAAACGATATATCAATGGTGGCGGTAGGGAATGGTTGTAGCAATGATCTAACGCTTGATTTTTTACCTAACAATGTTGATATTAAAGTTGGCGATGTACTTGTCACTTCAGGACTTGATGGTCGCTTTCCTGAGGGATATCCCGTGGCTGTGGTGAGTTCAGTTAAACTCGATATTAATGATTCAACGCCAATTATTTCGGCAACACCGACAGCGGATTTAAAACGATTACGTTATCTACTATTATTATGGGGAGATCAAGGAGTAAAACATGAGGGGTCATAATGGCATATTATTTATTTGGCTAACATTATTTATTGGATTATGTTTACAAATTATACCATGGCCACCAGCTTACAACATGTTCAAACCTCATTGGTTTATGTTAATTTTAGCCTATTGGTTAATTGCACAACCTTACCAAGTCGGTATTGGCACCGCTTTTTTATTTGGTCTAATGATAGATTTATGTTCGGGTACTTTTTTAGGTGTACACGCGTTTATTTATTCATTTATTGCTTATTTGCTTGTTTTTAAATATCAGTTACTTCGTAATTTAGCATTGTGGCAACAATCTTTTATAATAATTGCGGTTTCTGTTTGCTATAATGGATTAGTGTTTATATTTCAAGTTAGTATTTATCATATAATTTCGATGTCACCTTATATCTTATTATCAAGTTGTGTGGATGGCTTTTTATGGATATGGATATATCTACTCTTACGACGAATAGCACGGAACTTTGCAATTAATTAAAGGAAACGCTCTTTATGTCTGTTGAATTATTAATGAATGTGACACCGTCAGAAACTCGTGTAGCTTATATTGAAGATGGTGTTTTGCAAGAAATTCATGTCGATCGTGAATCACGTCGTGGTATTGTCGGTAATATATATAAAGGTAAAGTCATTCGAATTTTGCCAGGTATGCAAGCTGCATTTGTTGATATTGGTTTAGAAAAAGCGGCTTTTTTACACGCTTCAGATATTATGCCGCATACTGAATGCGTTTCTTATTCTGAGCAAGAACAATTTCAAGTTAAGGATATTTCTGAACTGGTTCGCCAGGGTCAAGACTTAATGGTACAAGTAGTCAAAGATCCCTTAGGTACAAAAGGGGCAAGACTCACAACTGATATTACCTTACCTTCGCGCTATTTGGTATTAATGCCGGGGCAAAATTCAGCGCATGTCGCCACTTCACAGCGTATTGAAAGTGAAACAGAGCGAGAAAGACTTAAACATATTGTAGAACAATATGTTACGCCAGAAGGTGGCTTTATTGTTCGCACAGCAGCTGAAGGTGCTAACGCACATGAACTTGAACAAGATGCTAATTTTCTAAAACGGTTGTGGAAAAAAATTCAAGAACGAATGGCTCGCCCGATTAGTAAAAATTTAGTGTATGGTGAACTTGAACTATCACAACGGGTATTGCGTGATTTTGTGGGTGATCCGATAGAGCGAATATTGGTCGATTCAAAGCAAACCTATGATCTACTTATTGAGTTCACTCAAGAATTTATGCCTGAAGTAACAAGTAAATTATCGCACTACCGTGGCAGTATTCCGATTTTCGATCTTTATGATACTGAAAACGAAATTCAACGGGCATTGGATCGCAAAGTTAAATTAAAATCGGGTGGTTATTTAATTATTGACCAAACTGAAGCCATGACAACCATTGATATCAATACAGGTGCTTTTGTTGGTCATCGCAATTTAGAAGAAACGATTTTTAATACTAATATTGAAGCAACTATTGCCATAGCTCGACAGTTACGCTTACGTAATTTAGGCGGAATTATTATCATTGATTTTATTGATATGCAAGAAGACTTGCACCGTGAGCGAGTATTGCAATCTTTACAAGATTTTTTATCGAAAGATAGGGCAAGAACAACAATTAATTCGTTTTCGGCATTGGGTTTGGTTGAGATGACACGCAAACGGACGCGTGAAAGCATCGGTCACATTTTATGCGAGGAGTGTCCAGCATGTAAAGGCAGAGGTATGGTCAAGTCCGTTGAAACAGTTTGTAATGAAATTTTACGTGAAATTGTCCGTGTCTATAAAGCTCATCGTTCTGAATACTTTTTGGTTTATGCATCATCGGCTGTCGCGAATGCTTTAACTACAGATGAATCACATGCTCTAGCCGAAGTCGAAATATTTGTCGGTAAGCGAGTGGAAGTTAAAGTTGAACCGCTTTATATTCAAGAGCAGTATGATGTGGTATTGATGTGATAATTGCTATTTCATCACAATACTCCCGGTCATCATGCTTGTGTTTTATTATAACGATTTGAAATGTGTAATAATAACCCCATTATAAACAAAGATGAAAAACAATTAGCTAAATAACGAATGTGATAAAGTACAGATAAAGGAATTTATGATAATTACTCAAGTGAGTGAACGGTTACTCAATCCCAATAACCTAAGCCACCAAGACCTTTTGAATTTGCTTGATATATTAAGTTCAAGACAAATTGATTTTGGTGATTTATATTTTTTGTCTGGTTACTATGAAAGTTGGTCGCTTGAAGATCGAATTATTAAAAATGCTTCTTTTCATCGTGATCAGGGCGTAGGCGTTCGTGCAATCGTAGGTGAAAAAACTGGATTTGCTTATACAGATCAACTCTCTTTAAACCGTTTAGAGCAAAGTGCTTTAGCCGCTAATTCAATCACTAAACAACAAACCCCAATTGTTGTAACGCCGTTTAAACAAACAGAAGCTGTTGCTATTTACCCAGCTATTAATCCAATTAACTCTTTTTCACAAGAACAAAAAATAGCACTATTAAAGCAAATTGATGCATTAGCACGTTCAATCGATCCAAGAGTCATTGAAGTTTCCGCGAGTTTAATTGGTAGTTATGAAGATATTTTAATTGCAGCAACAGATGGATCGTTGTGCGCTGATGTTCGGCCGTTAGTGCGTTTATCTGTTTCAGTAATAGTTGAAAAAGATGGTAAACGAGAGCATGGCAGTAGTGGTGGTGGTGGGCGTTTTGGTTATGAATATTTTTTAACCACCAATCCTCAAACCGGTGAAAGTATTGCCGATAGCTATACTCGCGAAGCGGTAAGACTTGCGTTAGTATCGCTATCGGCAAAAGCTGCGCCAGCCGGCACAATGCCTGTTATTTTAGGTGCCGGTTGGCCTGGTGTGTTGCTACATGAAGCGGTAGGTCATGGTTTAGAAGGTGACTTTAATCGTAAAAATAGCTCCGTGTTTTCTGGTAAGATAGGCGAGCAGGTCACTTCAGAACTTTGTACGATTGTTGATGATGGTACCATCGAAAATCGACGTGGTTCACTTTCGATTGATGATGAAGGTACACCAACTCAAAAAACGGTTTTAATTGAGAATGGTGTTTTGAAAGGTTATATGTTTGATAAGCTAAATGCTAAGTTAATGGGATGCCATTCTACCGGTAATGGTCGCCGTGAAAATTATGCTTGCTTACCTATGCCAAGAATGACCAATACTTACATGCTAGCGGGTAATTCAACATTTGATGAAATCATTAGTAGTGTAGATTATGGGCTATACGCACCTAACTTTGCTGGCGGACAGGTTGATATTACATCCGGCAAATTTGTATTTTCTGCATCAGAAGCATACCTCATTGAAAAAGGCAAAATTACCCATCCAGTTAAAGGCGCGACATTAATAGGATCGGGCATTGAAACCATGCAACAAATTTCAATGGTAGGGAATGATTTATCACTCGATTCCGGTGTAGGTGTTTGCGGTAAAGCCGGGCAAAGCGTACCTGTCGGTGTTGGACAACCCACTTTAAAAGTGGATAATTTAACGGTTGGTGGTACTATAAATTAGTCATAACTAAATAAGTGAGATATAAAAATAGATGGAAACAATCATTACACTTTATCAAGCATTTGTTCATATGGATATTGCAACACTTTCAAATCCCAATGTGTTATGGATATTATATGGCATGCTGTTTGTCATTATCTTATTAGAAAACGGTGTGTTACCCGCGGCATTTCTACCCGGTGACAGTTTACTGTTTTTAACCGGTGTATTGATAAGTCTTGATGTTTTTCATTTTGGTCTTATAAATTTAATTTTGATTGCCGGCGCCGCTTTTGGCACATGGCTTGGTTATGCACAAGGACGTTGGTTGGGAAATACCAAAATTGTGCAAAATTGGATGGCGCATTTGCCAGAAAAATATCACCATAAATCAGAAGTACTATTCCATAAATATGGATTACAAGCTTTATTTATCGGTCGATTTATTGCTTTTGTTCGAACACTATTACCCATGATGGCTGGTTTATCAGGTTTACATAGCCGTAAATTTCACATCTACAATTGGGTTAGTGCAACATTATGGATATTTTTGATTGTCACATTAGGTTATCTATTTGGATTATCACCAATTTTTAAAACCTATGAAAAACAGATCATGTCTTTATTAATGTTAATACCGGTATTTTTATTGGTGCTAGGTTTAGTCTTTTCGATTTGGTTAGCAGTAAAACGTTGGTTAAATAATAAAAAACAAGCAAAGCAAGACGGCAAAAAATAAAAGTTGAAATTAACCGATAAGCCGGGTTCTGTCGTGGACAATCATTCCTCTAGGCTAATACTCACGCATTAGCTCAAGCAGTCTACCCGGATTCAACGCGGGCCGCGCCAATGAATCCCTATTTGACCTTGCTCCGAGTGGAGTTTACCGTGCCACAACTGTTACCAGTTGCGCGGTGTGCTCTTACCACACCCTTTCACCCTTACCTGATCTTATTTAAACAATAAGCCATCGGCGGTATACTCTCTGTTGCACTAGTCGTGAATGTTCGCTCTCGCCAACATCCCCCAGGCGTTACCTGGCACTCTGCCCTATGGAGCCCGGACTTTCCTCCCCTCTGTTTGTCTCCTTTAAAAAGGACTACAACAAAGCAGCGATTGTCTGGTTAATTTCGTCCATGAGTATAGCCTAATGCATAATTTTGTCCAGCTCTGTCTTGGACTTGATTAAATAAATGTTGAATGTTTAGGCATTTAAAAATGATTAACGAATAAACAGGCCTAATAACAAGGCGCTAATCAATAGGGGGTAGTCTGTGAACTATTTTAATTACTAGCACATCAAAAAGATGCGCTAGCTTTTGTATTAAGATAAATCAATTACCATTTTTTCTGTCTTTCATTTTCGTCGTAATTAAACCAAGTTACAACACCGTTTGAAATTAGCACATCAAGTGTTCCTTCAAGAATATTATATTGGGTTTCGCCAATGAGCATATGACTGGTAGAGCTTTTTTTAGTATATTTATACGTCCACTGGGTCTCGTTAGCATTAATGACCTTTCTACTCGTTGGTTCGCCAAATAATGAAATTATCTGTGATTCGGTGGTTGCACCTTCAACGATGTGACTGACTTTTTCTTTACTTAATGGTGTGCCTTGTTCGACAAAATTCTTTTGACTACAGCTTGAAAGGATAATAATTGAAAATAGTGCGATAATGAATTTACTTATATTTTTCATGGTATTGTTACCTGACAACTAACATAATTTTTGAAGTGTCAATAATAACACATGCTCGTCAACGTTCAAGATGAGCGCATTTTTTAATTTTGAAAAAATCAAATTATCATTAATCAAAGAAATTGGTCGATTTTATGTAAATATGGAAACTATATGTGTTTTACTGTTTCCATATTTTCCGCGTATTTGTTATTAATGTACAATAATTTTTATTTTTAGTCTTTATTTTGTCTTAGGACGCGTTTTATTGGTTGGTTTGTATTTGAATTAATATAACGACTAGGCCAGATCTCATGAGGTTGTAAATTGAGAGCTTGAGCTATAATAACTTCGCCTTTAGTCCAGGGTCTAACTAACGCATTACTCAATGTTGATGAACTCAAACCCGATTGTCGGGATAGATTTGCCAGGGTCGTTCCTTGTTTTTTTAAGGCGGCAATAATGTCTGCAGGGTGCCAATCACTAGACTTTATTTTCATTTTTTATTTCCTCTTAGTTTATAACCTTGTGCATCTATGTTATGCTTTGATGTTACTAAAACAAGTAAGTTTACAATTGAACTTTAGTTATTAATAATTATGTTTCTTAATTTATTGTATCAAAGTTTCTTTAATTTCTGTAATTTTTTCTTATTGTGCTAAAATAGGATAGTGAAAATGAAAGAATGGTTCTCGTCAAAAGAGCTATCAAGCATTGCAGGGATGCCATCAACGATACAAGGCGTCAATCGAAAAGCTAGAGCCGAAAAATGGACTTCACGAAAAAGAACGGGTGTTCGTGGTAAAGCGCTAGAGTATCATATTGCCAGTTTACCGTTAGTTGTCAAAAAAGCACTGTATGCAGAAGAAGAAAGTGCAAGCTACGTCGTATCACCTATCGAACCTTTTCAACTATGGATGATTGCATTTGAACAATTATCGGATGATGAAAAATCTATCGTTGCATCTTGGTTAATGCGTAATGGTATTAAAGATTTTATTACTTTTATTAATAAACAGAAAAAAGATAATTAGTGTTATTGTTTAAGCTGAGATATACTTTAACGCTAGTAAAATTCAATTTAGTTGCTAATGGAATTACCAATGGAAAGTCAGTTTCAATTAACAAATAGTAAAGAGATTATTGCATATTTAGTCGAACAATTTCCTAATTGTTTTACGCTTGAAGGCGAAGCTAAACCTCTCAAAATAGGGATATTTCAAGATATCCTTTCTCGTTTGAGCGAAAGTGAAGTTCTGAGTAAAACCAAACTTCGTGTTGCATTGCGTGCTTATACGATGAGTTGGCGTTATTTATATAGTATTAAAGCGGGTGCTAATCGAGTTGATTTAGATGGAAATCCTGATGATATTATTAATGAAGAACAAGAACAATACGCCCAACAACAGTTAAAAGAAAGTAAACAAAAAGCCAAAGAAAGAGCGAAAGAAAAACGTAAAAATTCTCGCCCACCAGTCAAAAAACCGAAGGCTTTAAAAGTGGGTGACTTTGTTAAAGTATTATTAGGCAATAAACCATTAAGAGTTCAAATCATTAATATTGAAAAAGAACATATTAAGGTGAATGTCGGCTCTGGCATGGAATTAACTGTTAAACCTGAGCATATTATTACCAAATAGAGAATTTGCATGAATAAATTACTCAAAGTTGTTATCAAATTAAGCCTTGTTTTATGTATTGTTAGCCAAAGTACGCAGGCTAAGCAAGTTAATAACGAGCAAATACCTGTTCTTAAACAAGATGATATACACCAAGTTGTGGCGAGAAGAGTTACTAACTATTTTACTCAAGCACATTATCGTAATTTTGCTTTAGATGGTGCTTTTTCGGCTAAAATTTTTGATCGTTATTTCAAAATGCTTGATGGTAGCAAAGCAATATTTATTCAAAGTGATGTGGATAGTTTTCGAAATAGGCAAGATTCGCTTGGACAAGAATTATTAGATGGTAATTTGAAAACTGCATACGATATTTATAATCTCGCCTTACAAAAGCGTTATGATCGTTATAAGTATGCTCTTGAGGTTTTGAAGCGCCCAATGGACTTCACCAATAATGACGAAATTGATTTTAAACGTGAAGATATTGCTTGGCCAACTTCTGAAAAAGAACTCGATGCCTATTGGGATAAACGTGTTAAATATGACGAGCTCAGTTTGTCTTTATCTGGTAAAAATGAAGCACAAATTCGTGAAGCACTAACCAAACGATATAATCGTGTTATAAAAACCATTTTACAATCCAATAATGAAGATGCATTCAAAGTGTTTATGAATGCTTTTGCACGTGAAATTGATCCGCATACCAGTTATTTAGCACCGCGTTCAAAACGTGATTTTGATTCTGAAATGAGTTTATCGTTTGAAGGTATTGGCGCAACGCTCAGCCAACAAGATGATTATACTGTCATCATGTCTTTTGTCACTGGTGGGCCGGCTGAAAAAAGTAAGTTGCTAGCTGTTGGCGATAAAATTATCGGTGTTGGTCAAAAAAACTCAGCTATTGAAGATGTTATCGGTTGGCGTTTAGACGATATTGTCGATAAAATTCGTGGTCCAAAAGGTACAGTAGTTAGATTAGAAATTTTACCAGCAGGTAATAATAGTAAATCTAAAATTATTGAACTAACGCGAGATAAGATTCATTTTGAAGATCGTGAAGCCAAATTAAAAATTATCAATAATGAACGTGGAAAAGTGGGTGTTATTGAGATTCCAAGTTTTTATATGGGTTTAACAGATAAAGTCCACGATCTATTATTGCAAGCAAAAAATGAACAATTGCAAGGATTAGTTATTGATTTACGTGATAATGGCGGTGGTTCTTTAGCTGAAGTTATTACCCTAACGGGATTATTTATTGACAATGGACCAGTAGTACAAGTTCGCGATAATTTACAAAAAGTTGTCGTTTACGACGATAAAAATAAAGGTGCCGACTATGCAGGCCCTATTGTTGTAATGGTCAATCGATATAGCGCTTCGGCTTCTGAAATTTTCGCCGCAGCCATGCAAGATTATGGACGCGCTGTTATTGTTGGTGAAACAACTTATGGTAAAGGCACGGTACAAACTTCTCGTAATATTGCCTATCCTTCTGATTCAAGATTACATCCCAATTGGCCTGAACTTGGCGGTGTGCAATATACTGTACAAAAATTTTACCGTATAAACGGTGGCAGTACCCAACTGAAAGGGGTTGAGCCTGACATTGAAATGAGTAAAACTAAATATATGGACGAAACGGGCGAGCGGTTCTTAGATAATGCTATGCCATGGGATAAAATTCCTTCGTCTGAATATTTGACTGTTGCTAATGTTAAACCGCTTCTACCTGATTTAACGGCTAAGCATTTAACGCGAATAGCTAAAAATCCTGAATTCATCTATCTTGAACAAGATATCAGTGATTTTAATAACAAGAAGGATCGTCAGTATATTGTTTCGTTGAACAAAAAATCGCGTGAAGCAGAGCGAAAAACTTATGATGATCGTGATCTAAAAAGAATGAATGAACGCTTGGCTCGTGAAGGAAAACCAGCCATCGCTAAATTAGACGATTTACCTAAGGACTATAAAATACCCGATGCTTATTTAAATGAAGCGATTGAGATTCTATTAGATTTAGCGCCTAACTATCCAAAAATTGATGTTAGTCAACCCGTAAGTGGATTTATTTCATTAGATCAATCAATTAAATAAAGCTGGGTTCAACAAATAATTGGAGATAATAAACATGTGTACAAATTTGAAATTTGCTTTAGTAACTGTTGTCGCTATACTAGTTGTTTTAGCCGCATTTGGTACTATTGTTGTAATGAATTAAAAAGCTTGATTAATTAGCTTGTGATCATTATAGTATGCAACCTGCTTTAATTAGCGGGTTGAGAAATTTTGGTGAGGTGTCCGAGTGGTTGAAGGAGCACGCCTGGAAAGTGTGTATACGGCAACGTATCAAGGGTTCGAATCCCTTCCTCACCGCCACAAATTTTTATTATTTAGTCATTGAAGGATAAAAGCCGTCAGGTTTTAACTGTCAGGAGTGACTTTCAATGTTACTTTGACAATTTGCATTCACGTTAACAAGACCGAAAGTGACGAGTAGAACCTTCCTCCTCCTAGAATATTTGGAGCCATTATGGAAAACTTACGCACTGTTCAGGACGTTATACGCTGGACAACCTCCCAATTTAGCCAGTCTGATATCTATTTAGGTCATGGAACTGATAACCCGATTGATGAAGCCAAGCAGCTTATTTTAACAACATTAGGTTTATCATTATTTATTCCGCCAGAATTTTATGCCAGCAGTCTTACTGAGTCTGAAAAACAACAGTTACTGGATCTGATTCAAAAACGCATTGAAGATCGGGTTCCAACGCCTTATTTAACCAATCAAGCTTGGTTTTGTGGTCACCAATTTTATGTTGATGAACGGGTGTTAATACCGCGCTCACCAATTGGTGAATTAATTGATAATCACTTTTCCAACTTGTTAACAACTGAGCCAAAATTAATATTAGATATGTGCACAGGCAGTGGTTGTATTGGTATTGCCTGTGCATATGCATTTCCTGATGCGCAAGTTGATATTTCTGACATATCATTAGAGGCGTTAGATGTTGCGCAAACGAATATTGAATTACATGAAATGCAATTTCAAGTAACGCCGATATTATCGGATTTATTCGATAATCTGCCGGTTAAAAAATATGATGTTATTGTTTCAAATCCTCCTTATGTTGATGACGAAGACATGCGTGATCTCCCTGATGAGTTTTTATATGAACCTAAATTGGCATTAGAAGCGGGCGTTGATGGCTTAGATCTTGTGAAAAGAATTTTACGTGATTCCGTCAATTATCTAACACCAAATGGTGTTTTAATATGTGAAGTAGGAAATAGTTGGATCAGTTTGCAAGAACAATATCCTGATATTCCATTCAATTGGATAACGTTTGAACATGGTGGACTTGGTGTATTTTCAATATCGTGTCAAACCTTAATAGAATTTCACCACTATTTTAAATAATGTGTTATTAATCATTGGAAATAAAATTTATGTCTGGAAACTCGATCGGTAAGTTATTTAAAGTCACCACTTTTGGCGAATCACATGGCATAGCATTAGGATGTGTTGTAGATGGTGTACCACCGGGACTTGCTTTAACTGAATCCGATATGCAGCACGATCTCGATCGACGCCGTCCTGGTTCTTCTCGTTATACTACGCAGCGCCGCGAAGCAGATCAAGTTAAAATATTATCAGGTGTTTTTGATGGTGTCACAACCGGCACCAGTATCGGTTTGATGATTGAAAATACCGATCAACGTTCACAAGATTATAGCAAAATTAAAGATATCTTTCGCCCTAGTCATGCTGACTACACCTACCAAAAAAAATATGGCATACGTGATTACCGAGGTGGCGGTCGATCATCGGCGCGCGAAACAGCAATGCGTGTTGCGGCAGGTGCTATAGCTAAAAAATATTTAAACGAAAAACTCGGCATTACTATTCGTGGTTATTTAGCTCAAATGGGTGATATTGAATGTCAATTAAGAGATTGGCAACAAGTTGAACAAAATTCCTTTTTTTGTGCTGATGAAAGTAAACTTGAGCAACTTGATGAATTATTAAGAAAATTAAAAAAAGAGGGTGATTCAATTGGTGCGAAAGTCACTGTTGTCGCTGAAAATGTACCTGTTGGGCTGGGTGAACCAGTTTTTGATAAGTTAGATGCTGAATTGGCCCATGCATTAATGAGTATTAATGCAGTTAAAGGGGTCGAAATAGGTGATGGCTTTGCCGTTATTACTAAACGTGGTAGCGAAAATCGCGACGAGATTAGTCCAGAAGGTTTTTTATCCAACCACGCTGGTGGCATCTTAGGCGGTATCAGCTCAGGACAAACCATTTTAGCCAACATTGCCTTAAAACCTACCCCAAGCATTGAAATTGCAGGTCGATCGATTAATGTACAAGGTGAAGCCGTTGAAGTATCGACGCATGGTCGGCATGATCCATGCGTGGGTATAAGAGCAGTTCCCATCGCTGAAGCAATGGTTGCTATTGTTTTAATGGATCACTACCTTCGTTATCGTGCTCAATGCAGTGATGTGAATCCGCGATGAATTACGAACTTCTTATTCTGCTATTTGCCATAGCAGTTTTAGCGGGATTTATCGACTCAATTGCCGGTGGAGGAGGGTTACTTACCGTGCCGGCACTATTGGCAGTCGGTTTACCGCCGGCTAGTGCCTTAGCGACTAATAAGTTACAAAGTTGTGGTGGATCATTCTCGGCTAGTCTCTACTTTATCCGTGAGCGCATGGTTAATCTTAGAGAACAAAAAATCGCAATTATCTTCGCCTTTATCGGCTCCGCAGTTGGTACTGTTTCGGTGATGCATATACAAGCCGATTTTCTAAGACTATTATTACCGATATTAACGATCAGTGTTGGGTTATATTTCCTACTCTCACCAACAATCGGAGAACAAGACCGCAAAAGCCGCCTGACCACCCTACAATTTGCCCTTATTCCGGCGTTAGCAATTGGTTTTTATGACGGCTTTTTTGGACCCGGTGCCGGTTCCTTCTATGCTTTAGCCTATATTACCCTTGCAGGGTTTAATCTGACAAAAGCAACTGCTCATACCAAAGTCCTAAACTTTACCTCAAACTTAGCGGGATTGTTATTTTTTATTATGGGCGGACAAGTGGTCTGGTCGATAGGTTTAGTCATGTTAGTCGGACAATTCATCGGCGCAAGATTAGGCGCTAAAATGGTTATTGCGAAAGGAAGAAAATTAATAAGACCAATGTTAATTATTGTTTCTACAGTTATGAGCATTAAGCTGATTTATGAGAATTTCTTCTGATGATTAGATTTTGGTTTTGATTGTTAGATAACCGTCATTGCTGATAAATTTTGTTTTAATATATTTAGCTAATAAAGCGTGGAACACTAAAGATTCAGAATTTTAATCGTAATAACATAGATATATTTAAGCTAAACTAATAGAACGATTTTTACATTTTCAATACTTTTGCAGTAAACGATCTAAATATACTTAATGCACTGTTTCAATGTAATGGTAATAATATGCTGCCATGGTTATCGCCCCAAAGCTAACAAGAATATTTGACACACTTCCTTAACGTTACGATTTAAAGTATAGGTTCGTTTATCAACGATTGTTGTTACTGTTTTAAATAAAAAGTAATTGAGGTATTTTTAACATTGTTAAATAAATTATCGAGCAGAGTAATTATCAATTATAATTTGATCGCATTAGATTTCAAACAGACTGTTTCAAGTCAATATCATTTAAACATTATCAATAATTACCTCATCGTTTTTACCCTTTTTTTTCGCTGAATTTAAAGATCAATAAAATCAGAGCGTTACAAAACAGTAGAAAAAAAGGGTTTTTAAGTAATAAAACAATATTTACCTTTATGCCAAAGGCGATTATAGTATGTGCTGTTCTAGCTCAATACCGTGTAGGTAGTTTAGAAAGTAATGATGAATTCGAGCGATACGGGATACTGGCTCAATACCGTGTAGGTAGTTTAGAAAAACATCGATGATGTCATCGAAATCATTAATGAGCTCAATACCGTGTAGGTAGTTTAGAAAAACAAGCGTAATAAAAATAGTAAAAATACAAAGCTCAATACCGTGTAGGTAGTTTAGAAAAAACAGACTATTAGCTAGCACAGTTGTTTATTGCTCAATACCGTGTAGGTAGTTTAGAAATACGCCGAAAAATGGCAAGATCGATTAAAAAAGCTCAATACCGTGTAGGTAGTTAAAGAAAGCAAAAATTTGGCGAGGTAGATTTTTACATTTTAATAGCCTATCCTCAGGAAGTCTTTAGTTAAAGCTATAAAAATGCCTTAACGTATTTCATTAAGATAAATGAGTTAACTATGAAATTGTCATTATGTGCCTTTATTCCAACTTTATATCAACTATCACCAAGCTTGTTTCAGCTAATAACCACACATAAATAGATATTTTGATGTGCTTTAAGCAACACACAATTAATACATAGGCCTTTAACATTCGAGGCATATAGTCTTTTTTTGTATTCAGACAACTTAATCTTGTTAAACTCCATATAGCAAAATTTCTGCTCAAAAAATCTGTTTAGACTGATTATTGAATACCTTTACCACAGCTTATTTTTACAATTTATAAAAACAAGAAAGATTAAGCTTTATTAACAATGAAGGTAAAATTTTTGTCTGTTTGTTAAGTATTGCTAAAATGTAGAAGGTATATGAATGATAAAAATCAACAGTTAATTGATTAACCATATGTTATATTGTCAGTAAGGGATAGTGATACATAGCGTGGTTCAATAATACCAATACAGGCTAATTAACTTACGGACATAAGTATCGAGTAAGGTGAGCATAAAATGAAAATAATTGTACTTGCTATAAAATTTGAATATAACGGTATTGAGCAGATAATTAATCCTGTCATTATACAAGATGATAGTCATATGATCTTAATTGATGCGGGGTATCCTTGTCAGTTTGAGTTATTTGAAGCAGCAGCAAAAAAGAGTGATCTTGATTTAAATAAGTTATCTCATATTATCATTACGCATCATGATTTCGATCATATAGGTTCGTTAGCAGAATTTAAGAAAAGATTTCCTCATATTCAAATATTGTCATCAAGTATAGAAAAAGCCTATATAGAAAAGCATAAAAAACCATTGCGTTTAGAGCAAGCAGAAAAAAGATATCCTTTCTTGTCGGATAATGATAAGCAACAAGCACTGATTTTTCATAAAATATTAGAAAATATAGAAGGTGTTAAGGTAGATGATATTTTGCTCAACCATCAAGTTTTACCTATTGGTGAAGGGGTAGAGGTTATTTTTACGCCTGGGCATACCCAAGGTCACATATCGTTATATATCAAGGAAAATAAAACCCTGATAGCGGGTGATGCACTCGTTTTGGTTATTGATAAATTAGTTATACCTTTTCCAGAGTTTGCTTATGATTTGGCTCAAGCCCAAAGTTCTATAAAAAATCTGATGAATTATGATATTGATGAGATGATTTGTTATCATGGCGGCAGTTATAAAGGTAACTGGCAAGATAGACTGATTTTAGACAATGATTTAATCGAAAATCCATAAACACAAGCATAATGTTTACTATTGATACCGATATTCTTAATATAAAATACGCGGTGTTAGCTAATACTTTTTTAATTAAAAAGTGAATGATGAGTTGCAAAAGCCTGCTATGTGCATTATGTGGATGAAAAAATCAAAGGTAGGAAATTTATTGCGTGTTTTTCATTAGTTGGATAATGTTTAAAAAATGTTTTAGATAAAAATGGACTAATTATTATCTGATTTAATTTTTTTAAGTTTGTCTATCTTATAATCATTAATATCTGTTATATTCTTAATTATATCAAGGCAAATGATTTGCTGAAAAAACTTTATCAATTCACGTTATGAAATTACAACAATTACGCTATATTTTAGAAATAGCTCGATCAGGCTCCATCAATGAAGCGGCTAAAAATTTATATATTACCCAACCTAGCTTGTCGACAGCGGTTAAAGAGTTAGAGGCCGAATTTGGCATTGAAATTTTTGTACGCACTTCAAAGGGAGTATCTTTATCAACCGATGGAGTAGAGTTTTTGGGGTATGCCAAACAAGTATTGGATCAAGCTGAGTTATTAGAACAGCACTATGCTAAAAAGGCGCCCTCAAAGCAACTATGTAGCATTTCGACCCAGCACTATGCGTTTGCTGTGAATGCCTTTGTTAATTTAATCAAGAAGAATCATACTGACGAATATGAATTTACCTTACGTGAAACGCGAACTTACGACATTATTACCGATGTGGCTAATTTACGTAGTGAAGTGGGTATACTCTATTTAACTGATTTTAATCAAAAAGTCATATTGCGGTTACTTAAAGAGCATCGTTTAACATTTAATCCTTTGTTTGAAGCCGATCCACATGTGTTTATTAGTACCCATCATCCTTTAGCTGCGATGAAATCGTTAACCTTACATGATCTGGAAGATTATCCGTATTTATCATTTGAGCAAGGTGAATATAATTCGTTTTATTTTTCTGAAGAGATTTTAAGTACGGTCTATCATAAAAAAAGCATTCATGTGAGTGATAGGGCAACGTTATTTAATTTATTACATGGATTAAATGGTTACACAATTAGCACTGGGGTTTTAAGTACCGATTTGAATGGTTCTGATATTTTATCAATTCCACTGAGTGTTAATGAAAAAATATTAATCGGTTGGATTACCTCTCAAAAAGTGCAATTGAGTATGTCGGCACAAAACTATATAGAAGCACTAAAAAAACTGATACAAGAAGAATATGGTTTTAAGCTTAAGTAGCAGGCAATAATGACCATAATTCAAATTGCTATTTTAATAAATTTGAGTATAATTGCGCACAATTCATATAATGTTTATATGAATATCGAGGTATGTCTGAATTAGAGATCGGACATTCCATCATTAATATTAATTTTAAGAGGTTTATTATGTCTCTAACTGTAGAAGCGAAAGCGAAAATTGTTGCCGAATATGGTCGTGGTACTAATGACACAGGTTCAACTGAAGTTCAAGTTGCTCTTTTAACTGCACGTATTAATGACTTACAAGGTCATTTTTCAGCGCATAAAAAAGATCACCATAGCCGTCGTGGTTTATTACGTATGGTTTCTAGCCGTCGTAAATTATTAGATTATTTACGTCGTAAAGATATCGAACGTTACAACCAACTAATTCAAAAATTAGGCTTACGTCGCTAATAACTTATCTACTTGGAAAGAGGCTTAGGCCTCTTTTTCGTTGTGAAAAATTAGGACTCTGATATAATATCGAGCTCGGAAAAATAAAAGATTGTATCTCATGTTTCGCGCGACTAATGAGAGCTCTATAGTTTATAGATTTGTCATTAGTCGTGACAGTGAAATAATCTTTTGTTTGATATCCCCACACTGTTGAAGTGAGTAGCCTAATTCGTGTTATGTTACTTTTTGTTCAAATTCAAACTTCAACACACAAAATACAAGAGGAAATTGTTTTGTTTAATCCGACACATCAAAAATTTCAATATGGTCGTCATACCGTAACTTTAGAAACGGGTATAATGGCTCGACAAGCAACAGCTGCGGTAATGGTTAATATGGATGATACGGCTGTTTTTGTCACCGTTGTTGCTGATAAAAAAGTGAAAGAAGGTCAAGACTTCTTTCCTTTAACCGTAAATTATCAAGAACGTAGTTATGCAGCCGGTCGTATTCCTGGAGGCTTTTTTAAACGTGAAGGTCGTCCTAGCGAAGGCGAAACGTTAATTGCTCGTTTAATTGACCGACCACTTCGTCCACTATTTCCAGAAGGATTTGTTAACGAAATTCAAATTATCGCAACAGTTGTTTCTGTAAATCCTGACGTGAGTCCTGATTTAGTTGCGATGATTGGTGCTTCAGCTGCCCTTTGTTTATCTGGTGTACCGTTTCATGGTCCTATTGGCGCCGCTCGAGTTGGTTTTATTAATGATGAGTTTGTTCTTAATCCATCAGTTAAAGAACTGGCACATAGCCGTTTAGACTTAGTAGTAGCTGGGACAAAAAGTGCAGTATTAATGGTTGAGTCTGAGGCGGATCTGCTTTCAGAAGATCAGATGCTAGCAGCTGTGGTATTTGGCCATGATCAACAACAAGTTGTCATTGATAATATTAATGAATTTGTTGCTAAAGCAAATTGTGAAAAATGGGATTGGGTTGCGCCAGCTAAGAACGAAGCTTTATATAATGCTGTTGCCGAATTGGCTAAAGATCGTTTAGGTGAAGCTTATCGAATTACTGAAAAGCAAGCACGTTATGCACAAATTGATCTCATTAAAGACGATGTGTTAGCAACGTTAAAAGCACAAGATGAAGAACTCGATGAAAATCAAGTCATTAACATTATTGTTGAATTAGAAAGTCAAATTGTTCGCCAACGTGTTATTGCTGGTGAACCGCGCATTGATGGTCGTGAAAAAGATATGATCCGTGCGCTAGATATTCGTACTAATGTGTTACCAAGAACGCATGGTAGTGCATTGTTTACGCGTGGTGAAACGCAAGCACTGGTTACTGCAACACTAGGAACAGAGCGCGATGCACAAATTATTGATGAGTTAACAGGTGAATATACAGAACGTTTCTTACTTCATTATAACTTCCCACCATATTCAGTTGGTGAAACAGGTATGGTCGGTTCACCAAAACGTCGTGAAATTGGTCATGGGCGCTTAGCTAAGCGTGGTGTTGCAGCTGTAATGCCAAGCAAAGAAGAGTTTCCATATACTGTGCGCGTAGTGTCTGAAATTACTGAATCTAATGGTTCATCTTCAATGGCTTCTGTGTGCGGTGCTTCACTTGCATTAATGGATGCTGGTGTGCCAATTAAATCTTCTGTTGCTGGTATTGCGATGGGACTTGTGAAAGAAGGCGATAATTTTGTTGTTCTATCTGATATTTTGGGTGATGAAGATCACCTTGGCGATATGGATTTTAAAGTAGCCGGTACACGTGAAGGTGTAAGTGCGCTGCAAATGGATATCAAAATTGAGGGTATTACTAAAGAAATTATGCAAATTGCCCTTAATCAAGCTAAAGGTGCACGTTTACATATCTTAGGTGTGATGGAGCAAGCAATTAATAAACCTCGTCAAGAGATCTCTGAATTTGCGCCTCGCATTTATACTATGAATGTCAATCCAGATAAAATTCGCGATATTATTGGTAAAGGTGGGGCAACGATTCGAGCCTTAACGGAAGAAACGGGTACTACGATTGAAATCACTGATGATGGTACAGTAAAAATTGCGGCATCTGATGGTAATAAAGCTAAAGATGCAATGAATCGTATCAATAATTTAGTTGCTGATGTTGAGTTGGGTAAAATTTATACCGGTAAAGTGACACGAATTGTTGATTTTGGTGCTTTTGTATCAATCATTGGTGGTAAAGAAGGTCTTGTGCATGTTTCTCAAATTGCTGATCATCGCGTTGAGAAAGTTTCTGATTACTTGAAAGTTGGACAAGAAGTGAATGTTAAAGTATT
The DNA here is from genome assembly GCF_026536145.1 of Gilliamella sp. B3464. NCBI lineage: Bacteria > Pseudomonadati > Pseudomonadota > Gammaproteobacteria > Orbales > Orbaceae > Gilliamella > Gilliamella sp. B3464. Next base: position 189,602 of record NZ_JAFNOQ010000001.1, on the reverse strand, counting down.
AGAAATAGATCGGCAGGGTAGAATTCGTTTAAGCATGAAAGATGCTGTTGAGCCTGCTGCTGATGTCGCACCAATTACTGAATAAAATGTCATTCACTAGGAGTTAAAATGAGACTATTCAACCTGAGAATTATCTGCTTTTTGCTAGCTGTTATTCTTTTATCAGGTTGTTCTAACTCTTTACCTGTACTGGCTGTTCCTGAGCAAGTTTCTTACGAGGATGAATTGAAAATTGCTCAGCTCAGTCAGCAGTTATCACAAAATGATATTGATACCATTACACGTATGCAGCTCATTTTTGAGCGAGGTATTGTCTACGATTCATTAGGTTTTAAAGCTTTTGCATACAGTGATTTTACACATTTGCTAAGCTTTAATCCTGAAATTCCAGATTTGTATAATTTTTTAGGTAATTATGCACTTCGCGATGGTGACTTCGATTCGGCTTTAGCATCGTTTAATACTACCTTAGAGCTTGATCCTGCTTATGCGTATGCCTACTTAAATCGTGCAATTACGTTGTACCGTACTGGGCATTATCAATCAGCAGATCGTGATGCGTTGCAATTTTATCAATATGATGTGAATGAACCCATTCGAATTTTGTGGCTTTATCTGATCGAAAAAGAAATCGATAATAAAGTTGCACAGCATGAGCTACAAAAACGTTATGATCTGCTTAATGATAAAACGATTTATAGTAGCGATATTGTTGCATTTTATTTAGGTAAAATTAATGAATCTAAATTGATGCAAAATCTTCAACAAGGTGTAGAAAGTAATCGGCAATTAGCTGAGCGCCTATGTGAAGCCTACTTTTACTTAGGTAAATATTATCAAAGTAAAGGTGATAATGAGCGTGCCAAAATGTTATTTAAATATGCTTTAGCTAATAATATTTATAACTTTGTTGAACATCAACAGGCACTCTACGAAATGAAGTTACTTGAAGAAAAAGAAAAGTAACAAGGGTCATGCCAGTTTAAAAGTGAAAATATTGTTATAGCGTAGTTCTGATTTGCCAATAATATACTCCTGAATTTTAATGATTTGATTATTTTGCTTTATCTATTTTATGATAAAACGCTAATCATCGTTAAATTTTGCTGAGTAATTATCGATAGTATTAATATTGGCAGTTAGTTATTGGGGTGAGTTGTAAATTTTCAATTTAGTGAGCTGGCATAAATTTATCTATTCTTGGTTTTATTAAATTAGCCATGGCACATTGCCGATATTAAGTTGTGCTTAATATTATTAACAGTGCAAATAACCTGTTTAGATATAATAAAATTTATAAGCGAGTTTACATGACAAAAGAAGTTTCTTTTATTGACCTTGGTTTATCCGAGGATATCCTTAATGCATTAAATGATCTTGGTTTTAGCAAACCATCACCGATTCAAGCTGAATGTATTCCTTTATTGTTAGCAGGTAACGATGTATTAGGAATGGCACAAACTGGCAGTGGTAAAACTGCTGCTTTTTCTATCCCATTTTTAATGAATATAGATGCTAATTTAAAAGCACCACAACTGTTGGTTTTAGCACCAACACGAGAGTTGGCTATTCAAGTTGCCGATGCATGTGCTGAATATGCAAAATATATGAAAGGCATAAAAGTTTTAGCATTATATGGTGGACAACGTTACGATGTACAATTACGCGCTTTAAAACAAGGTCCGCAAATTGTAGTCGGAACACCGGGGCGATTACTGGATCACTTAAACCGTAAAACATTAGATCTGTCTAATCTTAAAGGTTTAGTTCTTGATGAAGCTGACGAAATGTTAAGAATGGGCTTTATTGATGATGTTGAAAGTATCATGGCAACGATTCCTGAAAATCATCAAACAGCACTATTTTCAGCAACAATGCCAGCACCTATTCGTCGCATTACTAAACGGTTTATGCAAAACCCTAAAGAAGTGCAAATTAAAGGAACCAATCAAACCGCACCTGATATTGATCAGAGTTATTGGTTAGTCAGAGGTATGCGTAAAAACGAAGCCATTATTCGTTTTTTAGAAGCTGAAGATTTTGATGCTGCGATTATCTTTGTTAGAACCAAAAGCGCCACGTTAGATGTTGCCGACGTTCTTGAAAAACATGGTTATAGCTGCGCAGCATTAAATGGTGACATGACGCAGCAATTACGAGAGCAAACTCTTGATCGTTTACGTAATGGTCGATTAGATATTTTAATTGCAACCGATGTTGCAGCACGTGGTTTAGATGTTGAACGTATTAGCTTAGTCATCAACTATGATATTACACTTGATTCTGAATCTTATGTTCATCGAATAGGGCGAACCGGTCGCGCAGGTCGAGCTGGACGCGCGATTTTATTTGTCGATAGCCGTGAGCGTCGTTTGCTTAAAAACATTGAACAAACCATTAAAAAATCAATACCAGAAGTCGCATTACCTTCAAAAGAATTGATTGAAAAACGTCGTTTAGCAAAATTTACTGAGCAAGTACAAAAACAGTTAGAAAGTGCTGATCTTAACCAATATCAAGCACTCTTATCACAAATTCAAGCAAGCTGTGATACAGATTTAGAAACGATCGCTACTGCGATTTTAAAAATGGCTCAGGGCGAGCGCCCGTTAATATTACCACCAGATCCAGTGATGAAACCATCTCGTGATAGTCGCGATCGTGATAATCGCAGTGGTGAGCGCCGTTTGCGTGGTGATAATCGTGAAACACCAAAACGTCGAGAACGTCGTGATGTTGGCGATATGGACATGTATCGAATCGAGATTGGTAAAGAGAATGGTGTTGAAGTTCGACATATTGTTGGTGCCATTGCTAATGAAGCTGATATAAGTAGTCGTTATATTGGTAATATCAAACTTTACGAAACTTATTCAACTGTTGAATTACCTAAAGGTATGCCTCAAGACATTCTTAAACACTTCGAAAAGGTAAGAGTGCTTAATCAACCGATGAAAATGAGCTTAGTGAGTAATGCTTCATCTGATAATAGACGTGGTGGACGTAGAAGTAGTAAATCTGAGTCGAATGATAAAGGATTTTCGAAAAAACGAGGTCGCTCGTCAGCACCAAAATTTTAATTAATTTAACCTCTGCCTTAAGGCAGAGGCTTTTCTTCGTTATTTTATTCCTCGCACATTATCACCAGCATTTTTAGGTAGTGTAATAAAATCAATCATAGCAATGATTGTCAGCCCTGCAACCATCAATAAAGCAAATTGAAAGTCTTCAACACTTAACATTGTTTTATTATGATCATGGTAACAAGATGCAATAAATAAGAATAATGCCCCTAGTACAATGCCAAGAACATTATTAAGTTGCTGTGCTAAAGTAGATAAAATATTGGCACTTTGAACTTCACTTTTTTCGATTTCAGAAAAACCTAGTGTATTTAAGGTAGTAAATTGGATTGATCGTGCTCCTCCTGATAGAAAAAGAACGATAATCATAGTAATAATCGAGGTTTGTTCTGTAAAAAATGCACATAAAATAAAACTCGCTGATAACACTATTCCGTTAATAATCAGTATATTTCGAAAACCGAATCGTTCAATTAACGGTGTATTGATCAATTTAAAAAGAATATTACCAACAAATAGCACCAGCAATAAAGCACCTGCTGTTAATGGTGAGTATCCAAATCCAACTTGAAACATCAAAGGTAAAAGAAATGGGGCACTGCTTAAGGCGATTCGGATTAAGGATCCCCCAAAAAACATGGTTCTAAATGTACGTTTAGAAAACGCCTGTAAGCTAATCAGTGGATGTGTGCTGTGAGTTAAGTGATAACATGCCATTGTTAACATTATGCAGCCAAGTAAAACGATTGAAAGGCTTATTCCTATACTCTTTTGTGAATGTGAAATCATTTCAAGTCCATAAACAAAGAGCAATAAACCTGATCCACACAAAATAAAACCAATGCCATCAAATGCGCGTATTTGCGGTAGTTCTTTTGGTAGAAGTTTGAATGCATAAAAAAGGGCAATAAATCCAAGTGGAATATTTAAAACGAAAATCCAATGCCATGTTAGATATTGCGCGAAAAATCCACCAATCACAGGTCCCATGACCGGAGCGATTAATCCTGGCCAGACCAGTATTGATATAGTATTGACTAAATTTTGTTTTTCAGTCCGGCTAAGTACCACCGTGCGGCCAACAGGGACCATTAACGATCCTGCTAATCCTTGGCATAATCTTGCCAGCGTAAACATGGTTAGATTAGTTGAGAGTGCACAGAGTAAAGATGCTAACATAAACAAAACAATCGAGATTGAAAAAATTCGATGTGCAGTAAAACGATTAGCCAGCCAACCACTTGCAGGTAAACCTATGGTAAGGGCTAACATATAGGCACTAATTCCAACTGAGATATCTTGAGGATTAACTGAAAATGATTTTGCGATATTAGGAATAGCGGTAGTAATAACTGTCGCGTCTAAATTTTCCATAAAAAATGTTGCGGCGACTAAAATTGCCATTTTCTGGACGTTACTACGTTGTTGCATAAAAAACACCAATACAAATAAATACTGCAAATATTATATACTACAAAAAGAAAACGCTAAGACAATAATTATTCTTGAGAAATAACCGTGACTTACAAAGGTTATTTTTAAAAAACTTCTATTTTTGATTGATAAAAAACGTTTTTTTATGTCAGTTATTAGGTTGTTAAAAAAATGTTAGAACTTTGCCCTTAAGTTTGATTGAGAGTATACTATGTCAAAACTAAATGATTAATAGAGGTACAGGATGACAGATTCACTAAATAAATGTAAAGCAAATGAAACACCAGCATGTTGTTGTGTTGATGTTGGAACAATTATCGATAATGAGGATTGCACAGCAGAATACGAACACGTTTTTGCGTCAGAATCAGAAGCTCAAGCTAAATTAGTATCATTAACACAAGCTGCAAAAGATGCTGCAACTGAACCCTGTGAAATTAATAGCAGTATCGACAAAGTTGCAGATGGTTTTAAATTAACTGCTAAGTTTACTTTTTGTTGTGGCGCTGAGTGCTTAATTTTTCAATTAAAATTACGTTAATTGTCATTAATGAAAATTTGTATTATGAGACATGGTGAAGCAGGATTTTCTGCTTCATCTGATGCAAGTCGACCACTTACTGCTTATGGCATTGAACAAGCGAATCAAGCCGGTCAATGGCTTCAACAGCAACATTTTAAATTTGACTTAGGTTTAGTGAGTCCATATTTACGAGCAGAGCAAACGTTTGCTCAACTATCCTCTTATATTTCTATTTCAAAAGTAAAAACAGAAAAGCTTTTGGTTCCAGGTGGAAGTGCTGCTTCAATTGCTGATTTTTTAATGACCCTTATATCCCAAGATGTTAAGCAAGTGATTATAGTTTCACACCTTCCATTAGTCGGCTATTTAGTCAATGAGCTTTGCCCTCATATTTCGCCACCGATGTTTCCAACAGCTGCAATTGCATGTATTAACTACTCAATTGGCACCGCAGGAAATCTTGAATGGTTTCATCAAGCGGAGTAAAAAAACTTAATCTTTTTGATTTACCGTTAACCGGACGTACCTTAATTGAAGCCTCGGCCGGAACAGGTAAAACCTATTCACTTGCCTTTATCTATTTGCGATTGTTATTAGGCATAGGCAAAAACAGTTATCCTAACCCACTGAGTATTAATCAAATTTTAGTTGTCACCTTTACTAAAGCGGCAACGCAAGAGCTGCGTTCACGCATTAGAGCAACTATACAAGAACTAAGAACAGGATTACTGCAAGGTAACCATTCAGATCCGATATATCAAAAATTGATTGAATTAATTGATGACCGTCAAGCTGCGATTCAAAAACTCACTGAAGCCCAACAATCAATGGATGATGCGGCTATTTATACCATCCATAGTTTTTGTCAGCGAATATTGACTAGTCATGCATTTGAATCGGGTGTACTTTTTGAACAAAAATTAATTACTGATGAGCAGCAATTACACTTACAAGTTACCCAAGATTTTTGGCGTCATTATTTTATTCCCTTAAATAAACCACTTGCTCAGATAGTTTTTGCAACTTGGCAAGATCCAGATGCCTTATTAGCAAGTATTAAACCTTATTTGAGTTTTGATTTTAGCCAAAACACAGATGATAATATCGATCTTGTGAATATTATTAATGATTTTTATCAGCGTAATTTTTACAAAATCGAAATGTTAAAACAGGCTTGGTTAGAATCAGTAAATGAATTAACCGATATCATTATTCAGTCAGGCGTCAGTAAACAATCTTATAGTAATCGTTATTTACCTAATTGGATTGCCAAAGTTTCGGCTTGGTGCCAAACACCGACAACGACGTTTAAGTTACCCGCTGAACTGGAAAAGTTTAGTCAAGCGGTATTAATTGAAAAAACCAAAACCGATAAGACGGCTCCACGACATTTAGTTTTTGAGCAAATAGCACAACTTTATACAAGCCAACTTGATTTACGCAACGAAATTTTGATGCATATTGTTAAAATTATACAAAAAGGCATTTATTATCAGAAGATTAAACGTGCCGAGATGAGTTTTAACGATCTAATTTGGCAACTTAATCGGGCCTTGCAGACCAAAAATGGTCATCGATTAGCACAAAGTATTGCAAAAAAATATTGTGTTGCTTTAATCGATGAATTTCAAGATACCGATCCCGCACAATATCAAATATTTGATCGTATTTATAATAAGCAGCGAGTAGATACAGGTTTATTGTTTATTGGTGATCCCAAACAAGCAATTTATAGCTTTCGTGGCGCTGATATATTTACGTATTTAAAAGCAAAACAGTCGGCAGGCGAAAATAATTTTACCATGTATGTTAATCACCGATCTTCTTCTGAAATGGTAAAGGCTGTAAATCAGTTATTCGCTAATCGTCAACATCCTTTTATTTTTGATCGCATTCCCTTTTTACCTATGGAAAGTGCAACAAGAAATAATCAAAAAACGTTGATAATCAATGATCAAGAGGCAAATGCCTTAACGGCTTATCTATTACCTGAAACAATAACAACTATTACAGATTATCAAGAACATATGGCGATTTGTTGTGCTAAAGAAATTGTTTCATGGTTAACGGATAGTTCAATATTCATCTGTGATAAAGATGGCAAACGCCCTGTGATAACTAGCGATATTGCAATTTTAGTGCGCACCGGACAAGAGGCTGAAATAATTCAACAAAAACTAGCGATTTATGGGGTTAAAAGCGTTTATTTATCCAATCGAAATAGCGTATTTTCGTCAACCGAAGCACAGGATGTGCTTTCTGTATTGCAAGCCGTACTCATGCCAGAAAATGAAGCAGCATTACGTTTAGCGCTAATGACTAGGTTATTAGGTCAAACCATGGCAGAACTTGAGCAATTGATTGATGATCAAGATCAGTGGGAAAATTTAGTAGAGGAATTTAAACAATATCAGATTATTTGGCAACACTATGGGGTATTAGTGATGTTACGTCGTTTGATGAAACGGCGACACTTAGCCGAAAATCTTTTAGCTTGCCAGAATGGCGAACGAATATTGACTAACTTCATGCATTTAGGGGAATTATTACAAGCCGCCGCGGATGAGTTAGATAGTTTACCGGCTTTAGTTCGTTGGTTGACTAAACAAATAGTCAATCCCGATTTGAATTTAGACAATCATGAACAACGTTTAGAAAGCGATGAAAATTTGGTCAAAATTATCACGATACATAAATCTAAAGGGTTAGAGTTTCCAATAGTTTGGTTGCCATTTGCGGCTAAATATCGCCCTGCTAATAGCCAATTTTATCACGATAAACATAATGATTATCAGCCAAGCTATGCGTGGTCGTTAACTGATGAAATTAAACAACAAATTGAAGATGAACATCTGGCAGAAGATTTACGATTGCTGTACGTGGCAATGACTCGCTCTGTTTATCATTGTAGTATTGGTTTAGCTTCTTTGAAAAAAAATCAATCAGCGATTAATTATCTTTTAAATGATGATTTAAAATCGATAGCCAAATTTTCAAATTTAATTGAGGTTGAATTACCTATAGTCGGTGAACAGTATATTTCACCAAAAACATCAAATAGCACCTTGTTTGCAAGTGTATTTAAGCGAAAGCTTTCGAGTTGTTGGCGTGTGACAAGTTATACTGAACTTCAAAAGCATAATGGTAGTTCAATATTGAATTATGCCATCTTCGATGATTGGGATGAATCTCAATCAGATAATCAAGCGCAACAGTTAGTGCAATTATATGATATTCATCATTTTCCAAAAGGAGCTTATGTTGGTACGCTTATGCATACAATGATGGAAAATGTTGCAGGGAATAATGTTGCTCAATTATGCGATGAAATGGTAAAAAAACTCAATTTAGACGCAATCTGGATCGATGTTGTAAGAGATTGGATGCAACAGGTGCTTAGCACAAAAATTAATCAGCAAGGGCTTACATTAGCGCAAATATTAAGTGGAAAATGTATTCACGAGCTTCAATTTTATTTACCTATTCGTCAAGCAGTGTCTAGCTTGCAATTGGACTCTTTGTGTAAACAATATGACCCTTTATCTAAACAATGCCCAGAATTAGATTTTGAAACAGTACAAGGTATGTTGAAAGGGTTTATTGATTTAGTGTTTGAATTTGAAGGTAAATATTATATTGTTGATTATAAATCGAACTGGTTAGGTGATTCTGCTGCTTATTATCAAAAGCCCGCATTAGAGCAGGTAATGTGTGAACATCGTTATGAATTACAATATCAACTCTATTGTTTAGCATTACATCGATTTTTAAAAAGTCGTTTAGTCAATTATCAATATCAAGACCATTTTGGTGGGGTGTATTATCTTTTCTTACGGGGTATGCCCGAATACGGGATTTTTTATTGCCAACCAGCAAAACAGTTCATAGAGCAACTTGATCAGTTATTTGACGGGGATAATAAGTACAATATTTAATCTGTTAATCTTAGCACTTGATGGTTTGAGCTATTTTTTGGCGTTAAATTTTGCAGATTTTTTTGTTGGCATGTTGTTATCTAAACCGAAATACAGAAGGTATCGACTACTACCTGCTGTATTACTTATTGGTTGGTAACAGTTAAATTTTATGAACATTTAAAAACCAATTGATAACTGTAATACTTTTCGGTTAATAAAAATTCTTTATGGACATTAGGTGTCCAAGAATCATCGCCACCAATTCCCATATGAAATGCATCAATACTGACATAAGCGCTGTCTTTTGGTTGCAATAGATGTCGATGTGATGTTTTCATTAACTGTTTTGTACCATATTGATTAATATTAAATTTAAATTGATGACCCGTAACGGTTAATTGATTGAGTTGTAATTTTTTTACATCGCAACGTAAACCATTTTCACAAGGAAAAATATAAGGCGTGTAGAGTTGGGAAAAAGGTAAACACCAGTCACTAAAGATTGCCGATGTTTTACGATCTGGATAATTTTCGTGTGGACCTAATCCTAACCATTTTACCTGTTTTGGTACCTGTTTTAATTGAAATGTTAACCCTATACGTGCAGGTGGTGGCATATTATTCGCAATATTAACTTGTATAGATAAATTTAAATTACCTTCTTGATCGAAGTGGTGTTGCCATCTGCTTTGAATCACTTTTTGGTTGTCGACAAAATAACCATGTAAAACTTCGATGATAATTTTATTACTTGATTGGCTCACCTCAATGCCTAAGCATTGATGCGTTAAGTCGTAGTAACCAGCTGACTTCCATTTTTCAACCCAAGCATAAGGGTTATTGTCAAGACCACTACTAATACCAATATCATTATCAATTGGTGCACGAATAAATTGATCGGTAAAAGCTGAAGCTAATAACGATTTGTTTCCTTTAAACCATTGTTCTAATTGACCCGTTTTTTTATTCAATTGCCAACGTTGATTTTTATAATTTATGACATATTTATCCTGATTTTCCATTAACTTAAGCGAACTTTTATCTTGATTAATAGTCAGTAATGGAATAAAAGTGTTGGTTAACTTCCACTGTTCCCATGCGACTAGGTGCCCAGCGGCAGACCATGGCGTGGTTTTGCTTTGAATAATTTTGACTGATAAATGCAAATCTTCACAGTTAAAATCATTACCGACATCATCACACAAAACCATTTTTATTGTGCTATTGGCTTTAATGTCCAGTTTGGTTTTGCTGTATTTTCGTTTTTTACCCTCGACTAATAACTCCCATTGTAAAATCTCATGATTGGTATGATAAAATAAATACTCGCTGGTTATCTCAATTACTAATGGTTTTTGACTTATTAGCTTAAATTGATAAGGTTCCTGTAATTTCTTAGCTTCGATTAAACTAGGATGAGCATTGCGGTCGGGGAACACTAATCCATCTAAGCAAAATTGTCTATCGTGATACGCTTCACCAAAATCCCCGCCATAGGCCCAATAACTTTCCCCCGTTTGAGTTTGACAGCGAATACCATGATCTGCCCATTCCCAAATAAATCCGCCTTGCAAACGAGGGTATTGCCTAAATGCTTGCCAATACTTATAAAACGCACCTAAACTATTACCCATGGCATGCGCATATTCACATAAAATAAGAGGCCTGTGTTCATCAGGCATTGAAATCCATTTTGTTATTGCCCATTTAGGTACCGTTGGATGCGGTTGATCTTGCTCAACACGTGCATACATTGGGCAAATGATATCGGTAGCAGCTGTATTCGCACCACCCCCTTCGTATTGTACAGGTCGCGTTGGATCATTGCTTTTAATCCAAGCATAAAGTGCATCGTGATTAGCACCATGACCAGATTCATTTCCTAATGACCAGATTATAATTGAGGGATGATTTCGATCACGTTGTACCATGCGCGTGACGCGTTCGCTATACGCCGCAAACCAACGAGGATCATCCGATAAACGGGACATAGGAAACATACCATGCGACTCAATATTGGCTTCATCCACTAAATACAGCCCATATTGGTCACAAAGTTCATACCATCTTGGATCATTAGGATAATGACTACATCTAACTGCATTAAAGTTGTGTTGTTTGATGAGTTTTATATCATGCAACATCGCTTGTTCAGTGACGGCATACCCCATATCTGGATAGAATTCATGTCGGTTTGTCCCTTTTATGAGTAGAGCTTTACCATTTAAGCAAAGCTGACCATGTTTGATTTCAACTGTCCGAAAACCGACATTGTAGGCTTCTGATTCTATCAACCCTGTTTGTTTATGGTATAAACTGATAACCACACGATAAAGATTCGGCGTTTCCGCGCTCCATAATTTGGGGCTGGTGACTGGTATATGGCAGTCTAAGCGATCGTGATATCCGCCTTTTTCGTCAACAGCATCAGTACCAATGCTTTGAGAATGCTTAGTTATTAATTTATTTTGTTGCCATAATTCAATATCAACATTGAATAAATCTTTGTTGTCATCAAGATTGACATCAATCTGTAGTGAAAGCGTGGCATTTTGATAAAGTGCATCGAGTTGGGTGTGAATTTTTATGTCTCGTAAATGTGATTTCGGTTTATTTAATAACCAGACTTGGCGAAAAATACCACTTAATCGCCACATATCTTGATCTTCAAGATAACTACCATCGCACCACTTTAATACTAATACCGCAATGCGATTTTTACCGGTCTTTAAAAAAGGCGTTAAATCAAATTCTGCCGCAATACGACTATCTTGAGAGTAGCCAACCCATTGACCATTACACCAAAGGTGAAACGCTGAGCTGACACCATCGAATATAATTCTGGTATTTCCTTGCGCCAGCCATTGTTGAGTGATATTGACATAGCGAGAATAACAGCCTGTGGGATTTTGTTCCGGTACAAAAGGTGGATTATAAGGAAAAGGATAACGTATATTGGTATAAACCGGTTTATCATAACCCTGCAATTGCCAATTAGACGGAACAGGAATAGTTGTTTTGTCTAACTCTTTTTTTAACCATGATTCTGGTACTTGATTTGGGCTATTGTAATAGCTAAAAAACCAATCGCCATTTAGTGACATAGTGGTGTCTGAATTCAGATTGTTTTTAGCGCTCTGTTTATCTCGCCAACTGTGAAATTTAGCATGTGTATCGAGTCTATTCATACTTAACACAGATAAGTTATTCCAATCATGGCGGTTAATTATTTCATTGAAAGAAGGGGTCATATACTCTCCATTTACTGTTCCGTTAACCACTATTTTTTATTTATTGTAGTTAATGACATGAGCATTAATTGTTATAAATTATAAGTAACGGGTAATTTAAAACAGTGATCTAGATAACATTTATGTAACCGAATACATCTTTTTTATAAATGGCTAGATTGGTTTATTTTTTTTATTTGTGATTTTCGATTACATCCCTTTTTGCATATAAATAGATAACTATTACTGTGATATAGGTCACAGCTTAGACATTTAATTTATTTATCACTATTTTTATTTGTTATATTAAAAAACGATAATTATTCTTCAAAGGATTGTTACCGCTGTGTAACGGGCAAAACCTAAAGAATAGCCATAAATAGCTATTCTTTAGGTTTTTTTTTTGCCTCGAATTTACGAGGCTTCATTATGTTTTATAAAATAATGAGTAGGTAAATATGAAATATTTAACAAATAAGGTTGTAAAAGTTATAGCCAAACTAAAACAAATTGCGTTAATTACGATGTTAAGTTTATGCTATTTGCCAAATGTTATGGCTGCAACGTCAGAAGAGTTAGAAGCAAGGATAACAATTTTAGAACAGAAGTTACTAGAGATCAGTAAAGACTCAGCGGATTTAAAAAAGCAAGTTGTTGAGTCAAAAAAGCAAATTGCTCAATTAAATAATAATATTCAAAAACAACAAGTCGTTATTAACAATCAACAAAAACAATTAAAAAATCAGACAGCATCACTCACCAATTCTAAAAAATCGGCTAGTTCACCACAAATTAATGTCAATAATAGCGTAAGTGATAATCAAATTGTGTTAGTTAATGATGTTAAAACTTCTTCAGCATCAGACGAAGATGGTTCTGCAAAAAAATCTTTTACTCTATCTGAATTTAAAGATTATATTAAAGATGAAATTGGATTTTCTTATAACGGTTATTTCCGTGGTGGATGGTCAACATCGAATAATGGTAAACCTAAAAACTATGCTGAAGGTGCGTTAGGTCGATTCGGTAATGAATATGGCGGTTGGTATGATCTTATTTTTAAACAAAAAGTTTATGATCAAGATGGGCGTAGAGTCGATGCTATTGTCATGATTGATGGGAATGTGGCAACCAATAAGGCAGCGGGTTTATTTAATACCCAAGATGATAATATTATGCAATTCTCTGATATTTATTTAGCTACTAAAGGATTTGTGCCTCGTTTCCCTGATGCAACATTATGGATTGGTAAGCACTCTTTACCTTACAACGAAATTCAGATGCTTGACTGGAAAACGCAAAAAACACCTGCTGGTGGTGGGGTAGGGATTGAAAATCTTGCCGTTGGTATTGGTGTACTTGATTTAGCTTTAGTTCGAGCTGATGTGAATGTAAAAAGTAAAAAAGCTGATGTGGTTGGTGTTGATGAAAATGGCAATCAGATTACCAGGCATAAAAAAGAGGACGTTGATCTTAATGAAATCGAATTACGTTATCATAACATTCCATTGTGGAAAGATGCGCTGTTTGGCATAAATGCACGTTATTCAGCACCGAATAAATCCAAAATTCAAGGCAATGTAGAAGTCAAAAATGCATGGCTTGGTAGTTTTGTATTACGTCAGAATGAATTTTTTGCTGGATTCAATCAGTTTACACTACAAGCAGCGACAAATTCGGTTGCTTCACAATTAGCCAACATCAATACTAATAATCCAGAGTTTGCAGCTAATGCTGATAATGATTATATTGGTGAACATACTGGGGGTAAAGCTTATCGCTTGGTTTCTGAAGGTGAAGCTTATTTAGCCGATAATGTTATTGTTGCCCATGCATTGGCACTAACTACGGGTAATGATGTTTATTCTTATGATCTCCATCGTGCTCATACCAATTTTTCTAGTTTTAAATCAGCGGTAAGACCTGCATATATATGGGATACCTATAACCAGAGTGGTGTTGAGCTTGGTTATTTTAGACAGAAAAATAAAGCTAATAGTAAAACTTACGTTGAGGAAGGCTATAAAACAACGCTTTATCATTCTTTCAAAGTCGGACAAAGTATTTTATCTTCTAGACCTGATATTCGTTTTTATGTTTCATATATTGAATCATTGCAAAATGATATTAGTAAGTTTGATTTTAATGGTAAGCATCACCAAATTAGTTTTGGGGTACAAACAGAGGTTTGGTTTTAGCTAATATCTTTTAATCGAGAGGGATAATACAATACGATTATCTGAGCTAATAGTATGCATCAAAAATCATTAAGTAAGCTCAGATAAGTGGTGATTATCCTCTATTTTTGATAGTGTTGATAAACTAAGATGTTATTGGTTGTTAATAATCATGTTATTTAATCAAATTGACAGAATAACGTTTAGTTAGCGTAGGTATAAATATATTAACTAAATTAGCGGGTGGCGCTTCACCTTTAGCAAGTTTTAATGCTAATTCAGCCGCTTGTTCTGCCATCGTTTGTAATGGATAACGGATAGTTGTTAATTTAGGGTGCAAGTAGCGAGCAAGAAGTAAATCATCAAAACCTATAATAGAAATCTCGGTTGGAATTTTTATATCATTATCATATAACACTGACATTGCACCAGCGGCCATAGAGTCATTATAACAAGCTATAGCGGTAATTTGACGATTGCGTTCGAGTAATGTCATCATAGCTTGTTCGCCACCGACTTCGTTAGGTGAGGCAAAAGCTATAAGTTTTTCATCAAGTTCTATATTATATTCAGCTAAAGCATCTTTATAGCCTTGCAAACGGTCAGATGCATCCGAGATATCATGGTTTGAACATAAATAACCAATTTTAAGATGGCCATGTTGAATTAAATGCTTCACCGCTAAATAGGAACCATAACGATCGTCGAGTGCAATACACCGTTTTTCAAAGCCGCTCACTACGCGATTGATTAATACCATTCCTGGCACTTGCTGCATTAATTTTTTTAATATACTGTCGGGCAAAACCTTAGCATGAACAACTAATGATGAACAGCGATGTTCGATAAGTTGCGTTATTGCATTATATTCTTGATCATGTTGATGATAGCCATTTCCAATTAATAAAAAATTACCTGTTCGATGAGCTACTTTGTCAACGGTACTTACCATCTCACCAAAAAAAGGGTCGGAAACATCGGCAACAACAATGCCTATGGTATTTGAATTTTGTTGGGATAACGCGCGAGCATTGGCATCAGGATAGTAATTTAATTTTTCCATAGCTTTTTTTACAATTTCACGTGTATTTTCGCTAACATTGTTTGCATTATTAATAACACGAGATACTGTTGCCACTGAAACTTTGGCTAATCGTGCAACATCTTTTATTGTCGCCATAAAACTACCTTTTAATTGATTACTACTAATTATTTATATCCATATTTGATACTTTATGTTTGTCCATATAGAGTTTCGTAAGATTACCAATGATTCAAGCAAAAGGGCTCGCAGTTTGGGAGAAATCCTGTACTTAAAATCTTTAAGTGAATTCAGTATGTAATACTCTGAATATATGAGCCAACGCATTATAATACGAGAAAATTTTGCTTTTGCCAATTGCTCTCTGGTTTGTCGAATCGATTCAGTTTAAATATATTAATTAAGAGGGATTTGTGCTGTTGAAATCCCTCTTGAATTGCTAAAAAATTAAGCCTCTTTGCTAAACAATTTATACCGATGTGATCTTGATTAGCATTGCAGTTGCAGGATCTAGTACTGGTAGGGGTAAACCAATATTCATTAACCAATCGCCCGATAACGTTGTGCTTTTTACCATCCAATTAGGTAGGGCTTTCATGACATGTCCATTCACTTTAGGATCAATATTATTAGGCATGTCAAGAATCTCAATGTGATAATCTTTATCTGGTAATAAACCCGCTAAACGTAAATTACCACTCAAAGCATAAGTCGGTAAAATAAGTTGTGCAATTATAAAAGCGGCCTCGGTTTGGTCTTGGCTAACCACACCATAACTTTGCATGGCTTGATTATCATCAACATCTAACCGAATAAAATTGCCTGAATGGAGCAATGAACGTAATTGTTTATGTAATTTTATATAATTAGCAAATGATAGTTTTTCTTGTTGTGATTCTTTTACAGGATCGAGTTCTACCCCCATATGGCCAAATAGTGCAGTTAAACCACGTAAATTCATATCAATTTGCCTATATGTGGTATGACATAGCGCTCCACCAATATGGGCTCCTATTACTTCTGGTGGGAAAAAATAACTCATGCCGCGTTGAATTATTTGTCTATCTAAAGCATCGTTGGAATCCGATGCCCAAAAACGTTGAGTACGTTTTAATATTTCATAATCAATGCGACCACCGCCAGATGAGCAAGATTCAATTTCGACATTCGGGAATTTTTTTTGCAAAATATCAAGTAACCGATAAACAGCTTTAGTTTGGCCAACTATAGCCGGATGACCATTATGACCCGCTTGTACGATTTCTCTATTCATATCCCATTTTATGTAGTCTATGTCGTAACTTCCAAGTAACCAGGTTAATCTTTCGAGCAAATAGTCAAAAACATTTGGATTTTGTAAGTCTAGTACATATTGATGACGACCTTCAGGTTGTTGATAACCTTGAAGTTCTAATAGCCAGTCAGGATGGGCACGATATAGATTAGAGTTTTTGTTAATCATTTCAGGTTCAACCCAGATACCAAATTCCATACCAAGGTCTTTAACATGTTTAATGACTGGTTCTAAACCATTTGGATATTTGCGCTCATCAAGATACCAATCGCCCAAGCCTTGATAGTCATCATCGCGATGACCAAACCAGCCATCATCAATAATGAAACGTTCAACACCTATTTGAGCTGCTTGTGTTGCCATTTTCATAATATAATCGGGATTATGATCAAAAAAGATGCCTTCCCAAGTATTAAGATGAACAGGGCGTGGTTTATGAGCAGAAAACTTAATAATATTGGTTCGTAAGAATTGATGAAAGTGCTGACTCATTTTATTTAAACCTTGATCACTATAGGTTGCATATAACCATGGTGTACTTACTGTTTCTCCTTTAGCTAAAGATATTTCGCCTGCTAGGTAAAGTGCTTCGGCTTGAATAAAACGTTTTCCATTGCTTTTGACGGCTACCTGTATGCGGTGGTTTCCGCTCCAACCTAAATGGATACCCCATACTTCTCCTGTTTGTTCCTTAAAACCACTTGTACCGACAATCATGCCAGGAAAATATTCATGTGAAGTTCTTCCTCGGCGATTCTCTTGTAAGTATCCGCAATGTTCAATTTTAGTACGATGTGGAAAAAATTCTTTAATCCAACGACCATTAAATGCCATTAATTCCTGCGCCCGTTCAGGTATAGGTAAGGTTACTGACAAACGATTCACTTGATAAGGCTGCTCTGCTAAATTGGTTAGGCTATTTTGACATTGCAAAACACCACTTTCATCTAAAATGAGTTGGCTAGTTAAACGAAGCTTGGCAATATCATCTTCACTAATAATAGTAATATTGTTATTGTTTTTTTTGACTTCTTTAGTGATAAATACTGGAGACCAATCTTTGCCATTCCGATGTCCTTCAAGCCCGGGTGTACTAAAGTTACCTAACCCTTCTTCAGGACAAAGTGTGAATGGAACATCAATATCTAGGCGTGAATTAGGTACGGCAGGGTTAAGCATATCGATAGAATTGATATTTAAATTTTGTAATCGTTTTCCAAAATAACAGATTTCAGCATAAGGTTGCGTGCGTAAAATTATATCTAAGTTATTATTTCCAAGATGGTAATTCATGTTTTCTCCAAAATTGATTACTAAAACAATTCTTATACAGTAATGATAATTTAATTAGAAGGATATTATTAATTTTTTGTTTTGTGATTAAGATCTCATAAAATGTAATCGTTTTCATTTTTAGGGTTATTAACTTCATTCAAGTAAGATATATTATGAAATGATTATGCGAAAAATTCATTTTTTATGCTATTATGAACCAATGTTGGGTGAATAGATTAAATATCATGAAAAAACATAATATTATTGCTGTCGTTTCTTTTTTAAGTTGTGCTTTTAACGCTTATGGTGTAGATAAATATATCACCGATGATGTTGATGTTTACTTGCGTCGAGGTCCGGGGGCACAATATGCTTATTCAAATTCAGCAAAAGCGGGCGAAAAAGTCATTGAACTTGAAAAAAATAGCGATGGTAAATATACCAAAATTCAAGTCAATAATGGTAGTGTTGCATGGATTGAAACAAGTAAACTTAACGATCAACCGAGTTGCAAAGAGCGACTGCCATCTCTCGAATCTGAACTTGCCCAGTACAAAAGTAAAGCTGATAATGCCGATCAGTCCCAACAAAATGTTGCTAATCAATATGTGCAAAAATTGCAAGATGCAAACACTTTAATTGAGTCTTTACAAAATAAAAATACTGAGCTTGAAAACAAACTTAAGCAGCAAAATAGTCAACTTGAGTCAATGCTCAATCAAGTGGATGATAAACGCCGTGATCTGATTATCACTTGGTTCACCTATGGCGGACTCGTTGCTGGTGGAGGCTTAATTTTAGGTTTAATTTTACCATTAATTATGCCACGCCGTAGAAAAGATCGTTGGATGCGTTAAATGTCAAAGATCTATCTTGTCGGCGGCAGTGTTCGGGATAGATTATTAGGATTACCTGTAGTCGATCATGATTGGGTTGTTGTTGGTGCAACACCCGATCAGCTCCTTGCTTTAGGTTACCAACAAGTTGGTAAAGATTTTCCTGTATTTTTACATCCTACTACTAAAGAAGAATATGCACTAGCGCGTACTGAACGAAAGTCAGGTAACGGTTATACTGGTTTTATTTGTGATTTTGGGTCAAATATCACGTTAGAGCAAGATCTTATTCGTCGCGACTTAACAATTAATGCGATAGCGATGGATGAGCAAGGGCATATTGTCGATCCTTATAATGGTGTAAGTGATCTCCATAATAAAATACTACGTCATGTATCTTTGGCTTTTCGGGAAGATCCTTTAAGGATATTACGCATTGCTCGCTTTGCTGCTCGCTATCACCATTTGGGATTTAAAATAGCGCCAGAAACGTTAATTTTGATGAAAGAAATGGTTGATGCTGGCGAGGTGTCATATTTAACGCCTGAACGCATTTGGAAAGAGACAGAAAAAGCATTATCGACTCAGCATCCACACATTTATTTTCAAGTACTCAACCAATGTGGTGCGCTTGCTGTGTTATTCCCGCAATTAATATTGTCACAAAATGTTGTTGATGCGTTAGCTAGATCTGTTGAGTTAACTGCGCTATTAACGGTTCGTTTTGCAATATTATGTGCCCAGATGCCGACTAAGCGAAGTGTTGAATTGTTATGTCAAAAAATAAAATCACCTACAAGTTTTTTAAAGATAGCTGTTATGGTTCAGCAATATGGTAAAGTTGTTGAAGATATAAAGCAGTTGACGGCAGAGCAAATTATCCATTTACTAAATAGTATTGACGTTTGGCGTAATCCCCAACACCTTGAACAATTAATTATTGCAAGCCATGCATATTGTAAAGAAGAACCATTTTTGCAAGCTCAATACTTAAATGAAGCTTATAATGTTGCCAATAGTGTTAACGTGCAAAATATTATTGCAGATGGTTTTGTTGGTAAAGCTATTTATAATGAATTACAAAAAAGGCGAATTGAAGCGTTATTAAACTGGATTTGATTGCATCTTAATCAATCGTCATTTTTTTTCAAAATATCTAAAAAAAAGGGTTGACGATTTGGCTTAAGACAAGCATAATGCGCCTCGCAGTGTTGGTTATGACGTTGCGAATGAGATGGCTACGTAGCTCAGTTGGTTAGAGCACATCACTCATAATGATGGGGTCACAGGTTCGAATCCCGTCGTAGCCACCATTAAGGTTAAGTAATACTTTTACCGGAAGTATACAGTGCGGGTGTGGCGAAATTGGTAGACGCACCAGATTTAGGTTCTGGCGCCGCAAGGTGTGTGAGTTCAAGTCTCTCCACCCGCACCATTTTAATCTTAGTATCTATCCTTTATTGGGGTATAGCCAAGCGGTAAGGCAGCGGGTTTTGATCCCGCCACTCCCAGGTTCGAATCCTGGTACCCCAGCCATTCCAATCTGCATATTTTTGATATCTCACTCTTTTGTATTTTATTGTTAATCATATCGATTTCTAAATTATTCATATGCGGGTATGGCGGAATTGGTAGACGCGCTAGATTCAGGTTCTAGTTCCGAAAGGTGTGCGAGTTCAAATCTCACTACCCGTACCAGATATCATTTTCACACTATAGTGGGGTATAGCCAAGCGGTAAGGCAGCGGATTCTGATTCCGCCATTCCAAGGTTCGAATCCTTGTACCCCAGCCACTAAATAATCATTTGAAGTGTTCACAATCAACATAATATCGGTTGTTATGCCCAGTAAACTTAATCTCTATATTCTAATATCTAATGTAATAGTCGTGATAGATAAAAATTAGCGCAGTATGTGCGAATTGTCAGTTTAAGCCGAAAGTTAACTGTGTAACTTAATAAGTTGTAGTGAGTCTGGGCACCACTTTTATAAATTGGTTATAGCATAGTTAATATTGGGCTATAGAGCTTGATATTTAAATGTCTGGATTTTATTTTCTATCTTGTGTAATTATTAAGAATGTTATTTATCGGCTAACTGTTGCAAGCTTGATTGGTTACTCGGTAAGGTTAATCAATAATAAATGGGTCATCCATTCAAGTTCATATGGTTGCCGGCAACAATTTTCTGTCGAATTAGAGTTTTTTCAAGCAAATTGCTGGAGTATCACTTGGATAAGTTACAGTGAAATTTCAATTATCAATTGTTTGTTAAGATAAACGGTAGGATGACGTTCAAACAAAATTAACTGAGTTATTCTTTCGATTGAATTTTAATAATTGATAATATTGGTTCATTATCATAGTGTATCAAAATAAATAAAGTTTCTTTTATTATGGTTGAGTGCTGTATTGAATTAGCGTGGTTCAAGAGCGGCAAAAGTAGGGCATATCTCGTTAAATAAATGGTTTGTTTGGACATCTAAAGTTGAAGTGAAATTAAACAATACATAAATTAACTTATAAAGCGAACTGTATTGTCTTATCTTTAATTTAAAAAGCTAAATAAAGGATTGTGAAATAGGCTCAAATCAATTAAGTGTTTAGATTGTGTAATAAAGAGGGAATAAAATCTGTTAATAAAAAATAAGTTTTCGATTTGTTAGAATATAAAGATATTGATATTTTGATAGTTATTTTTATCATTAGATGTATTCCACATGCATAATTTATATAGCATGTGGAATACGTTTAAACTATAACGTATTATTTATATAAGTTTACATATACAGTTTGTGAAGTGCCTTTTGTATTTGCAGATACTTCTTTCACATAATAGAAATGTGCACCATTAGCAATTGCTTGTTTTTGAGCAGCAGCACTGATTTCAGCTGTATTGTTGAATGAACCATGGAAACTAATAGTGTCATATGGTTTCATTTTTTTGAATGCATCGCTGCTGATTTCGTAAGCGTCTTCACCTTCAATTGCTTTAGTCACGATGAAATCTCTTGCTACAGCATCTTTTTTGTATAATGCAACATCAATATCTTGTGCTTGATTTTTTACATCAGCAGGTGCAATTGAATACACATAGAAAGCATATGCATTTTTTTCTGCTGCTAATTTACTTGCTGCATTCATAATATCTGAAGTGTTGTTGTAATTACCTTTAAATTTAATCACTTCAAATGGTAAGTAGTAAAGTGCTTTCGCACGAGGATAAACAACAACACCATTTTGAGTCACTTCTTCTTTTTTAACTGCAACAGGTTCTTTTGATTGATAAATATCAGCATAAACGATTGCTTGATCAGCTGAATCACTAGTTGTTGCACTTTCAATTGATTTAATATGATAATATTTAGCACCTGCTTCATCAGCTGCACGAGAAATATCACTTGCCGCATTATCTGCTTGTAAATATTTACCTGTTACTGAGATTTCTTTAAGTGGGATTAAATTACTGCTTTCTTTAGCTGTTAGTGGTTCTGCTGCATACAAGCTTGCAACTGGTAGTGATAACAATAGTGCTAATGCAACAGATGATTTTTTAAAACGTTTCATGATAATTTCCTTCATTTTTATTTATTGAAATTAGAATTAAATTTAACGCTTTTTTTAATTTGCAAATTCATGACATCACTTATAGAGCAAATGGAATATCACGTACTCTACGGTATAATGCCTTAATCTACTTATTACTAAATGCGTTTAGACATAAAGCTTTTTCACTGAATAATTATAAAATAGCTTTTTTCTTTCCTATATATGTATGAATTTTAAGATAATTCTCAAGATATTTATAGTGGAAAATAAAACTTCATAGCACTTTTTGCTAAAAATGCAACAAATTGCTAACAATAGTTAATTTAAAACGATACAACAACTTTTTGAATTACTTGGTTATTTTTGAAATTTAAACAACTACCTGAATTTGATGAATAAAGTTATTCAATATTTGAGCTGTTAATCCCCAAATAATATAATTATTATATTGGTAAAAGTAAACTAAATGTTCTGATCTTTTCTGCCATTTTTGAGGGCGATTAGGCAATAAATGAAAAGGAAAGTCTTTGCCAAGTTTATGGCCAACTTCGACGGTAGCTTGGCTAGGAATGTTGTTGATAAACCAATTAAGCGGTACGGTAAAAACTTCTTCAACTTCATCAGGATTAAGGATAAAGTTATCTATAGATTTGATTTCACCGACAAAAGGGTAAATAGTCATAGCAAAATTTGCGATAAATTTAGGTAATTGTCCTAAAATAGTTATTTGTGTGGGTAAAATACCTAATTCTTCACAAGTTTCACGTTTGGCTGTATATTCTGGATTACTATCGTCTACCTCTACTCGCCCACCTGGAAAGCAAATATCACCAGGTTGCCATTTCAATGTTTTCGAGCGGACTTGAAACAGTAAATGCAATTGATTATTGACCTTAACAAGCGGTATTAAAACTGCTGCTTTTTGATTCATTTCGTTTGCTATCTTATCTGTTTTCAATAAGTTAGCTATCTGTTCTGTTGTGATCATAATATTTATTTAGTTTTGTTTTTAAATTTACGCTGTATTTACGTTATAATATGAACATGGTAGATTGAAGTTGTTTGTTAGTAGTACACGTGGTTCACCTTGATAATGTCATGCAATATTATATTAACAACATAAAAAAAGAACTTAAAGATCTTGCTTTACTAAAACATAAAAGAGCACTCGATGGTATGTCCTTAGAGTTCCAACGTGTTTTTACATTGTTGCCTGCGCTTTTTCATTTTCATCATCCGGCTTTGCCTGGCTATTTAAACGAAGATACCCCGATGGGCATTGCTTGTTATCAAGCTTCTGATGAAGTTTTTGCTCAGTTAAAAAATGAATTTAATTTTAATCTTCCACAAGCATTTAATAAGGCAGATATTTCCGCATTATATTCAATGGGCAGTACTTGCTCTATCGGCCAGTCAGTAACGTCAGATCTTGATATTTGGATTTGTATTGAAAATAATTTATCGGCAGTTAGAAAATCGTCATTACAAAAAAAATGCCGATTGATTGAACAATGGGCAAAAGAGCTTGGAATAAAATTAACATTATTTGTTGTTGATGTAGATCGTTTTATTAATCAACATCATGAATGTTTAATGGGCGAAAACTGTGGTTCTGCTCAACATATTTTATTATTGGAAGAGTTTTATCGATCAGCTAATTTACTTGCAGGCAAACTATTATTGTGGTTTGCTGTGCCCGCAAATTTAACCGTGAATAATACAACCTATCCTAGCTATGAAAAATGTATTGAAGCGTTAGTTGAACAAAAAATAATTGAACGTGATCAATGGATCGATTTTGGACCTTTAACTGGGCTATCGGCAGAAGAATATTTTGGCGCCAGCCTGTGGCAACTTTATAAAAGTATTGATTCACCTTTCAAAGCGGTATTAAAGACATTATTACTTGAAGCCTATTCGTGGATATATCCAGAAAACAAACCTATTGCTTATCAAATGCGCGATTTGATACAAACATTTAAAAGCGATGAAGGGTGTTATCTTGATTCTTACTATATGCTATTGCAACGAATCAGTAACTATCTAATTGAAATTAAAGATTTCTCGAGATTAAAATTAGTAAGAACGTGTTTTTACCTAAAAGTTAATGAAAAATTATCTATTGCAAATTCTACGCTATCGTGGCGTCGTAAAGTACTTGAAGATTTGGTAAAGCAATGGAAATGGGATAAATCATGTTTTGCTAAACTCGATACCAGCGATACTTGGAAAATAGAACAAGTTCGTGAAATACATGAAGTTTTACTGCAAACTATGATGACGGGGTATCGTAACTTACTTAATTTTGGTCGCCGTAATAATTTGGATTCCTTAATAAGTCCCCAAGACTTAGCAATATTAACACGTAAATTGTATGCTTCATTTGAAGTATTACCGGGTAAAATAACCACATTAAAGCTTAATATTTCTCATAATTTACAAGAAGAGGCGTTAACCTTTATTCATGTTAAAGAAGATAGAATAAATCGAGCTGGTTGGTATGTTTATAAACAAAAACCAATATTGGATCAAATTATTGGTCACCAATATTTAGAATATAGTAAGTATTTAGTTAAGCTGGTAAGTTGGTGTTACTTTAATCGTTTAATCTCGGACTCTACTGAATTTTATTATCACGATGGCGAGGATCGGGATAAAGCAAAAATAACCAAATTTATTGATGACCTAAAAGAATATTTTCCTATTGATGTGCCAGCAGCAACCGAAGAGCAATTGTATGGCCCATGTGAAATCCGACATTTAGCGATCATCTTGAATTTAGAAAATGATCCAACTACTCAATGTGAATTAGACCATGAAATTAATACTAATATATTAAATTATGGTAAAAAAGAGTTAAGTTTAGTGGGATCGGTTGATTTGCTTTATCGCAACTCATGGAATGAAATTCGCGTTTTGCACTTTAGTGGTACATTATGTGTCCTTGAAGCCATAAAAGCATTACTAAACCGAATGCATAAAGATGCGGATTTACCCAATTCAATGGAAATTTTTTGTTACAGTAAATATTTTAGTGTTGAAATTAAAAAACAGATTAAAAAATTAATGGATGACTGTGTCGAATTACGTTTGACTACCACTATCAATAATTCGACTCAAGTTAAACCATTAAGAATTGATGGAGCATCTTGGTATTTATTTTTTGAACGTTTAGGTGTTTCATTCCATCAATTTGAAAATGCTATCGACTTTTATGGTGCGGTATCGAATAACAAAGTTCAAGGTAGGCCTTTAAACATTTTAGATGAAACCAATGAACTCCCAAAAGAAATTGACAGTGTAGCTTATCAAGGCATCATACAATTCTTTTTTGAAGATACCCAAACAGGTTTTGATCTGTATATTTTAAATGAACATAATCAGATCGAGATCTATCGCAATTGTAATGGTAATAAAGAAAATATGGTCAAAGCAATCAACGATTTTTATGTTTTGTCTGATGATCGCTTTACTTTTACTACAAGCAGCTCTGTTAATTTTAATCTTCCGCAATTCTATCAAATTACCTACAGTGATAATGGGGATCGTGAGATCTTTTTATTAAATTAATCGATCTCAATTAAAAATTAATGTAAAAAAATTTGAGAAACACATCACGTTTTAGTATAAAAAAGAGTAAAAAAGTAATTTTAATAGGTAAATTTTTAAAATTTCTATTAAAATGTGGGAACTTTTTTTAAATTTAAGAATCTAACTGTTTGTAAGCGCAATTTTGGGCCACATAGCAGTTATTAACATAATGAGGAATGGCCTGTAATGGGGGAGAAAGTAACAGACCAAGTATTAGTTGATCGTGTATTAAACGGAGATAAAAATGCGTTCAATTTGCTTGTACTACGTTATCAAAATAAACTCGCTCATTTGGTTTCTCGCTATGTTTTAGCTTCAGAAATACCTGATGTTGTGCAAGAAACTTTTATTAAGGCTTATCGATCGTTAAGTCTATTTAAAGGTGAAAGTATATTTTATACGTGGTTGTATCGAATAGCAGTTAATACAGCAAAAAATTATTTAATTTCTCAAGGACGACGTCCTCCATCTTCAGATATCGATGCAAGTGAGGCTGAAGGATATGAAGGTGCAGATTCGTTAAGAGATTTGGACAATCCAGAAAGTTTAGTCCTGTCAAAAGAGGTTGAAAAAGTTGTATTTGACGCTATTGAAGCTTTGCCTGATGATTTAAGAACGGCTATTACTTTACGGGAAATAGACGGTTTAAGTTATGAGGAAATTGCTGAAATTATGGATACACCAGTTGGAACAGTGAGATCACGTATTTTTAGAGCGCGTGATATTATTGATGAAAAGATTAAACCATTAATAAATGGTTGAAATGAATTAATAATAAGCAGTGATAAATTTAAGGTATCTATTATGCAAATAGAACAAAAAGAGCAACTTTCATTACTCATGGATGACGAGTTAAACGACGATCACTTCATTGATGCTGTATCAAAAGATGAAAGTTTACAAGCATGTTGGCATCGTTATCACATTGTAAGATCTGCAATGCGTGGTGAATTGCACGATAGTTCATTGACGTTAGATATTTCAAATCAAGTCGCAAAAGCAATCGCTGCTGATAATTTATATTTACCTCTACCAAATCAACCTGATCAAAATAACGTTGATATTCCCAAAGCACAAAATCTTATTTGGCTTCGAATTAAAGATTGCTTAGGTAAAGTAAGTCAGGTTGGACTAGCAGCCTGTGTGACTTTAGCGATTATTGCAGGCGTTCAATATCACCAAGGGCAATCCGATGATTCCAACGGTTCGCCAGTCTTAAATACTGTACCCATTGGGGTAAATGTCGCGCCAGTTGGTGGTATACAACAGCACAATGATCAACAACTAATTGAAAAAAGACAGTATGATAAAATTCGATTGTTGGTCCAAGATTATGAATTGCAAAAAAGGCTCAATGCGTACTAATTTTATATGAATTTTTCATTTTATTTAACTAAGTGCAAAATCAAACAGAGTATAATGATTATTGTTACTCTGTTTTTTATGTTGTTTGCATTATCTGTTTTTGCTGCTGATACCGATAAAGCGGTAAATTTGTTAAATAAAATGAGCAAATCTGTCCAAACAAATAGTTATCAAATCCATTTCCTTTCACAAGATAAAGATCAGTATGTCACTACCTTTGAATATAGCCATTTAGGGGCTTTACAAAAAGAGGAGGTCAAAGCGCAATTGCTTTATCTTGAAGGTCCTGCAAAAGAGATTATTTTACACAATAATATTACCAGTTATTTTCAACCTGATAGTGCATCTTTTTCTATTACCAGCCCTCGTATAACCGAAGCCTTCCCTGATGTCATTTATAATGATTTTACTAAACTTACTGATGTATACGAATTTGTGAAGTTAGGTAAAACTAGAACGGCCAATCGCAGTGTACAGCTAATAAAAATGATAGCTAAAGATAAAGATCGCTATAGCTATATTATTTGGATAGATGACAAGAATTTTTTACCGATACGAATCGATTTACTTGATCAAGATGGTGAGATTATCAATCAATTCAAAGTAGTAGATATCGATGAAGACTTTGATCAGAAAAAAATGAAAGATTATATCGATAGCCGTACTTATCCTATCTTATTATCTATTGAAAAACAGAACAATATGTTAGATGCATGGCGATTAGCTTGGTTACCAAAAGGATTTAAAGAAGTTGCTGCTTATAATGTCAATTTTTACAATTCTGATATTGCAACCAAACTTTTTTCGGATGGCGTATTTTCGTTCACAGTAAATGTTTCTTCTGATTCATCAAATCAATCAAACCAGCTTATACAACAAGGTGGACGTACAATTTTTTCAACAAATATTGGTAACAAAAATATTATTATTATTGGTAACTTGCCTAAAACTACCATTGAGCGAATTGCTCAAAATATTGTTGAGAAATAGCTGCAAACCTTTCGATAAGACTATGCTTAGTGGCTATTAATGTGTAGAATGTTGCTTTTCTATTTTCCGTGATTATCTAATTGCTCTATTATTTGTCAAAACCATTATTGGATAATCAACAGTATATAACTAAAATATAAACTATAATTTATTGATATGAATAAAAATATCCGCAATTTTTCAATTATTGCTCATATTGATCATGGTAAATCGACACTTTCAGATCGTATTATTCAAATTTGTGGTGGTCTTTCTGATCGCGAAATGGCAGCCCAAGTTCTGGATTCGATGGATCTTGAGCGTGAACGAGGTATCACAATTAAAGCACAAAGCGTGACATTAGATTATCATGCTAAAGATGGTCAAACCTATCAGCTTAATTTTATCGATACGCCTGGACATGTTGATTTTTCGTATGAGGTTTCTCGTTCGCTAGCCGCCTGCGAAGGTGCCTTATTGGTTGTCGATGCTGGTCAAGGGGTAGAAGCACAAACCCTTGCTAACTGTTATACTGCTTTAGACATGAACCTGGAAGTTGTCCCGGTACTGAATAAAATTGATTTGCCAGCAGCAGAACCAGAGCGCGTTGCCGCTGAAATTGAAGACATTGTTGGTATTGATGCAAGTAATGCTGTTCGATGTTCAGCCAAAACCGGAGTAGGTGTTGTTGATGTACTTGAACAATTAGTAAAAGATATTCCTCCTCCTGAAGGTGATTCTAATGCACCATTGCAAGCATTGATTATTGACTCATGGTTTGATAACTATTTAGGTGTCGTGTCGTTAATTCGGATTAAAAATGGCGAACTGCACAAAGGTGATAAAATCAAAGTAATGAGTACTGGCATGACATATAATGTCGATCGCCTTGGTATTTTTACACCAAAACAAGTTGATAAAGATTCGCTAAACTGTGGCGAGGTTGGCTGGGTTGTTTGTGCAATCAAAGATATTTTAGGTGCACCAGTTGGTGATACCTTAACCTCCGCCAGAGCTCCAGCGGATAAACCATTACCCGGGTTTAAAAAAGTAAAACCACAAGTTTATGCTGGTTTATTCCCGACAAGTTCTGACGATTACGAAGCATTTCGTGATGCACTCGGTAAATTAAGCTTAAATGATGCGTCATTATTTTATGAACCAGAAAATTCAGGTGCCTTAGGATTTGGTTTTCGTTGTGGTTTCCTTGGGTTATTACACATGGAAATCATTCAAGAACGATTAGAGCGCGAGTATAACCTTGATTTAATTACAACTGCGCCAACTGTTGTTTATGAAGTTTTAACCACATCAAATGAAATTGTCTATGTTGATAGCCCAGCTAAGCTACCAGCGGTAAATAATATTCAAGAACTTCGTGAACCGATTGCTGAATGTAATATTTTAGTGCCGCAAACTTACTTAGGAAATGTTATTACCTTATGTGTAGAAAAACGTGGTGTACAAACTAATATGGTTTACCATGGTAATCAAGTTGCACTGACTTATGAAATCCCAATGACTGAAGTTGTATTAGATTTCTTTGATAAATTGAAATCAACTTCGCGTGGATATGCATCATTAGATTATAGTTTTAAACGTTTTCAGGTTGCTGATATGGTCAGACTAGATGTACTGATTAATGGTGAGCGAGTTGATGCGTTAGCTCTAATTACACATAAAGATAATGCACCTTATCGTGGGCGTGAATTAGTTGAAAAGATGAAAGATCTTATTCCTCGTCAGCAATTTGATATTGCTATTCAGGCAGCTATAGGTAATCATGTTATTGCTCGATCAACAGTCAAACAGTTACGCAAAAACGTATTAGCCAAATGTTATGGCGGTGATGTAAGCCGTAAGAAGAAACTTTTACAGAAGCAAAAAGAAGGTAAAAAACGCATGAAGCAGGTAGGTAACGTAGAACTACCGCAAGAAGCATTTTTAGCTATTTTGCATGTAGGAAAAGATTAATTAGTTGAAGAGGTAAAAAAATGGCTGGAATATTTGCCATCATATTAACGTTAGCAACATTTATAACTGGAATCTTTTGGTTTTTAGAAAAATTTAAATGGAAACCAGCAAGACAAAGAAAAGTTGAAGAAGTTCGCCAACAATGCAATGGTGAAGTTGATGGCAAAATACTTGCTGAAGTTGGAAAACCAAATGGCTGGATAGAGACGTTATCCTCATTTTTTCCAGTTTTATTTATTGTATTTGTGATTCGTTCATTTTTATTTGAACCTTTCCAAATACCGTCTGGTTCAATGATGCAAACTTTACTGGTCGGCGATTTTATTGCCGTCCAAAAGTACTCCTATGGACTTAGAGATCCCATCACAAATACAGTATTGATTCCAACTGGCCACCCAAAGCGAGGTGATGTAGCGGTATTTAAACATCCAAATGTTCCACAAATGGATTTAATTAAACGTGTTGTGGGGTTGCCTGGTGATAAAATTGTCTATTCAGTCAATGATAAAAAGATATTTATTTACCCTGCTTGTCAAACAAGTGATCTCAATTGTGTTGGACAAAAAGCTCAGCCGTTAGATTTACATTACACTGAACCCAAACCTAGTGATTGGAAAGAAGTGCACAGAGAAATGAAAGCCAACCCGAATTTTTATACGCTAGAACAATATGCAAAGCAAGATATTGTCAATTCACGATCTGTGGTATCGCTTGATATGAAAATACAACAAGAAACGTTGGGCGAGCAACCTCACGATATTTTAACCACTCAAGGTTCACAAGAAGATCCAAATTATTTTTACCATCAAGAAGGTCAACCTATTGCGACATGGGTTGTCCCACAAGGGCACTATTTTATGATGGGGGATAACCGTGATAACAGTGGTGATAGCCGTTACTTTGGTTTTGTACCCGAAGAAAACTTTGTTGGACGAGCAACCGCAATTTGGATTAGTTTTGAAAAACAACCTAATGAAT
Organism: Gilliamella sp. B3464; assembly: GCF_026536145.1. Lineage (NCBI taxonomy): Bacteria > Pseudomonadati > Pseudomonadota > Gammaproteobacteria > Orbales > Orbaceae > Gilliamella > Gilliamella sp. B3464. Next base: position 158,365 of record NZ_JAFNOQ010000001.1, on the reverse strand, counting down.
GGCCTACCGGTATAAGATTCAGCCGTATTGGTGGTATACATTAATAACAATGATGATGAAAAAATTTAGTCAAATACAACAATCAATTGGTTACCAATTTAACGATTTATCTTTACTTGAATTAGCACTTACTCATCGTAGTGCTAATAAATTACATAATGAACGTTTAGAGTTTCTTGGTGATTCTATTTTAAGTTTTGTTATTGCCGATGAGCTTTATCACCGATTTATCAAACAAGACGAAGGTGATTTAAGTCAAATGCGAGCAAGCTTAGTCTGTGGTCAAACTTTAGCGGAAATTGGTAAAGACTTTAAGTTAGGTGATCATCTTATTTTAGGACAAGGTGAATTAAAAAGCGGTGGATTTCGTCGTGAATCCATCATTTCTGATGCTGTAGAAGCCATAATTGGTGCAATTTACTTAGATAGTGATATTGAAAATATACGTCAATTAATTTTAGCTTGGTACCAAACTCGCTTAACTGAAATTAAACCCGGCATTAAGCAAAAAGATGCTAAAACCCGTTTGCAAGAATATTTACAAGGTATTCATCATGAAAGGCCATGTTATTTAATTCTTGAAGTGACTGGTGACAATCATGAACAAGAGTTTTTAATTCAGTGTAAAATTGAAAACGATGATAATCAATATTTAGGGCGCGGTTTAAGTCGCCGTAAGGCGGAACAATCCGCAGCACAACAAGCACTCAATCAATTAGGTATAAAATGACAGAAACGATAGCACATTGTGGTTTTGTTGCCATTGTTGGCCGACCAAATGTAGGTAAATCAACCTTATTAAATCAATTACTTGGTCAAAAAGTCTCAATTACTTCGCGTAAAGCTCAAACTACACGCCATCGAATTATTGGTATTGATACACAAGGCAATGATCAAGTTATTTACATTGATACGCCAGGACTACACATTGAAGAAAAACGCGCAATTAATCGCTTAATGAATCGCGCAGCGAGTAGCTCAATAGGTGATGTTGAACTAGTTATTTTTGTCGTTGAAGGTACGCATTGGAATGATGACGACGAGATGGTTGCTAACAAGTTGAAAGGATGTAAATGTCCGGTTTTACTTGTCATTAATAAAATTGACAATGTTGTGGATAAAACGCAACTTTTACCCCATATTCAAGCAATCAGTCAAAAACTTGATTTTCTCGATGTGGTGCCTATTAGTGCTGAAAAAGGGGAAGGTATTGACATTATTAAAAGTATTGTCAAAAAACACCTACCCGAAGGTGAACACCATTTTCCTGAAGACTATATTACCGATCGTTCTCAACGATTTATGGCATCAGAAATTATTCGTGAAAAACTAATGCGATTTTTAGGTGATGAGTTACCCTACTCAGTTACTGTTGAAATTGAACAATTTAAAGTTGATGAACGCAACGGCATGTATCGTATCAATGGCTTGATTTTAGTGGAACGAGATGGTCAAAAGAAAATGGTTATTGGTAATAAGGGCGAAAAAATTAAAAAAATTGGTATTGAAGCGCGCAAAGATATGCAGTCCTTCTTTGATAACAAAGTTCATTTAGAGCTGTGGGTAAAAGTCAAAGCGGGTTGGGCTGATGATGAACGGGCACTGCGAAGTTTAGGTTATAGTGATGATTAATTATCATCACTTTAGATTAAGTAATTAAACTCATCATCGTGTTTAATTACTTAATTGATTTGACTGATTTTTATATTGTTTGTCCTTTTTCTATTTTATACGCTAAACAAACACTGTTTTTGACTTGTTCTCCATCTAGCCTTTTTAATAAAAGCTCAATTGCAACTTTTCCAATTTCAAAACGGGGTGTGATAACCGTTGCTATTTTTTGTTGATTAGCGCGACCAATTTCTAAACCATGAAAGCCTGCAATAGCAATTTGTTCAGGTACTGCAATATTATATTTTTGGCATTCGAGTAACACGCCAATTGCCATATCATCATTAGTACAAAATATTCCATCAAGGTCGGGATATTGTTCGATAGCTTGGTTAAATAAGCTTTTACCTAAATTAATTGAGGATATTGCATCAGGAATAATCTGCTTTGCCATCAATCCTGATTGTTTCATAGCGCGTTGATAACCATTGTAGCGTTGGCTATCACGGGCACTTGCGATAGAATTAAAGTAGATAATATTTTTTTTGCCTGAAGCTAACATTTGCATTGTCATATCAAAGGCGGCTTGTTCGTTATCAAACCCAACTTGGATATCAAAAAATTGCTGAGTTACATCCATCAATTCAACAACAGGAATATTGGCCGTTTTTAAGTACTGCAAAGTTGTTTTAGTATGGTTTTTTTCCATTAATACCAAGGCATCAATATTATAGGATAGCAAATTGATAATTTTTTCTTCTTCGATTTTTTTATCATAATTATAATTGGTAATAATGGTTTGATAATGGTGCTTTGAGGTAACAGACTCAATTCCTGCTAACACTTCTAAAAATATGTGATTTTTAAATGAAGGAATAACAATACCAATACACCTACTGCGTGAGCCCAACATGATTTGCGGTGCAAGATTAGGAATGTAATTAATTTCTTTTAAAACTTTTGCTATTTTTTCTTTGTTTTTTTCAGAGACTTGTTCTGGATTTCTCAAATAGCGACTAATAGTCATTTTAGTCACGCCGGTCAAATCTGCGATATCTTGTAAACTAATGCGTTTATCTTTCATAACCCTTTATTTTTATAGGTAAACAAGCCAGTTGAATTTAGCCATTTTACCAGTAAAAATAAAAATAAAAAATAAATCCCATTATTGCTGTACTAAATAAGAAGATAATCGTTACTATTATCTTCCTATTTTTTAATGGATAACTACTGTTTAGGGGCTTTCACACTCGCCATTAATATTACTGATAAAATCAATGCAGCTCCCATAAAAACATATGAGGCTCCAGCACTGCCAGTTGCTGCGTTTATCACGCCAACAAGCCAAGCGCCAATAAATGCACCAAGTGCGCCAAAACTATTAATTAAACCTATAGAAACCCCTGACACATTACTTGGTAATAATTCAGGGATTAATGCAAAAAAAGGACCATAAGGTGCATACATACACCCAGCAGCAATCGATAATAGTATAAAGCAGATCCAAAATTGCTCACTTCCTAATACATAAGCGGTAAAAAAAGCGATCGTTGCAATTAATAATAAAGGCCAAACAAAAAGTTTTCGGTTTTGCAATTTATCTGAATAATAAGAGACAATTAACATCATTGTAATTGCAACAAGATACGGAATGGCTGAAAGCCAACCAACAGAGACAATATCGACATTACCAGCAGATTTAATAATTGATGGCATCCACATCATAAAACCGTAAACACCAATGCTCCATAGCGCATGGACTGCACAAAGTTTAATGACATTTCCTGAACGCAAAGCCTCGCCATAATTGCGCATAGGCTTAATATTTTGCTGTTCTTTGTCCATTACCGCTTTAAAATCTGCTTTTTCTTTATCGGTTAACCAGTTTACTTGTGAAGGTTTATCTCGGACTACAATCCACCAAATTAGCGCCCAAAGGACGGCAGGCAGCCCTTCAATAATAAACATTTCACGCCAACCATAAAGATCGATTAAGTGTGCTGATACAATTGACATCCAAAGCACAGTAACCGGATTACCTAAAATTAAAAACGTATTGGCTTTTGAACGCTCAGCTTTAGTAAACCAAGTACTAATGTAGATTAACATAGAAGGCATAACGGCAGCTTCAACAATACCTAAAACAAATCGGATGATCATTAAAGATGCAATATTAGTAACCATACCGGTTAATGCAGCACAACCTCCCCATAAAATTAGGCAAATAAAAATCAATTTTCGTACACTACGTTTAACTGCGTAAATTGATCCAGGGACTTGAAAGAAAAAATAACCTAAAAAAAAGAGGGCGCCAATTAGTGAAGAGGTACTTTTAGTAATACCAAGATCATTATTAATACCGGCGGCTGCGGCAAAACCATAATTGGCTCGATCTAAGTAAGCTAAACTATAGGTAATAAAAATAATAGGCATCAATCGCCACCAACGAGAGGGGGCTAGTTTATTAGTGATATTCATATTAGTTCTCGTGATTTAATAATAAAGAAAATTGTTCAGTCGGTAAGGAGATATCGAAACCAAATACACGCATTAAATTGATAAAAAAGTGATTTGATAACGATCTCACCGTAAAAAACATCACACCGCAGATAACATACCGCCATCCACATAAAGAATATGTCCGTTGACAAAGTTCGATGCTGCTGACGATAAAAATATTGCTGAACCAATAAGTTCTTCAGGTTTTCCCCAGCGGGCAGCAGGTGTTCGTTGGCATAGCCATTTGGTGAATTCTGCATTTTCAACTAATGCTTTACACATTTCAGTATCAAAGTAGCCCGGACCAATACCATTAACTTGAATGTTGTAACGAGCAAGCTCAACACACATACCTTTAACCAGCATTTTTACCGCACCTTTTGATGCGGCATAAGGCGTAATTGTGTCGCGCCCTAATTCGCTTTGCATTGAACAAATATGAATAATTTTGCCTTGCTTGCGAGCAATCATATGTTTGGCAACCTGCTGTGATACTAAAAACACCGCTTTTTGATTAACATTAATAATGGCGTCCCAATCCGCTTCAGGAAATTCTGTAAATGGATGACGTCGTTGAATACCCGCATTATTGATTAAGATATCGATAGGTCCGATGTTTTGTTCAATATCATCAATTGCTTGTTTAACTGAACTTGAGTTCGTCACATCAAAACCAATACCGACTGCATCAATACCTTGTTGGACTAATTGTGTTGCAGCATTTTTTGCTCTTTCATCGGTAATATCATTGATGATGATACTGGCACCATATTGTCCCAACCCTTTAGCTAATAAATTGCCAATACCTTGAGCCGAACCAGTAATTAAAGCGCGTTTGCCTTTTAAATCGAATAAAGATTGCATATTTTTCTCCCTTTTCATAATAATGTTATGCATAACAGTTACGCATAACATTATTACTAAAAATAAAAAAAATAAAGTGAGCAAAGCCGCAATTGACAGGAAAATCTCAGTTATGTGATCAAGTTCAAATATTATGGTTAAAAATTTTTGATGGCTTTTTAGAAACTTAGTACTAAACATCTACCCTTGTTTTATATATAATAACCACTTCACTGACTTGGATGTAGAATATCAACTTCGGAGCCTTTCATGCAGCAGTATCGTCCTATCCGTCGCGCTTTATTAAGTGTTTCTGACAAAACCGGAATCATTGAATTTGCCAAATCATTATCAGCTAGAAAAATAGAACTCCTTTCCACTGGTGGTACCGCTAAATTGCTAATCGAAAATCAAATACCGGTAACGGAAGTATCTGACTATACGGGTTTTCCTGAAATGATGGATGGACGAGTTAAAACGTTACACCCAAAAATTCATGGCGGAATTTTAGGTCGACGTGGCATAGATGATCAAATAATGCAAAATCATCACATCGAACCTATCGATATGGTTGTGGTTAACTTATATCCTTTTGCTCAAACCGTGGCTAAAGCCGATTGTACCTTGCAAGATGCGGTTGAAAATATTGATATTGGTGGACCAACTATGGTGCGATCTGCTGCTAAAAATCACAAAGATGTGGCTATTGTTGTTGATTGTGGTGATTATGCGACAATTATTAATATGCTCGATAAACAGCAAAATTCACTGACTTTCGAATACCGGTTTAATTTGGCGATTAAAGCTTTTGAACATACCGCTAAATATGATGGCATGATTGCTAATTATTTTGGAAGACTGGTGCCACCTTATTATGGTGAAACCGATAAACCTTCTGGTGAATTTTCTCGAACACTCAATCTGCAATTTATTAAGAAACAAGACATGCGTTATGGCGAAAATGCTCATCAAAAAGCGGCTTTTTACATTGAAGAAGATATCCAAGAGTCTTCAATTGCAACCGCTAAACAACTACAAGGTAAAGCACTTTCATATAACAATATTGCAGATACAGATGCAGCACTTGAATGTGTAAAATCATTTGCTGAACCAGCTTGTGTGATTGTAAAACACGCTAATCCTTGCGGTGTTGCGGTGAGTGATAATATTTTAACCGCGTATTTAAATGCATTTAAAACTGATCCGACGTCGGCATTTGGTGGCATTATCGCTTTTAATCGAACGTTAGATGCTAAAACAGCACAAACTATTGTTGATAAACAATTTGTTGAAGTCATTATTGCGCCATCAGTGACGCAAGAGGCGTTAGCGATTACACAAACTAAGAAAAATGTGCGTGTATTAGAATCCGGAAAATTATCAACATCATCGAAAGCCAGCTTAGATTTTAAACGAGTAAACGGTGGACTTTTGGTGCAAGAGCGTGATTTAGGCACAGTTGATGAAACTCAATTGACTGTAGTAACTAAACGAAAACCAACAGCTAAAGAACTTTCAGATGCACTATTTTGTTGGAAAGTGGCTAAATTTGTTAAATCAAATGCAATTGTTTATGCCAAGGATAATATGACAATTGGTATTGGTGCGGGGCAAATGAGTCGAGTATACTCAGCAAAAATTGCAGGAATTAAAGCGCAAGATGAAAACTTACAAGTTGCAGGTTCCGTTGTTGCCTCTGATGCTTTTTTCCCATTTCGAGATGGCGTTGATGCAGCCGCAGCGGTGGGCGTCACCTGTGTGATTCAGCCGGGTGGATCGATTCGTGACGACGAAGTCATACAGGCAGCAGATGAACATAATATTGCAATGATTTTTACCCATATGCGTCATTTTAGACACTAATAATTGAATAACAAGACAATACAATGTCACGAGAAAAGAGCGTGCTAAACTCAGTTTGCAAAAACTCAAATTTCACCTCGCTTTTTAGCTTAAAGTTTTTAAAGGATCTTTTATGAAAGTTTTAGTCATTGGTAATGGTGGGCGTGAACATGCTCTAGCTTGGAAAGTAGCACAATCACCATTAGTTTCAAAAGTCTTTGTTGCACCCGGCAATGCAGGCACTGCGCTTGAACCGAATTTAGAAAATATTAACATTAAAGCAACGGACGTTGGGGGATTGTTAAATTTTGCACAGCAAGAACACATCGATTTAACCATTGTCGGACCTGAAGCCCCATTAGTGATAGGTGTGGTAGATAGCTTTCAAAAAGCAGGATTAAAAATTTTTGGTCCGACAAAATCTGCCGCACAATTAGAAGGATCTAAAGCATTTACTAAAGATTTTCTAGCCAGACATCATATACCTACTGCAGAGTATCAAAATTTTACCGAAGTTACACCGGCCATTGAATATATTCGTCAAAAAGGCGCGCCAATTGTTATTAAAGCCGATGGCCTTGCGGCAGGTAAAGGGGTGATTGTTGCAATGACTATAAAAGAAGCTGAAGATGCGGTGCGCGATATGCTAGCGGGAAATGCCTTTGGTGATGCTGGGCACCGAGTTGTCATTGAAGAGTTTTTAGAAGGTGAAGAGGCCAGCTTTATTGTCATGGTTGATGGTAAAAATGTTGAACCTATGGCAACGAGCCAAGATCATAAACGTGTTGGGGATGGTGATGTTGGTTTAAATACTGGTGGTATGGGCGCTTATTCGCCCGCCCCTGTTGTTACTGATGAAGTTTTCAGCCGAGTGATGGATCAAATTATTTACCCGACAATCAATGGTATGGCTGAGGAAGGTAATGTTTATGTTGGCTTTTTATATGCTGGGTTAATGATTGACAAAGAAGGCAACCCTAAAGTCATTGAATTTAATTGTCGATTTGGTGATCCTGAAACGCAACCTATTATGATGCGACTGCAATCTGATTTAGTGAAACTTTGTCTTGCAGCTGTCGAGGGTAAATTAGATACCGTCAAATCGAAATGGGATCCAAGACCAGCATTGGGGGTAGTATTAGCCGCCGGTGGTTATCCTGGTGAATATAATACTCAAGATGTCATTCTTGGTTTACCGACAGAATCAACTCAAGATTGTAAAATATTTCACGCTGGTACCAGTTTAGAAAAAGGACGAGTTTATACCAATGGTGGTCGAGTGCTTTGCGTAACAGCTTTAGGTAATACTGTGCTTGAAGCGCAGAAGCGCGCTTATGAACAAATTAAAGATATTTATTGGCATGGTTGTTTTTATCGTAAAGATATTGGTTATCGGGCAATTGAACGAGAAAAGCTTAACCAATAAATGACACTATACAATGATGGCGCTAATAACAGCGCCATATTTTTAATGTAGGCAAAATAAAAAAACATACTAAAAAAATCATAGTAATAACTTTAAAAAAATCAAATAAAATCAATAGAAACACTTCTATTTTTATTCAGTGAGGTAGGTAAAGATTATTCTTGCCTGATCAATAATGTTCATTTTAAGTTATACCACTCTATGTTATGCTAACAGCAATATTAGATCACCGGATATCCCTTATGATAAAAGATCCCTTCTTTGATCGAGAAGCAGAAAAATATGAATCTCCCATAGCGAGCCGCGAACTTATTTTAGATTATTTAACTAAAGAAGCCAAACCCGCAAGTTTAGAGAAAATTGCGCAGGCTGTTGCAATTAAAAACGAAGAGCAAAAAGTCGCGTTACATCGTCGTTTGCGCGCAATGGAGCGTGATGGACAAGTCGTATTTACTCGCCGTAAATGCTACGCCTTGCCAGAAAAATTTGCGATGGTTAAAGGCAGTGTCATTGCGCATCGTGATGGGTTTGGTTTTTTGCGTGTAGAAGGTCAGCCTGAGGATTATTTTTTATCGCCGGATCAGATGAAAAAGGTACTGCAAGGTGATGTTATTTTAGCTCAACCTATGGGTAATCAATATCGTGGAAAAACAGAAGCGCGTGTTGTTCGTATTTTAGAACCTCGTAGTAACCAAATTGTCGGACGTTATTTTATTGAACAAGGTGTTGGGTTTGTGGTACCGGATGATAGCCGTTTAAACTTCGATATTTTAATTGCAGGCAAACCTAATCTCACTGTGCGTATGGGCGCAGTGGTGGTGGTTGAGTTGCAAAAACGCCCTGAACGCCGCCAAAAAGCAGTCGGTATTATTAAAGAGGTTCTTGGTGAAATCATGGGGACCAATCTGGCTATCGACATCGCACTACGTAATCATGAAATTCCTTATGAATTACCAAAACCTGTCGAAAAAGAAGTGAGCAAATTTAGCGATCACGTTCCTGAAAGTGCGAAAAAAGGTCGAAAAGACTTACGAGAGCTTCCTTTAGTGACTATCGATGGTGAAGATGCTCGTGATTTTGACGATGCGGTGTATTGTCAAAAAAATCGAGGTGGAGGCTATCGATTATGGGTCGCCATTGCAGATGTTAGTTACTATGTTCGTCCCGGTAAACCACTTGATAAAGAAGCGTGTTTACGTGGTACCTCGGTTTATTTTCCGTCACGTGTTGTGCCAATGTTACCTGAAGCGTTATCTAACGGACTTTGCTCACTTAATCCACAAGTTGATCGGTTATGTTTAGTTTGTGAAATGACGGTATCGAACAAAGGTCGATTAACAAGTTATCAATTTTATGAAGCGGTGATGAATTCGCATGCTCGGCTAACCTATACTAAAGTAGCTAAAATTTTAGAAGGTGATCGCGAGTTACAAGAACATTATCATGATTTAGTCCCTCATCTGGAAAATCTTTACGGGTTATATAATGTGCTCGATAATTCAAGAGTCTTACGTGGTGCGATAGGTTTTGAGTCAGAAGAGCCAAAATTTATTTTTAATGCCGATAAACGTATTGAAAGTATTGAGCTCGTGCAGCGCAATGTTGCCCATAAAATTATTGAAGAGTGCATGATTTTAGCTAATGTAGCAGCGGCCAAATTGGTTATTAAGGCAAACGTGCCTTCACTGTTTCGTGTCCATGATAAACCCGATGAAGATCGCATGAATAATTTGCGAAGTATTTTAAGCGAATTAGGCGTATCACTGGGTGGCGGAACCAATCCTAAATCTAAAGATATTGCCCAATTGATGTTAGCAATTGAAGAACGTCCTGATCATGAAATGCTACAAACGGTGATACTTCGTTCCATGAAGCAGGCTATCTATGATCCCGAAAATCGAGGTCATTTTGGCTTAGCATTAGATGAATATGCGCATTTTACTTCGCCAATTCGTCGCTATCCTGATTTATTATTGCACCGCACGATTAAATGGATTTTAGCCAATGAGCATGATAAAACCAGTAAAACTGGTGGGCACCGATATACTATGAATGAAATGCTCTATTTTGGCGAACATTGCTCCATGACTGAACGGCGAGCTGATGAAGCAGTACGCGATGTTGTTGATTGGCTTAAATGCGATTATATGCAAGATCATGTTGGTGAAGTATTTAATGGCACGATTTCAAGTGTGGTTAATTTTGGCTTTTTTGTTCGTTTAGATGATCTGTTTATTGATGGTTTGGTTCATGTATCCTCGCTAGAAAACGATTATTATATTTTTGATCCATCACGTAATCGTTTAATTGGTGAAAATACTCGTTACAGTTATCGTCTGGGCGATAAAGTTCAAGTTAAAGTCGATAATGTCAATCCAGAAGAGCGTAAAATTGATTTTTCATTGGTAGGCAGCAATAATAAACCAATGCGCCAAGGTAAAACAGCGAAGACTAAATCGAAACAAGAACAGAAAAAGCCAAAAATTGATCGACCTGTTAAGCGCAAAAGTACAAAATCCACCAGTAAAAATAGTGAAAAATCTCAAAGTAAAATTGAAAGTAAACCTAAAAATAAAAACAGTAAACGAGCAAAGTCAAAAACCAGTAATAAACGAAAAAAGAGTAGCAAATAGATGAGTGAAACAGTTTATGGCATTCATGCCATTGAAGCACTGCTTACCCGTGCGCCGGAAAGAATTATTGAAGTATTTATTATTAAAGGTCGAGAAGATAAACGCCTTATTTCACTGGTTCATCAGCTTGAACAGTTAGCTTTACCGGTGAAAATAACTAACCGTCAATGGCTTGATGAAAAATCTAAGAACGGTGTTCATCAAGGTATTTTAGCTATGGTGAAACCTTGTCGAAGTTATCAAGAAAACGATATTCCATTGTTGATGGAACAAGAATCGAATCCTGTTATATTGATTTTAGATGGTGTCACTGATCCGCATAATTTAGGTGCCTGTATACGAACGGCTGATGCTGCTGGTGTTAATTTTATTATTGTGCCTAAAGATCGCTCCGCTTCGCTAAACTCTACAGCACAAAAAGTTGCTTGTGGTGCGGCTGAAAGTGTGCCGGTGGTTAGGGTGACCAATTTAGCGCGTACAATGCGTATGTTGCAAGATGAATATCAAGTTTGGATTGTGGGTACTGCTGGTGAAGCAGATAAAACACTTTATCAAACCAATTTTTTTACTAAACCCACCTCTCTTGCTTTAGTCATGGGCGCAGAAGGAGAAGGCATGCGTCGATTGACGAAAGAACATTGTGACGAACTTGTGAGTATACCGATGGCAGGAATTGTCTCATCGCTAAATGTATCGGTCGCTACTGGCGTTTGTCTGTTCGAAATTGTTCGGCAAAAAGAACAATCACAAGGATGACAATATGTTAGGATTGTTAAAAAAACTCTTGCCCAAAAAACAGCAAAAATCGCTGTCTGAGCGGGATCTTAATGGACGTAACAGAGTTGGTTACCCAACTCTGCAAATTTCACATGAAATTGATAAGCTAGTTAAAACACAGTACCGTCGAATAAAACCGATTGTAAACATGTACAAAGATACGCTGTTTTTTAAATGGGGTCCAAGTGTTATCAATAAAGCGCTAACTGACGAGCAGATAGCAAGTTTATCGGGGCGTAATGTCCAAATGGTCTATTTGCTACTGTTTCGTGACATGCTAAGACACATTTCTGATTATGTGCAAATGAAAAATGTCGTAGAAAATTGGCCAGATATCTTCGCCCAGCAAATCCTTGATAATTGTAAAATGCTGAGTGATGAAGATGATAATGATATTGCTAAAAAACAACAGCTATTTGCCAATACGCAGCGTTATACTATTGAGATTCCAATCGATGATAAACATTTAGACAATACCGACAAACCCGATTGGACAGTACCACTTGCCGAATTGATTATGGTTTCACCTGATATGATATATAAATGCCATCGACCATTAATGTCGATTATCTTAAAAAAATTAACTAAAAAAAATAAAGCTAAATAATTTTAATCAAGTTAATTCATTTTTTTATAGATATTTGTAACAACGTTTACTATTCAATAATGTTCATGTTATCTGAAAAATAAAAAAGCCGACGTTATTACGTCGGCTTTTCTTGTTTATGAAGTTAATCTTTGATTAAATTAACATCAATACCGAGACCTTTAGCGACACCTTGCCCATAGTCGGGATGAACTTTATAAAAATGTTTTAATTGACGAATTTGTATATTGCGATCAACATTTTTCATCGACCCAACAATATTATCAATTAATAACTGTTTTTGATCTGGTTTCATTAAATTGAATAATGCTCTTGGTTGTGAATAATAATCACCATCAACACGATGATCATGCTTATCCATTGTGCCTGCCGGGACATGCATAGGCGGGTAGGCATATTGTGGTTGCTCTTTAGGTGCACTATCAACGCTATTCGGTTCATAGTTAGGCGCATTATCTGGGCTGTGAAAACGCATTGCGCCATCACGCTGATAATTATGTACCGGACATTTTGGTGCATTTATAGGTAATTGTTGATAATTCGTACCAATTCGATAACGGTGAGCATCGGCATAAGCAAAAACTCGACCTTGTAACATTTTATCCGGAGATAAACCTATTCCTGGTACTATATTACTTGGTTCAAAAGCGGCTTGTTCGACTTCAGCAAAATAATTTTCAGGGTTTCGATTCAGTTCCATTACACCGACTTCGATTAATGGATACTGTTTTTGTGACCAAACTTTAGTCACATCAAAAGGGTTTTCTGGATGTTGATCGGCTTGTTCTTCAGTCATCACTTGCATATAAAGCCGCCATTTTGGATAGTCGCCATTTTCAATCGCCTTGAATAGATCTTCTTGAGCTGAATCAGGATTAGTTCCGTCCATTTCTGAGGCTTTTTTAGGATCAATATTTTTAATTCCTTGTTCAGTTCTGAAATGCCACTTCACCCAAGTTCTTACCCCATCTTTATTGATAAGGCTATAAGTATGACTACCATACCCATGCATATGGCGGTAACCATCAGGAATTCCTCTATCAGAAAATAAAATGGTCACTTGATGAAGTGATTCTGGTGATAAGGACCAGAAATCCCACATCATTTGCGGATCTTTTAGGTTTGTTTTGGGATCACGTTTTTGGGTATGAATAAAATCCGGGAATTTAATTGCATCACGAATAAAAAATACTGGTGTATTGTTGCCAACAATATCCCAGTTACCCTGATCTGTGTAAAATTTTACTGAAAAACCACGTGGATCGCGGGCTGTATCAGAAGAACCACGTTCACCGCCTACGGTTGAAAATCGCACAAAAACAGGTGTTTGTTTTCCAACATTAGCAAATATACTGGCAAATGAATATTTTGTTATATCATTTGTTACTGTAAAAGTACCGTGTGCTCCCGATCCTTTGGCGTGGACTCGACGCTCAGGAATATTTTCGCGATTGAATTGGGCTAGTTTTTCGATAAGTTGATAATCATCGAGTAATACAGGGCCTCGAGGACCAGCAGTGCGAGAATTTTGATTATCGGCAATTGGTGCGCCGTTGTTGGTGGTTAATACTTTATTTTCTGACATTGCAATACTCCTTTTTAAATATTTATAACGTGCTTTCAAGAATATTTATCTCCATTTGGAATTAAATATTGGCTCAAAAGACAAAAGAATAGGGCGGTAGTGCATGATAAAAAGTTAACGCTAAATTATTATATAGCTAAATTTGGTTTTTATCATAGATAAATAAAATAAATTGATGTTTTTTTGGGTAATAATGCGAATGATTCGTATTTATCCTTTGGGCTTGGTTATCAGTTAAGCATAAATAATTTCTGGCAATCGAACATCCCAAGGTTGATTATTGATTTTTTCGACTTTTTGACAAGCAAAAGCGAGTCCAATAGGTTTAATATTGTATATTGGATAGTTTTCAAGTAGCCTATCATAATAGCCACCGCCCATTCCCATTCGGTATCCTCGTTCATCAAATGCAACCAATGGCGTAAAGATAATATCAAGTTTTTGATACGGTATGACAGTTGAAACGTTTAAAGCCGGTTGTAAAATACCAAACCGATTTTTTAATAAAGGCGTATTTGGGGTGTAGTGTAAAAACAATAAATGTGTTTTCACAAATGGATGAATAATGGGTAAATAAACAGATTTATTTTGTTGCCAGAGGTATTCGATTATTGGTAGCGTATCGATTTCTCCATCAAATGGTAGAAATATCGCTATATTTTGAGCTGAATTAACATCGGCATGATGGGTAATTTTATGATAAATATTTTGCTGGGCAACTTGGCGTTCATGGTGGGATAATTGCCGTCTTTTTTGACGGATAATCTGTCTAATGTTCATCAATTACCACTACAAAGTCAAAACAATGAAAGGCACTCCAAGATGTCGTTAGGGTCGTAACCCTTGAACCCAAGGTTCAAGGTGAACAGCATGTTCCAATTTTTAGGTTTCCTTATCAATAAGGCATACACACCAATTGAAAATCACACCGTTCTAAAGTAAAGAATATCGGCTCAGGGGACTAACCCATATCGCGAACATCTCAGAGATGGGTATAATATTACTAAAATTAACAAATGATACAAGATCGTTTTGATTAAATTTACAATTAAAACCATTAATTGTTGCCATTTAAAGCTGAATCAAGTAATTGTTGTAACATTTTTAATCTATCACTGAATTCATTACTTTTTTCTTTTTCTTTTGTTAGTTCGTAAGAAATATTCAGTGCTGCGGTCATAATGAGTTGTTCACTACTTATTTGTGATGACTTTTCACGTAAATTATTTAAGCGCGCATCTAAGTCTTTTGCGGCATTAGCGAGTGCGTCAACTTCATCAACCGGACAATTAAATTTTAAAGTACGTCCAAAAATTTGAATAGTGACAGCTTTAGTTTCCATATTTAACCTATTGTTTTATAAAATTATTAATTTTTTTGATAATATGTTCACAGTTTAAACCCAGTTCATTGCGAACCTCAGTTTGTGATCCTTGCGCAATAAACTTATCAGGTAACCCAATATTTAAAATATCACATTTTATTTTTTTCGATAATAAAAATTCACAGACGCCACTACCAGCTCCGCCTTTGATACTGTTTTCTTCAACGGTGACCAGTATATTATGTGTTTGGCTAATGTGCAAAAGGACTTTTTCATCCAATGGCTTTACAAAGCGCATATCTATGACTGTAGCATTAATTTGGTTGGCTGCCTGTAAAACTTCAGGCAGTAATGTGCCAAAATTGAGTAAAGCTATGTTTTGCCCTTCACGGCACAATTTTGACTGACCTAACGGTATTGTTTGTAACGGTTTTAATAAAGCACCAATACCTTCACCACGAGGATAACGCACAGCAGCAGGGCCATGATGTAAATAACCGGTATAGAGCATTTGCCGACATTCGTTTTCATCGCTTGGTGTCATAATAACAAAATTGGGTATACAGCGTAAAAAGCTTAGATCAAATGCACCTTGATGTGTTTCACCATCAGCGCCAACAATCCCAGCTCGATCAATAGCAAATAGTACGGGTAAATTTTGAATGGCAACATCATGAATAACTTGATCATAAGCGCGTTGTAAGAATGTTGAGTATATGGCAACTACAGGTTTAAAACCGCTAATTGCAAATCCTGTTGCCAGCGTGACAGCATGTTGTTCTGCAATGGCAACATCAAAAAACTGATCAGGGTATTGATCAGCAAATTTTGTCATGCCTGATCCTTCACCCATAGCTGGCGTTATTGCAACTAGCTGTTTATCATGCTTTGCCATTTCACATAACCAATCACCAAAGACTTGTGAATAAGTTGGGGCAACGTTGTTGGTTTTAGGCAAAGTGCCGTCAACTGGGTTAAATTTAGGGACGCCATGCCATAATGTTGGATCTTGTTCAGCTGGCGCATATCCTTTGCCTTTTTTGGTAATAATATGAAGTAGTTGTGGTCCTTTTAGTTGACGCACTTTTTGCAATGTGAGAACTAAATTTTCAACATCATGCCCATCAACGGGGCCTATATAATTAAAGCCAAGTTCTTCAAATAAAATAGCTGGCGTGACTAATCCTTTTAAATGTTCTTCCGTTTTTTTAAATAACTCTTTAAGTGGTGGAATATTGGCAAGTACTCGCTTACCACTTTCACGAAAAGAGGCATAAGCTTTACTTGATAAAATTTGGGTTAGATGTTGATTAAGCGCACCTGTATTTTCAGAAATTGACATGTCATTATCATTAACAATCACTAACATATCTGGCTTAATATGCCCGGCATGGTTCATGGCTTCAAACGCCATGCCTGCAGTTAATGCTCCATCACCAATAACTGCGGCAACTTTTTGCCCTGATTGTTTTTTTTGCTCGCTAATAGCTATTCCAAGCGCAACACTAATCGATGTAGATGAGTGACCGGTTGTTAATACGTCATATAGACTCTCCTCACGATGAGGAAATGGATGTAATCCATCTTTTTGTCGAATCGTGAGCATCTTATCACGGCGACCAGTTAAAATTTTATGTGGATAAGCTTGATGCCCAACATCCCATATAACCTTATCAAAGGGCGTATAATATACATAATGTAATGCAACAGTTAACTCAATAACACCTAATCCGGATGCAAGATGACCGCTCGATTTGCTAACGCTATCAAGTAAAAATTGTCTTAACTCGCGACAAATTTCGGGTAATTGAGACAAAGGATATCGTCTTAAATCTTCTGGCGAGTTGATGGTTTTTAGTAACGGATAATTATCCAAATTCATTGTCATCATTGAGCTATTGTTTAACTTTTACGATTAATAATAAAATCAGCCAGTTTTTGTAATGGTTGGCTATCATAAGGTATTTGGTTAAGACTATCGATAGCTTGGTCATACAACGTTTGGGTCATTTTTATTGCTGATTGTAGTCCAATTAAAGCGGGATACGTGCTCTTTTCTTGCGCGATATCTGAACCTTGAGGTTTGCCCATAATTGCTTGTTCACCGATTATATCTAAAATATCATCCTGAATTTGAAACGCTAACCCAATTGCTTGAGCATAACTGTCTAACATGGCATAGTAAGGTTTACTGTGTTCTCCACATGCCAACGCACCAAGTCGGACGGCTGCTTTGATTAGTGCACCAGTTTTATAATTGTGTATTTGTTGTAAATGCTCAAGTGTTACCGTTTGATGTTCAGCTTGTAAATCCAGTGACTGTCCAATGCACATGCCATTTAATCCGCTAGCTTTGGCTAGTTCAGCAATCATTGAAATTTTAGTTTGGTCATTAATGTGTTGGCTTTCAGAGAGTATAGTGAATGCTAACGTTTGTAAGGCATCGCCGGCTAATATTGCCTGCGCTTGCCCAAATTTTATGTGACAAGTTGGTTTGCCTCGACGTAAATCATCATTATCCATAGCGGGTAAATCGTCATGGATTAACGAATAGGTATGTATTGCTTCAATGGCTGCCGCCGCATCATCAAGCTTAGCGAGTGAACAACTAAACATCTGTCCTGTTAAATAAACTAGAATAGGCCTAATTCGCTTACCCCCTGCTAACAAGCTATAACGCATTGCTTGTTGTAATTCGGAACAAGGAAACTGCGAAATGTAGGCTGCTAAAAACGAATTAATCCGTTCTTGTAATACATTAAGATTATTCATCATGATTAATTGAGAATTCAGACAACTGCGCATCACTATTTTCAGCTAATAATATCTGAATACGTTGCTCTGCTTGTTGTAATTGTTTTTGCCCCGTTCGGGCTAATTTAACCCCTTTTTCAAACTCATTTAATGCTTCATCTAATGGTAAATCACCATTTTCCAGTTGTGAAACAATCGCTTCAAGTTGCTTAAGTGTTTGTTCAAAACTTGGTTCTGTCACTGGTTTTTTTGCCATATGCGCTTCCTTTTTTGCGTAAAAGAGTGTACACATAATTTCAATAAGGATAAATAAGGTTATTTTTATGCTGAAATATGTGTTTCCTCTGAAAATTTAATAACATAATAACTCATGGTATTCACAATTTAAGATTATTTGACAATAACAGTTAATCTTCGTTTTCACTATCTACTTCATCTTTCGATATTAAAGCTAGATCAGGATTGATCGGTTTTTTAACTTCGATGCCCATTTCACGAAAACGTTCAATTTGTCCAATTATATTACCACGTCCTTTGGATAGTTTATTTAACGAATTTTGATAAGTTTGCTGAGCTTTATCAAGGCAATTTCCTAAGTTTTCCATATCTTCAATAAAACCACGAACTTTATCATATAATTTACTTGCTTTGTCGGCAATTAATTCAGCATTGCGGTTTTGGTATTCATAGCGCCATAAGTTATGAATCGTACGTAAAGCAACTAATAATGTGGTTGGACTGACTATCATAATATTATTTTTTAAAGCATCGTTAATCAACGCAGGATCATGATCAATGGCCGATAAAAACGCTGGCTCAACAGGAATAAACATTAAAATATAATCTAACGAATTAATTCCATTAAGTTTATGGTAATCTTTTTGGCTTAGTTGTTTTAGGTGATTACGTACAGCGGCTAAATGTTCAGCCATTGATTTACTTTTAATCGTATCATCATCGCTATTGAAATAACGTTCATAAGCAACGAGTGTTACTTTCGAGTCAATGACCACATCTCCACCTTGTGGTAAGTGAACGATAACATCTGGTTGCAATCGCAGATTGTTTTCATTGGTCAAATTAACTTGTGTATCATATTCATAACCTTCTCTTAGCCCTGAATTATCAAGTATTTGACTTAAAATAAATTCGCCCCAATTACCTTGGGTTTTATTATTACCTTTCAAAGCGTTAGTTAGGTTGTTGGCCTCTTTTGTCATCTGCTCATTAAGTTGTTGCAAATTACGGATTTCATGCGTCAAGGTATGGCGTTCTTTTGCCTCTTGACCAAAGCTATCTTGTACCTGCTTTTTAAATCCTTCTAATTGCTCTTTTAGCGGAGAAAGTAAATAATCAAGGCTTTGCTTATTTTGTTGTTCTATTCTTTTACCACTTTGCTCAAAAATTCGATTAGCTAAATTCTCAAACTGAGTTGTTAGCCGCTGCTCACTTTGCTCAAGTATTGATTGCTTTTCATAAGCTGAGCTTTTCGTTTCTTCCAAACGGGTTTTTAGCTCAGTAATAGTTGCATTTTGTGTCACATATTGTAGACGATATTGATTGAGTTCATTTTCTAATTGTTGTAACTTTTCAGTCAAAGATTGACTTTCATGATTTTTTTGCGACAGTTGCAATTCAAATAATTGATTTATATTATTTATAGTGAGTTTAGATTTAATCACTACAATTAATAATATCAATGCTATCACAGTCATGATGATAGCAACCCATTGAGTTAAACCTAAAGTTCCGAGCATGGTTTAAGCCCTATCAAAAGTGAACGATATAACGTCATCTAAGGTCGTTGAATTGAGGGCTAACATGATTAAACGATCTAAGCCTATAGCAACACCTGCACAATCCGGTAAACCTGACTCCATGGCGGCAAGTAATTCAATATCGATATTTTGTTGAGGTAGATTTTGTTTAGAGCGATCTAAATTATTTTGCTCAAAACGTTGTCTTTGCTCTTGTGAATTAGTTAACTCTTTAAAACCATTGGCAAGCTCAACCCCTTTATAATAAAACTCGAAACGGCCAGCTACACGATGATCTTCACTACTAATTGCAGCTAATGCGGCTTGGGATGCGGGAAAGTGATACACCGCAATCGGTTTTTCAAGTCCAATATGGGGTTCTACACCAAAAGTGAATAAGCATTGTAATAGCCCATCTTTGTCATAATCATCAACATTAATACCAATATCAAGTTGGTTAATGGCTTTTACTAATGTCGCGTGATCGGCTTCTAGTGGATCAATATTTAAATGACGTTGAAACGCCTTTTGGTACGAGACTCGTTCAGCCGGCTCACAGTCTAAAATAGTTTGTAATAGGTCATCGACTTCGTTAATCATTTGCATCATATCATACTGTATACGATACCATTCGAGCATGGTAAACTCTGGATTATGAAAACGACCAACTTCTTCATGATTACGAAAGCATTTGCATATTTGAAAGATTGGACCACTACCAGCGGCAAGTAGACGTTTCATATGATATTCAGGGCTGGTGATTAAAGACATCTTTCGTCCAAGTTGTTCGTCAAATTCACCTGGTTTAAAAAATGTTGTAGAAAATGAACTTAAATGTACATCTGTAACAGCATATTGGCTCAATGTCGGCGTTTCGACTTCTAATATACAGCGATCAGCAAAAAATTGTCGTACTTGTGAAATAATTTTCGCGCGCTTAAGTAAATTATTGATAGATGAGGAAGGTTGCCAAGTCATAAAAAAATATCCATGGATTTTGATTAGTTACTAAAAAAAGAAAATAGGGCTAATGCCCTATTTTTTATTACTGGCGTTCATTTTGCCACAAAGTGAATAAATTGTCGTATTTTTCTTGCTGTTGCCAAATATGACGATGAAGTGCAGAAAGAATAATTGGGTCTTCTAAAATTGCTAATTGTTGTTCTTTATTGATTTTTGCTAAATCAACCTGTTCAAATTGTTCAATCAGTTCACTACGTTTTTGCTGATTTTTTACATTAGATAAATGGCGCGATGTGGATAATGCACAAGCTAATGCATTATACAAAGGATCAACTAATGCCATTATAAAACCATGTTCAACAATATTTGCTTCAGTTTTAACCAAATACTCACCTGTAAGTGTTACCGCTCTTGCTGGGTGTGTTTCTTCAGGGGTTAAAAACAAACCTGCTTTTTGCGCTTTGATACCAATACTTGATAAGCCCGATACCCTAATGACCAGTGGTGAAATGGTTAACGGGATAAGTATGGCGATATACCATAATGTAAATTGCGGATTTAACCAGATAATAATACATAACCAAACTATGCCTAATAATGAAAGAGGCCAACAAAAATAGAACGATTCTCCCCAAGTTAAAGCATCATCGTTTCTGGAGGGTGATTTCCATTGAATTTTACTCCCTAACCAGGCTTTTATCACAAATTTACTGTGAAAGATCATCCGTATTGGTGCTAAAATCATTGACCATATCATTTCAATAAATATAGATAGTGTCAATTTAAAGACACCGCCTACCTCTTTAGCGCCTGTTCTAGCAATAATAATGCCGTAACTGAAAAATTTTGGCGCAAATAATAACACCATAGTGGTAGATAATAGTTGAATTGCTAAATTTTCATCCCATTTGGGCCAGGTAGGATAAAATTGATTTGGCTGGAAAAAATATTGCTGATCTGACAAATTAAAAACTAATAGCAGTAATGTTGAGAAGATCAAAAATATTAACCATAACAAAGATGAGATATATGCCATACCACTGGTTAAAAACATAACACGGTGGGTTAGCGTAATACCACTTTTAAAAATTAAGCGTAAATTGATTAAATTTCCCATACACCAGCGATTATCTCGTTTAAGATCTTCAATCATATTTCCAGGTAACTCTTCATAGCTACCATTCATGTTATATGCAATCCAAACACCATAACCTGCACGGCGCATTAATGAAGCTTCGACTAAGTCATGTGATAAAATATGAATAGAGCCCTTACGTTTTTGTAGTGGCGATAAAATACAGTGCTCAATAAATGGTTTTAAGCGAATCATCGCATTATGTCCCCAATATTGGGCTTCACTGAGTTGCCAAAAGTGGGTTCCAGAACAGAAAATATCACTATAAATTTGATTAGCAAATTGCTGAATTCGTCCGTAAAGGGTTTTCATTCTGACTGATTTTGGAGGAGATTGTAAAATACCTGCTTTAGGTGTCATCTCCATCATTGCAATCATATTCAGTATGCAATCACCTGTCATAATGCTATCAGCATCAAGAATTAGCATATATTCATATAAATGTCCCCAACGTCGGCAAAAATCATCAATATTGCCACTTTTACGTTTAACGCGACGTTTACGATGGCGGTAAAAAACATTACAACCATTATTCTGTTTTTGGGCATTAAAATCAGCCCAAGCTTTTAGTTCGTTGACATAAAGATCGGGATCATTGGTATCACTCAAAATATAAAAATCACAGCAAGCTGCGTTTCCGGTCTCCACTAATGATTGATAAGTTGCTTGTAACCCAGCAAACACACGTGCGACATCTTCATTACAAATTGGCATAACAAGGGCTGTACGATGTTTGGCATCAATATGTGCTGCAGCATCTTTTGGGATTTCAATGGTATAACGATCTTTCCCCATAATAGCTAAAATAAGCCCCATAATACTGGTCCAAAATCCAATTGAGATCCAGGCAAATAAAATTGCAAACAGAGCGATAATAAACCATTGTATAATATAAGGAATGATACTATATATTGCCAATTCAGGATTGATTGCCCAGTTGGCCATAAAATTAATTTTTTGCCAGCTTTGATAGGGTAATAGTGTCGATAAATAACTGGTACCAAAATAGGTTTGAACCACAATAAGCGCAAACATGATTAATCGGCGTATCAACGCTAAAATATTCAAACCTGGCTTCATTTTGGCGTGATAACGCTTATTCCATATTTGTGGTTGAATCGAGACCCGTTCAACTTCCGGGTAACTTGGTTGCTGCTTTCTTTCATCGATATAAGTTGAGGTATCACCAATTTGGTTTAAGCGATATTTTAAAAACTCACTATCATCTGAAGGAATATCATTGTTTTTTAAATTCTGGCGCCAGCTATCTGCGCCAGAAAGAGTTGAAAAGTAATTGTTTTTCATATTATTGGCTTATTGTTATAATTTTATTGTCCAGGATATTGACCGCTCCATGTTTCAGATAAAACTTCATTCGTTTTTTCTGATGCTAATTGGATGCGGATATCCGTTGGTTTTTTATTATCTTCAACATTAAATCGAACCAGCACTCGCCAACCTTTAATAACCGGATTGTACTGGACATCACTACTGACAATAGAACCATTATTGATGCTTGATATGACTTTCACCGGAACTTGTTCTGATAGTTGAGGTCCTGCAAAATCAATAACATATGCATTAGACCCATCAAGCTTACGAATTAAGTTAGCCTGTTTAATATCACCGAGTGATAATCGCGTGCTAATTGCTCTTGCTATATTATCTGGATAACGTTGTTGTTCATCCAATGTATAATGTAGGCGATATTTAAAACTAAGAGTGTCACCAGCTTTGTATTGTTTTTCTGGCACCCAATAAGAGACAATATTATCGTTGGTTTCGTCTGCGGTCGGGATTTCAACTAATTCAACTCGTCCTTTGTGCCAGTCGTCCAAAATTTCTGTCCAAACACTCGGACGTTGTTCATAGTGATCATCAAGATCTTGATAATCATCAAAACCTTTATCTCGCTGAATTAACCCAAATCCTTTAGGATTATCTAAACTATATGATGAGAAAGATAAACGTTTTGGGTTATTGAGTGGTCGCCAAATCCATTCGTTATTATTTGACAAAATTGATAATCCATTTGAATCATGCATTGCAGGACGATAATTAAGTAATGGGGAAGGTTGATTTGGTCCATATAAATACATGCTGGTTAATGGTGCGACACCGAGTTTTTTCACGCCATCTCGGAAGAATACTTTAGCTTCAACGGTAATTGTTGTATCGACGCTCGGTACCAAAGTAAGTTTATATGCACCAGCTACACGTGGAGAGTCAAGAAGTGCATAAATCACTAAATGTTTTTGATTAGGCAGCGGCCTTTCAATCCAAAACTCTTTGAATCGAGGAAACTCTTCACCAGACATTTCACCCGTATCGATGGCTAACCCTCTTGCTGAAAGTCCATAACGTTGATCTTTACCTACCGCTCTAAAATAACTACCACCCAGTGCAGTGAAAATTTCGTCATCTGTTTTAGTCGGATTATTAATTGGATAATGGACTTTAAATCCAGCAAAACCAAGATGTTTTGTGTCTAACTTATCGAGATTAATTTTGCTTAAATCGAAGTAACTTGGATCGAATTTAATCTCGTTAACTTGGTTATTAACAATTTCATTGATTTTTACAGGCGTATCAAAATACATACCTTCATGATAAAACTCAAGTTTAAAACGGCTTTTTCGATCACTCCAATAAGCTTTTTGGTGATTAAATTGAATTTTCTGATAATCAGCGAATTGTAACGATGATAGTTCGTTTGGAATATTTTTAGTTGGTTGTACATAAGCTTGTTTTGATAAATTTTCAGCTTGCGTCACCACATCATTAAACGAAAAAGCCCATGAAGAAAAACTGATACAAGAAGCCGACACTACGCAAAGCATCTTGCCAGTGAATGTTTTACTAAACTGACTAATTGGTAATAAATTGTGCATAAAAAACTCGCGTTAGGATTATCTAAAAATATTTATATAATTAATAATATTGTCTTTTGGATCGTCTAAACATTTTTCAAGAAACTCACTTTTCATTTCTTGCAAAATACTTGGATTTTCATCAATTAAGAAGTGTGAATAATTATCTTTGATGATTTTAGCATGTAATGATGACATATCTTCTTCTGACATTTTGAATAAAGGTTGGAAGTAGTTAGAAACTTTCTGATTGTCATTGGTATAAACAGCAGCAAGAAAATCTGCTGAGAGGTCACAATAATTTTTTATATTAGCAGGTGTTGCTTTTATTTTGCTCAATTCAATTTTATGTTCGGTCAGGTTTTCTTCAAGAACTTTCTTAATCTGTTGATTATATTTTAATTTGTAATATTCAGTCAGGTAAAAATTCAGCACGCAAGATGATTGATTTTCATCATTTTGGCAACTTAATATGCCGGTTTTTTTAATGTAATTATCGAAGTTTTTTGTGCCAATAAGTTGCTGTAATTGTGTTTTTGCATTAACAACATATGGATTGTTTAATTCGGTTTGTTGTTTGATTAATGTTAACTCATCTGTTTCAATCGGCTGTTCTATTTTTTTCACCGGTGCAGCCGATCTATGTACACAACTGGCGACAAGAATAGGAACAATTGCGCAGATTAAAATGTTACTAATTTTCATATTAAATTCCATGAATATATTTTAGAGTTGTAATTTGAGGGCTGGCTATTAGTCTTTGCCCGAAATTATATACTCATATTCTATTAAATACACTATACGATTAATTTAAATTTATAACAGTCTCAAAACACTTAAACATATTTTGAAACTTAATGATGACAAATCTTTGTTTCATTGACCGTAAATTCAACATCAGTAACGGGTTTAAATTTACCTTTTAATTTTAAAAAGCAGATAAGTTGTGTTGAATCCATATCAGTTTGAGAGCAAGTGTGAAATTTAGCATGTTTTCCAAACTGTTTTTCGATAGCTTCCTTTAGAGATGATTCTGTATAGCTATTTCCAGCCATCATATGTAAGACTTCATGCCCATGAATTGATAACATAGTACCCTCTGCATCTTGCCTATTTAATTATAATAATTATTTTAATGAGTGAAGAAAGATATCAGATATTATCAAGAAAAAAAAGAGGTTAAGCGTTAAAATATCATTAATTATTAGTCAGTATTCCCCCGATTGATTTCAGGGGAAAAATGAGAAATTAATACCACTTATCATGATAAAAAAAATGTGCATTAGTGATTATCCGCTAATTTCACTATAATTGATTGATTTTCTTTTTTAACTTGATGGATAACGACCGAAATGGTATCGGTTAGTTTATAGCAAATTTCGTCTTTAATTTTGATAACGCCTTCTTCCGGAAGGGAGCAAATTTGCTCACGTACAGGATGGATCATTGACAGCGGTAAGAATGCAAAAGCGCCAATATCCGTTAAGCGTACCCGAGCACCACCGCGATTAATATCAATAATTTCAGCGGTAAAACGATGATTAATTTTATCCGATAAATATTGTGCATAAAGATTTTCAGCCATATCACGCTCGGCGAGGCGTAATGTTTTACGCTTTTCACCCATTATTTTAAGTAGCTCTATGCTAGGTGAAGTTAATGGAAGCTGGCGTAGGTAAGCCTTAATTAATCGATGATTTATCATATCACCATATTTTCGAATTGGTGAAGTCCATGTTGCATAAGCGTTAAATCCGAGTCCATAATGAGGTCTTGGCTCAAGGGAAAAATCGGCAGGGCTTTGAAATTTTCGCAGGCGCGAGGCTAAAAAGGCATCGTTATCGATGATACGGCGCAGCTGGATATACCCCTCAAACGATAATAAAGCGTCTTTATCAAATTGCGTTAAGCCATGTTCATTTAAGATCTTTAAAATTTGATCCATAAATTTAGGGTCAAAACCCGCATGGACATTAAAAATACCAAAACCAATTTTGTCAGTTAAGTGCATGGTTAAAGCTTGATTGGCTATTATCATCACTTCTTCAACGATTTGGTTAGCAATACCGCGTGTTTCTTTAATAATTGATTTTACTTGTCGGTTCTCATCGAGCATAAAACGATAGTCAGTCATATCTTTAAATACCAAAGCATGACTTTGTCGCCACGCTGTTCTTAGTGTTGCTAGACTAGCTAACCAATTAAGTTGCTCCGGTATCGTTAAATTATCAGATGATAGTAAACTGCCGTTTTCTAAAAAATCAGAAACATTATGGTAACAAAGTTTTGCTTTCGATTCGATAAATGCAGGAATAAATGCAATTGCATTGTCATCAATATTACCATTAGCATCGATTTTTACTTCACATACCATAGCTGGCCTTTTTTGATTGGCTTTTAGTGAGCAAAGCTCATCAGCAAGCTCTTTTGGCAGCATTGGGATATTGAAATCAGGCAAGTACGTTGTAAAGCTTCTTTGTTTAGCGATATCATCAAGTTCACTATTTTCGCTTACATAAGCGGTAGGGTCGGCAATAGCTACTTTGAGTAAATA
Source organism: Gilliamella sp. B3464 (assembly GCF_026536145.1). Classification (NCBI taxonomy): domain Bacteria; kingdom Pseudomonadati; phylum Pseudomonadota; class Gammaproteobacteria; order Orbales; family Orbaceae; genus Gilliamella; species Gilliamella sp. B3464. The sequence goes on along the minus strand of NZ_JAFNOQ010000001.1, from coordinate 131,185 downwards.
ATTACCGTGTGCATCTTTTTCAATCGATATGGCATCATCCATATCTTCAGTATCTTCACTATCGATCGTAAAAAAATCGATATAGGTTAAATCTTGACGATCGGTTAGCTCATTTTCTGTTATTGCCAATATGTTAGCTGTTGGCGCTTTATCATCTAAATTATAGCGGGCTAATGTTTTTAACCAAGGAAGGTATTTAGAGTTATCTTCAGCAATAAAATGGGTAACTTCGGCAAAAAAGCTGTTTTTATCTTCTTGTAGTGGATGGGCAATCAGTGTTGCAGTTACCCAATCACCTTCTTTGATTTTTTCGGTAACGTGTTTATTGACTTTACAGCGAATAACAAGATTTTCTGGCATATTTTCAGCATGGATAATCATTGCGTTATCTTGAAAACCAATTTTTCCGATGAATTTTTGTAACGCACTTTCTATTAATATTTCTGGATCAAAAGACTCTTTATCATTATTGGCGATGATGGTTCCTGATACTTTATCGCCATGACACACCGTTTTCATTTTAGCAACAGGAATAAAATAACTTGTTTTATTATCAACATCTAAAAACCCAAATCCTTTTTCGTGGGCTCTTACAACACCTTCAACGCGGGGTGTTTGTTGATGAAGTTCTTGTTTTAATTGGGCTAATAGTGGGTTATTTTGGAACATATGTCTTAACATTATTTGAAAAAATTAGTCTGGGATTTTATCATAGTTATTGCAATTTTTGTTATTGAATTAATTAATCATCTTAATGAAATTAGGCTTATAATAGACAAGTTTTGATATGAAGGATTATGTAAAAATGAATTTACACTATAAATTACAAGGTGAAGGACAACCAATAATTTTTTTACATGGTGTGTTTGGCAGTTTGGATAATTCAAATATGTTAGCTAAGCACTTTGTATCTGATTATCAAACCATTCAAGTTGATTTGCGTAATCACGGTCAATCGCCATGGTCAAATGAGATGAATTTAAATGTTATGGCAGAAGATATTGCAGCGCTTTGTCATCATTTGCAATTAGATCAAATCATCTTAATTGGTCATTCAATGGGGGGCAAGGTTGCATTGCGACTAACCCAAATTATTTCTGAAAAAATCAAAAAAATTGTCGCCCTTGATATTGCGCCAGTTAAATACCCGACTACGGATAATGCGCAGGTTTTAGAGTCGTTAAGTACTTGCCTTGCTGAAAATCTGACCGATAAAAAACAGATTATTGACCTTATGCAAAGCCAAGGACTATCAGATGGAACAATCCAATTTTTGCTCAAATCTTTTAAAAATGGACATTGGTTATTTAATGCTAATGTGATTGTGAGTCAATATAGTCATTTACGTGATTGGCAACCTATTTCTCCTTGGTATAAGCCAACGTTTTTCGTGCGCGGTAGCAACTCCAATTATGTAATGCAACAATATTATGAAGCAATATTGCGTCAATTTCCCAATGCTGTGATAGAAACAATTGAAGGAGCAGGGCACAATGTTCATGCAGAAAAAACTCAGCAAGTTTTGCAACTTTTAAAACAGTGGCTTTAAGATAACTTATCCATTGGCCAATACGCTACTCATTTATTACATGACAAAATAATCGTTGCTGATTAATTTGCTTGTTAGGCTTGGTTGTTATTGTGACCGATACGAGTTGGCACTGGCTTGTGTAAGACTCACTGCGTATATTATATTGCCAATTGTTAGGTACAATGTGCCTCGCTATATTAGGGTAACTATCAAGTAATGAAAACGCAATTTGCTGTGCCTTTTGTTGATTTGAAAGATAATGATAAAAATTGGTTAATGTGTGTTGATAATTGCTAAAACTGATAATAACAATGGCAAATATCAAACAGGCTATCATCACTTCAATTATACTAAATCCTGTCATAGCATTGTTATTCACAATAAGCTCTCCTTTTTTCTGGGCAATAATCAAGCCAATGACCTTTTTGTACGATGAGTTTACCACCTTGATGATGCGCCAAACTATAAACAAATAAACCTTCTGATTCACCGCGTATCAGTACGTAGTTGTCGATTTGTAATAATGAATTTTTGATACACACTTTCCATTGATATTTTGTTTCAAATAAGCATTGCCAATTATCTGTTGGTATTTGCCAACTTTGGGTTAGTGCCCAATTTAATGCGGAATTTGCTTGATTAAAACGGTGATAATATTGACTTTCTCTGGCGAGTGTTTTATGCCATGAGATCATTAATAAGTGAGCACTTGTTAATAATATAGCACCAATAATGGTTAAAATAATAACCATGATAATCGTACTAAAACCTTGTTCATGGTTGTTTTGATGGATAAAAATTTTCATTTCTCACTATTTTGCTTATTTGATATTTTACTTGTTGATGTTGTTTGAGTTCAGCTGCTAATACTATTTCGATACTATTAGCCTGTTGCTTCAGATGGAAGGTTGTCACTTTAATCTCAGCTGGATCGAATAATTTTTCCCACTTGGGTTCATTGCAAGCAGTCGCACCCGTTTTATATTCAATATTATTGTTGATAAAGCGATAGACAAAACTATCTGCGTTATTCATGGCTGAAGCATCATCGATCCAATCATGTCGGATTTGACTATCGTAACGAATAATAATGCAATTTTTTTCGTTAATAATGACTAATGCAGTTTTATTTGGTTTACTCGGATCGTTAGCAATAAACCCTGCGCGCTTTATATCTTTGGCTATGCCAAATAGTGCTTGTTGAACAGTTTGTTGCAGATGAATGGCTCGATAATATTGTAAAGTTTGTGCTTGTATCTGTAAGTAATATTCTGTCACTGCAATAAAAATTAAACTTGAAAGTGTTATTGATAACAACATTTCAAGTAGTGAAAATCCTGCTTGTTTTAACATGCGGGTAAACTTGGCAAATAACTGTTGATGCGACAAAATCGAATTCGCCCACGAAATGATATTAACACTCTGGTTGTACCAATTGTGTTGCTGAGTTCAAATGAGCCTGTTTGAGCCATATTCCGTCTTCCCCAAAATGTAATGATTTTTTGTTCGTTTAATAATTTAATGTCAACCGAATTGTTAGGTTTGATAAACTGTAATAGGCCAGTTTGACAACTTGTTGGCGGCTCACCGGATGTAATAGTTAAACACCAAGGGGATAAAAATAGATGAAGATTATAATTTTCATTTTCAGTATTAGCTTTAACTTGGACTTCATTTAAAAAATAGGCTAATTGGTGTGTTGTTGAGACTAATTCGTTACGGAGCTGTATCTCTTTCCATTGTTGCATGCCAATAGCGGCGCAAATTGCACTTATGCAAATAACAATCAATAATTCTAACAATGAAAATCCAAAATTTTGCATTTATCTTTTGTCTAGTAAACTTTCAATATCGATAAGTATAGAAAAGTTTGGTTTTGGTATTTTATGTGTGTGGGGTATTTGTGAACTTAATTCCAAATAAATGTTGTTTATTAACAAGAAAGAAAGTTTGATACGACAAACCGCTTAAAAAGCGTGACATATTATATTATACTGTGCATCTATTTAAATTTGCTAACGGACTTAAAGTTAAAGGAAACGAGAAATGCAACAATTACAAACTATTATTGAGGCAGCATTTGAACGTCGTGCTGAAATCACGCCTTCAAATGTTGATACAGTAACGCGTGATGCAATTAATCAATGTATCGCTCTATTAGACAGCGGTAAAATGCGTGTCGCGGAAAAGATTAATGGCGATTGGGTGACTCATCAATGGTTAAAAAAAGCAGTGTTGCTCTCTTTCCGTATTAATGAGAACCAACTTATTGATGGTGGCGCAACAAATTATTATGATAAAGTGCCATTAAAATTTGCTGATTATGATGAAGCACGCTTCCAACAAGAAGGCTTCCGTGTCGTTCCATCAGCAATTGCACGTAAAGGTGCGTATGTGGCTCGTAATACCGTATTAATGCCATCTTATGTAAATATTGGTGCTTATGTTGATGAAGGTACAATGGTTGACACTTGGGTAACTGTTGGTTCTTGTGCGCAAATTGGTAAAAATGTTCATTTATCAGGTGGTGTTGGTATCGGTGGCGTATTAGAACCGTTGCAAGCAAATCCAACGATTATTGAAGATAACTGCTTTATTGGTGCACGTAGTGAAATCGTTGAAGGTGTGATTGTTGAAGAAGGCAGTGTGATCTCAATGGGTGTTTTCATCGGTCAAAGTACTAAAATTTATGATCGCGCAACAGGTGAAGTCCATTACGGTCGCGTGCCAGCCGGTTCAGTTGTGGTATCAGGTAACTTACCAACTAAAGATGGCAAATATAGCCTTTATTGTGCAGTAATTGTAAAAAAAGTCGATGCTAAAACGTTAGGTAAAGTAGGAATTAACGAATTACTTCGTACCATCGATTAATCGCAATCAATTACCATAAATTAATTGACTGTCTTTGCTTTTAATATAGGGACAGTCAATATATTCTCATAACATTCATCAAGTTAATTTTATTTTTAATTATTCGCAAAGGAGAATTTATGCCTTCTTTTGATATTGTTTCTGAAATTCAAATGCCAGAAGTGAAAAATGGTGTTGAAAACGCGACCCGTGAACTAACTACGCGTTGGGATTTTAAAAATGTGGAAGCCTCATTTGAGCTTAATGAAAAAAATGAAACGATCAAAGCGACCAGCCAATCTGACTTCCAAGTACAACAGCTATTGGATATTTTACGTGATAAGTTAGCCAAGCGTGGTATTGATGGTGGGGCACTTGAAATTCCGGAAGAGATGGAACATAGTGGAAAACTATACAGTATTACAGTAAAACTAAAACAAGGTATTGATAAAGAGTTAGCTAAAAAAATAGTTAAGTTGATTAAAGACAGTAAACTTAAAGTGCAAGCCCAAGTACAAGGGGAACAAGTTCGCGTTACGGGTAAATCACGTGATGATTTACAAGCAACGATGACATTAGTTAAAAACGGAGAATTAGGACAACCGTTTCAATTTACTAATTTTAGAGACTAATTAATGTAACCTTCGTGAACGTCGTCTGGCAATCACTCACGCTAAACGATTAGCCCGCACTTATTATGTAAAAAAGTTTGAGGTTAAATAATATTAACGTCAATTTTTTTATATAATAAATGCGATCTTGTTTTAAACATAAATGAAAACAATGTAAATAACGAGATTTTTATGCGCGAATAAGTTATGCTATCTTCATGTCTATCCTTTAAATTATAACAATATTTATCATGATGAAAAAATTAATAGTTGTTTTGGTTTTTTTTCTGTTTTCAGGCTCTTTGTTCGCACAAGATTCGAATAACGAAGAAAAAAAAGCTTTTATTGATAATTTATTATCAAAAATGACCATAAAAGAAAAAGTGGGTCAGTTAAGATTAATTAGTGTAGGTGGCGATCTCACTTTACCAAAAGTATTAGATCAAATCGAGGCTGGAGAGATTGGCGGTATTTTTAATACTGTTGTTGAGCCAGATTTGACAAATATGCAAGACCGCGCTTTAAAGTCCCCGAATAAAATTCCTCTATTTTTTGGATTTGATATTATTCATGGTCATCGTACGGTATTCCCAATTAATTTAGGTATTGCATCGAGTTGGGATCGTAATGTTATAGGTAAAGTTGCTGAAGTGTCTGCCGACGAAGCGACCTCAGATGGATTAAATATTACTTGGGCTCCAATGGTTGATATTACCCGAGATCCTAGATGGGGACGCGTTTCTGAAGGCTTTGGTGAAGATCCCTATTTAACATCTGAAGCAGGACGTATTTTTGTCGAAAAAATGCAAAAACAGTCTCTTGATGATAAAAAATCGTTAGTGACAACCGTTAAGCATTTTGCGCTATATGGTGCGGTCGAAGCGGGTCGCGAATATAACAGCACCGATATGAGTGAACGTAAAATGTTCCAAGAGTATCTTGTACCTTATAAAGCAGCCATTGATGCCGGTAGTCGTGCTGTAATGGTGTCTTTAGTCAGTGTTAACGGTATTCCAGCGACAGCTAATCATTGGCTACTGACTGAAGTATTACGTGACCAATGGCATTTTAATGGTGTGGTTGTAAGTGATCATGGTGCGATTCGTGAATTGATTAATCATGGTGTGGCAAGCGATGCTAAAGATGCTGTTCGCGTGGCGATAAAAGCAGGTATTGATATCAGTATGAATGATGAATATTTTCTTCAATTTTTACCTGAACTTGTTAATGAAGGTGTCCTCACAGAAGAGGATATTAACAAAGCTTGTCGACATGTATTAGAACTCAAATATGACATGGGGCTGTTTAATGACCCTCATCGTAATTTAGATCCTAAATTAGATATCGATACGATGTTTGCCGACAACCGTCTACATCGAGAAGAAGCCAGAGATGTAGCGCGTCGAAGTATTGTGTTGTTGAAAAATAAAAATAGCATTTTACCTCTAGCCAAAAACAAGAAAATAGCCGTGATTGGACCACTTGCCGATTCTAAGCGCGATATTTTAGGTAGTTGGTCAGGTGCCGGACGCGCTAATCTAGCTGTCACACCTTTAGAAGGAATCAAAAATGCAGTAAAAGATCCTAAAACAATTAGTTACGCATTTGGTGCTAATCTTTCCGATGATTCTAATTTATATAAATTTTTAAATTTATATGAAGAAACCACCAAATTTGATCCTCGTCCTGCTGATAAAATGATTGCCGAAGCAGTTGCTAAAGCTAAAAAAGCCGATGTTGTTGTGTTGTTTGTAGGGGAAGCTGAGGGAATGGCGCATGAGTCATCTAGTCGCACCGATCTTTCATTGCAAGCAAGCCAAAAACGGTTAATCAAAGCTTTAAAGGCAACAGGCAAACCTTTAGTTATAGCATTAATGAATGGTCGTCCATTAACTGTAAAAGAAGAGTATGAACAAGCTGATGCTATGCTCGAAACTTGGTTTTTAGGCACAGAAGGGGGCAATGCTATCGCTGATGTTTTATTTGGTGATTATAACCCATCGGCTAAATTACCAATGTCATTTCCTGATAATGTTGGGCAAATTCCCGTCTATTACAGTCATTTAAACACTGGTCGGCCTCATGGTACTGAAAATATGGGGAAATATACAACATCGTACTTTGATAGTCCTAATGAACCGCTATTCCCGTTTGGATTTGGTTTAAGTTATACCCATTTTACGATAGATTTTGCCTTATCAAGTACTGAGATGCCGCAAAATGGTGAAATTGTGGTGACTGCAAATGTTGAGAATATTGGCGAGAAAGAAGGTAGCCAAACGGTACAGTTTTACCTTCAAGATATCACAGCTTCGGTCAGTCGACCCGTTAAACAGTTGATAGGTTTTGAAAATATTACTTTAAAACCTCATGAAAAAGGTGAAGTGAAATTAGTGATCAAACCAGATATGCTAAAATTTTGGAATGACAAAATGCAATATGTTGCAGAACCAGGTAAATTCAATATCTACGTTGGCTCTGATTCGACAACGCAAGATAAACAGACCTTTACCTTATTAGATAAATAAATTAATTATATTAACCGTCGACATCTGTCGACGGTTTTATTATGTGGTCAAAATTATGTTTGAATTTGATCTTGTTTTACAACTTCTTCAACAAATGTGTATTTATTTAGTTATCGCTTATCTACTAAGTAAAACACCTATTGTTATTCCATTAATGCAAGTGACTGTGCATCTACCTCATAAGTTAGTCTGCTATTGTATCTTTTCTCTATTTTGTATCATGGGCAGTTATTTTGGTTTACACATTGAAGACACAATAGCCAACACTCGAGCCATTGGTGCTATTTTAGGCGGTTTGCTTGGCGGTCCTATGGTCGGGCTATTAGTAGGGATAACTGGAGGAATTCATCGTTATACGTTAGGTGGAATTACCGCTGAAAGTTGTATGCTTTCGACTATTTTAACAGGATTGATTAGTGGTCTATTGCATTATGGCTTAATGAAAAAAGGTCGAGTTGATCTTATCTATAATCCGTTGTTAGTCGGGGTTTTAGGCTTATTAGTTGAATCGCTTGAAATGATAATGGTGTTACTAATTTCACGCCCTTTTGACGTGGTTTTACATGCAGTTAAAAGTATTGCTGCGCCAATGATCGTGGCTAATAGCATTGGCGCAGCTATGTTTATGCGAATTTTACTCGATAGGCGCGCTATTTTTGAACGATATACGTCAGCCTTTTCCGCAAAGGCACTTAAGATTGCCGCAAGTACCGAAGGTTTACTTCGTGATGGTTTTAATCAAAGTAATAGTACTAAAGTTGCACAAATTATTTATCAAGAGTTAGATATTGGTGCAGTTTCGATTACTGATAGAGAAAAGATCTTAGCATTTATTGGTGTTGGTGATGATCATCATCTACCCGGCACACCAATTACCTCTAATATTACTTTAGAAGCAATTGAACAAAATGATGTTAAATATCTTGATGGCGTTCATCAACCTTATCAATGTTCAATTAATAAATATTGCCGCTTAGGTTCAACATTAGTTATTCCGCTGAGAGGTGAAAACAATACTGTTGTTGGTACAATTAAATTGTATGAAGCTAAAAATACATTATTTAGTTCGATCAATCGTACGCTTGGTGAAGGCATTGCCAGTTTACTGTCCGCACAAATTTTAGCTGGGCAAAATGAGCACTACAAACAATTATTATCTAAAACTGAGATTAAATTATTGCACGCTCAAGTTAATCCTCATTTTTTATTTAATGCGCTCAATACGCTATTGGCCGTTATTCGTCGAGATAAACAACAAGCATCACAATTAGTGCAGAATCTTTCGACTTTTTTTCGCAAAAATCTTAAGCGAACAGATGAAATTGTTACGCTGAAAGACGAAATTGAACATGTTAATGCTTATTTGCAAATTGAAAAAATGCGCTTTATGGAACAATTGACTGTCGAAATAACTATTCCCCCACATTTAGAATCGGCTCAGTTACCGGCCTTTTCACTACAACCGATAGTGGAAAATGCGATTAAACATGGTACTTCGCAATTAATTGGTAAAGGAAAAGTGGCGATTTATGCCTATGAACAAAATCAAACATTAGTTTTAGAGGTTATGGATAACGCTGGTAACTACTGCGAAAATAAAAAAGACACAAAAGGATTAGGTCTAAATTTGGTTGATAAACGAATTAATATTCGTTATGGTGAGCAATACGGAATAAAAATAGAATGTGAACCTGATACTTATACTAAAGTAGTATTAACATTGCCTTTACAAAAGGAAAGCTGTATCCAATGTTAGATGTAATTATTGTAGATGATGAATTGCTTGCCCGTGAAAATTTACGTTGCTTGCTTGAAAGTGATCCTGAAATTAATATTGTTGCTGAATGTAATAATGCAATGGAGGCGATTCGTGAAATTCATCGTTTGCAACCTGATGTGGTTTTTTTAGATATTCAAATGCCGAAAATCAATGGTATTGAAATGTTATCTATGTTAGATCCTAAAACCATGCCACATATTGTGTTTTTAACTGCTTATAGTGAGTTTGCGGTCAAAGCCTTTGAAGAGCAAGCTTTTGATTACTTATTGAAACCTGTTGAATCAGAGCGCTTACATAAAACGCTAAATCGATTGCATAATCACTGTATTCCTTGTGATATTTGCCAATTAAAAGGAATCAAGCAGGATTTTGAGTATATTCCATGTGTTGGGCATAATCGTATTTATCTGTTGAATATTGAGGATGTCTATTATGTGTCATCTAAAATTAGCGGCATTTATGTTTTTAACCAAACCAATCAAGAATACTTTACCGAATTAACCTTAAAAACTCTAGAAGATAAAACTCCATTGATCCGCTGTCATCGTCAATATTTGGTTAATTTAAAAAAGCTTAAAGAAATTCGTTTCAATGATACAAATGGCGTTGATATTATTTTAAATAATGATATTTCAGTTCCTGTTAGCCGTCGTTATTTAAAACAGCTCAAAGAGATGTTGGGATTATAGTTTTTGTTGTAATTCGTCAAAACCACTCATCCGTTAAATTTAACCACTCATCTTTTCTATTTAACCTATAACTTAAATATCGATACCTCTGTATTCATTAAAAAATTACTATAGGCTTGGATGTAAAGGAACTTTTAGTTGATATTTTAGGCTATAACAATACAGACAAGCTATTTTAATGAAATTAAAAATGATGGTTTTTTTAATATCAAAACATAGTAAGTCTATATCTGTTTTAAATGGTGTTAAATTTCGAACTAATTAAATTTAAAACCCATGAAGAGAGTTATTATGAATAATAAAGTCTTTAAGCATATTCCATGGCTGATCTTAGCCTTTATTGGTGCATGTTGTTTAGCCGTAATTGCATTACGGCGAGGTGAGCATGTCAGCGCACTATGGATTGTTGCTGCTGCTGTTTCAATTTATCTTGTCGCGTACCGATATTACAGTTTGTATATCGCCAAAAAGGTCATGCAATTAGACCCGACGCGTGCAACCCCTGCTGTCATTAATAATGATGGTTTAAACTTTGTACCGACTAATAAATATGTATTATTTGGTCACCATTTTGCTGCCATTGCCGGTGCAGGGCCGTTGGTTGGGCCGGTACTTGCTGCTCAAGTAGGGTACTTACCAGGCACACTTTGGTTACTTGCAGGTGTCGTGTTTGCCGGTGCGGTACAAGACTTTATGGTTTTATTTTTATCTTCTAGACGTAATGGCTCATCTTTGGGCGAAATGATTAAAGAAGAGATGGGGGCGATTCCTGGCACTATAGCGCTATTTGGTTGCTTCCTTATCATGCTTATAATACTTGCGGTTTTAGCATTGATTGTGGTTAAAGCGCTAGCTGAAAGCCCTTGGGGGGTATTTACTGTTTGTTCAACAGTACCTATTGCCTTATTTATGGGTATTTATATGCGATTTTTAAGACCAGGACGGGTGTTAGAAGTATCTGTTATTGGTATTGTGTTATTAGTGTTATCAATATGGTTTGGTGGCGTAATTGCGCATGATGCATATTGGGGACCAGCTTTAACTTTCAAAGCAACGACTATTACTTATGTATTAGTGGGCTATGCTTTAGTTTCAGCAATGTTACCTGTTTGGTTAATCCTAGCACCTCGTGATTATTTAGCAACATTTTTAAAAATCGGTGTAATTGTTGGTTTAGCTATTGGTATTGTTATCTTAAATCCTGATTTAAAAATGCCAGATGTGACCCAATATGTTGATGGTACCGGTCCAGTTTGGAAAGGTTCACTTTTCCCATTCTTATTTATCACGATTGCTTGTGGTGCTGTTTCTGGCTTCCATGCATTAATTTCATCAGGTACAACGCCAAAATTACTTGCTAACGAAACGGATGCTCGCTTCATCGGTTACGGTGCAATGTTAATGGAGTCATTCGTTGCCATGATGGCATTAGTCGCTGCTTCAATTATTGAGCCAGGTCTTTATTTCGCTATGAATACTCCACCGGCAGCTTTAGGGATTACTATGCCTGATTTGCATAAATTAGGTACTGATCAAGCGCCAATGATAATGGAGCAACTTAAAGATGTGACAGCCCATGCTGCTGCAACGGTTAGTTCGTGGGGATTTGTCATTTCACCTGACGAAATTTTACAAACAGCCAAAGATATTGGTGAACCGTCAGTGCTTAATCGTGCCGGTGGTGCGCCAACGCTAGCGGTAGGTATTGCACACGTGTTCCATCAAATTATTCCCGGTGCCAATATGGGCTTTTGGTATCACTTTGGTATTTTATTTGAAGCGTTATTTATCTTAACTGCACTTGATGCTGGTACCCGTTCTGGTCGTTTTATGCTACAAGACCTTTTAGGTAACTTTGTCCCATTCTTGAAAAAAACCGATTCACTCATTGCCGGTTTTATTGGTACAGTGGGTTGTGTTGGTTTGTGGGGCTATTTACTCTATCAAGGCGTTGTTGATCCATTAGGTGGTGTTAAGAGCTTATGGCCATTATTTGGTATCTCAAATCAAATGTTAGCGGCGGTTGCGTTAGTGTTAGCGACAGTTGTATTAATTAAAATGAAACGTGCTCAATATATTTGGGTGACAATTATTCCAGCAATATGGTTACTCATTTGTACAACATGGGCATTAGCATTGAAATTATTCAGTAATGATCCGCAATTAGAAGGTTTCTTCTATTTAGCCAATGAGTATAAACGTCGCATTGCTGAAGGTAGTGAATTAACCGCACAACAAATTGATAATATGCACCATATCGTTATTAACAATTATACTAATGCGGGTTTAAGTATTCTATTTTTAGTGGTTGTTTACAGTATTATTTTCTTTGGTATTAAAACTGCATTAAAAGTACGTAATAATAAACAAAGAACAGATAAAGAGACAGCTTATGTGCCAATTCCTGAAGGCGGTGTAAAAACTTCAATGTCACATTAAGTCTGTATTATTGATGACGTTACATTATCAAGTTGTCAAAAAATATTGATGGTTGTCTATCTCATACCCAATAATATTGTTATATTGTTGGGTATTTTTATATCATTTAATATTATCTTATTGCGAGTTGTGATTAGAAATGAACGATGCTTTTAACGTATTAGTTATTTTATTTTCGTATAGGGAAGATTATTTGTTTGTCGAGTTTTAAAGGAGCTTAAAATGTTACTCAATAAAAGATTGTTATCATTATTCACGATTGTGGCTTTATCCAGTCCCTTGCCACTGTTGGCTAAACAGGTAAATGTCGCTATTTTAGCAACTTCCGATGTTCATGGACGAATGTTACCTTGGGATTATGGTACAGATAAGGCTGATTTATCCGGTTCTTACGCACAAATATCTACCTTTGTTAATCAGTTTCGTGAGCATCACCCTAATGTCATTTTGGTTGATGCGGGTGATATTATTCAAGATAACCAAATTGAACGTTTTCACGATGTGAAAAATCATCCAGCTATTGAGGCTCTTAATACTATGAAATATGACATTATGGTATTAGGTAACCATGAATTTAATTTTGGCATGCCAGTTGTTGATAAAATCGTTGCTGAATTTAAAGGTAAAACATTAGCAGCGAACATCTTTTATAAAGACTCAGGTAAAGCCTATTTACCCGCTACATCCATTATTGAAAAAGATGGCGTAAAAATTGGTTTTATTGGGGCAACGACACCATTTGTACCTGAATATGAAGATAAAACAGGTTATGTAAAACAAATGGAATTCACTATGCCAATTCCAGAAATACAAAAACAAGTTGAAAAGTTAAAACAACAACATGTTGATGCTATTGTTTTAGTTACCCATATGGGGGTGGATAATGAAAACAATAAACCAGGAACCGGCGTTGCTGATGTGGCTAACCAAGTGCCCGATATCGATGTGATTATAGCTGGGCACAATCATCAAAATATAAGTGAAAAAGTGATCAATAATGTTTTGATTACTGAACCGCATCGTTATGGTACCGTGGTTTCGGTGGTTGATTTAACCTTTGATCTTGAAAAGAACAAAACCTCTTTAGTGAATAAAAAAGCCGAAACACAGCCAGTTAAATCGTATGCTGCCGATCCGGCAATTGAAAAAATTTATGCGCCTTATCATCAACAATTAAGAGAAATAGCCAATCAGGTTATTGGTGAAACCGATCGTGATTTGGTCCCCCAGCAAATGATTCATGGTATTCCTGCGATTTACCTCGAAGAAACAGGGCTAACCCATTTACTCAACGCTGTTCAATTATATTATAGCGGTGCGGATGTGACTTCTGTGTTGGTTGATAATAAAAAAGCAATACTGAATAAAGGTCCAATTACGCGTAAAGATATCGCCAATAATTATCAATATACCGCTGGTGAAACCAGTATATTCGAAGTTACCGGTCAAGACCTTAAAGACTATATGGAATGGTCTGCTGCTTATTTTGCTCAAGTACAACCGGGCGATAAAAATTATCAATATGATCCGATTCGTGGCGCGTCAAAATATATGACTTACGATATGTTTGGTGGGGTCAAATATACTATTGATTTAACTCAACCGGTTGGTGAGCGAATTAAAAATTTAACATTGCTTAATGGTCAGGCTATCACTGCGGATATGAAGTTGAAATTAGGTATGAACGCTTATCGTTACGAAATGTTAGTCAAAAAAGGTGGGCCATTAGAAGGAAGACGTGTTGAACCAACTTGGGACTCACGAACCGCTTTTGGTGATGAACAAGGCACTATCCGTAATATGACGATAAAATATATTACAGACGTCAAAAAAGGTAAAATTACTGATGAATCTAACCATAATTGGCAAGTGATCGGTATCAAACCTTAACCGCTCGTTTAATAAAAAGGATGATCGTTGTGAAAAATGATATAACGTTTTACCAACGTTTTAAATCGGATATTTTGGCAGGTTTAAAAACTATTACTATTCGTGATAAAAGTGAATCACATTTTAAGGTTGGTGATACGTTGCGAGTGGGCGTTTTTGAAACGGATGCATATTTTTGTAGTATAAAAATTACTAATGTGACGCCTGTAACACTCAATCAATTGACTGAAGAACAGGCTAAGCAAGAAAATATGAGCTTAACTGAACTGAAAAAAATCATTAGTGACATTTATCCTAACGAACAACAGTTTGTTATCATTGCTTTTCAACTATTATCAATCTAAAAAAAACGCGCCTTAGGCGCGTTTTTTTACTGGTAAAAAGCAAAATGTGACTAGTTTTTTATTGGTTGTACCGTTAAAACTAGACCATTAACCGCGATAACTTCAACAGCATGACCAACCGGTAAATTAATATTACATTGTGCTGGCCAAGTGCCGTCTTTGATTTTGACTCGGCCTGAGCCATTGATAATGGCGTCGGTAACAAAGGTTTTAATACCAATTAAATCTTGTTGTGGTTGATTAATTTCGTTGCTATTCGGTTTGCTTTGCCCAGACTTTTTAAGCCATAGCCACCATAAATATGCTGAAACCAAGGTAAATATAGCAAATAAAATCCATAGAACAGGCCAAGACAGAGGCAAAATCCAAGCAATAAGACCAACAACAATTGCAGCGATGCCGCTCCAAAGTGAGTAGCCACCAGTACCAAGCAATTCTGCAATTAATAATGTTCCCCCTAAAATAAAAAATACCCAATGAGGGGAATTATAAATAACGGTTAAAATATCAGTCATCGTTTAATTTACCTAATTACATAATTGAAATTGCAAAAGTATTTATTTAATTCCAAAATAACTTGTACTTAAAGTACCTTGGAAAATATATACAACCAGTTCGGAAACTACCTTGTGACATCATTTAGAGTTTTTAATGAGCTCCGCAATGCCACCAATACTGCCCATTAAACTTGATGCATCTAAAGGCATCATAATGACTTTACTGTTATCTGCCGATCCGATTTGTTGTAGCGCTTCAGTATATTTTTGTGCAACAAAGTAATTAACCGCATTAATATTACCTGCTGCAATTGCATCAGACACCATTTGTGTGGCTTTTGCTTCGGCTTCGGCCGCACGTTCACGGGCTTCGGCTTGTAAAAATGCAGCTTGTCGCTCACCTTCGGCCTTTAATATTTCGGACTGTTTTTCACCCTCTGAACGTAGTATTGCTGCCTGACGAACACCTTCAGCTTCCAGAATTTCCGCACGTTTATTACGTTCTGCTTTCATTTGTGCATTCATCGCGGCAATAAGTTCTGCCGGCGGGCGAACATCTCGAATTTCAATACGGGTGATTTTAATGCCCCAAGGGTTTGTTGCATCATCAACAATGCTAAGTAATTTTGAGTTGATATGATCACGCTGTGATAGCATTTCATCAAGTTCCATGCTGCCGAGTACCGTACGAATATTGGTCATCATTAAATTAATCACAGCACGTTCAAGTTGATTGACTTGATAAGCGGCTCTAGCTGCGTCTTGCACTTGAATAAAGCAAACGGCATCAATTTGTACGTTGGCATTATCTTTTGATATAACTTCTTGTGATGGAATATCAAGCACTTGTTCCATCATATTAATTTTACGACCAATCCCATCCATAAAAGGAATAATGATATTCAATCCCGGTTCAAGTGTGTGGGTGTATTTACCAAAACGCTCAATGGTGTATTGATAACCTTGCGGAACAATGGTAATGCATTTTAAAACGGTGATTAGTGCGAGTAACACGATGATACCGATAAAAATATAAAATATAGGCATAGATTAATTTCTCTTAGTAATATGAATTTCGACGGTATAAGCATTCTAATGGCTATGAGATTTTTTGACCAGTTATTAATAAATAATCTTTATGTTATTTATTATTGATTTTATGAAGCTAATTTATTTTTAGTCATATTTTTGCTCTATCCCTTGTTAAATTTTTGGTGATTTTTTAACTTAACGCTAAACTGTGTCTATTAATTTAAACGACGCGCTAATATTAACCAACAAGAATCATTCCAGCCAAATACATACTGGCTGTCGTTTAATTGTTTACTACGATTAAATATGACAAGAAAAACAGAATAGGAATAATAATGAAAGAGCAAACAGTTGAACAAAATATTAAACAACAAACGATCGAGCAGAAAATTGCAGATTTTAAAAAAATCACCAAAAACGATGGCGATGAAGCATTTTCAAAGGCTCAATTAGAGTTAGCCAAAATTTATTTTTTGGATCAAAATACTGAAGCTGCAATCAAACATTTATTAAAGGTTGAAAAGTTAGGTAATTCGACATTATATGCTACAGCTCAGTTTAATTTAGCTCAGATATATCAACATGAAAATAACATAGCGCAGGCAGAACACCATTATTTACAGATTGAAAAGAGTGTTGATCCTAATTTATATGCCGAAGCTCAGTTCAATTTAGCCCTGATATATCAAGATGAAAAAAATAACATAGCGCAAGCAGAACACTATTATTCACGAGTGGAAAAGCAGGATAATGCCGATGCTTATGCTAGGGCTCAATATTGTTTAGCGCTTATTTACCAATTTAAAATACAGAATGACGATCAGGCAAAACATTATTATTCACAGGTAGAAAGGCAGGATAACGCTGATGCTTATGCTAGGGCACAATGTAATTTAGCCCTTATTTACCAATTTAAAAAACAGGATATCAAGCAGGCAGAATACCATTATTTACAGGTACAAAGGGAGGATAATGCCGATGCTTATGTTAGGGCACAATGTAATTTGGGTGTTATCTATCAAACTAAAAAACAGCTTTATAACGAAGCCAGTCAGTGTTTCTTACAATGTTGTGATAGCATTAATTCTTATGTTTCCAATATAGCGAATCTTTATTTAGGGGATAATATCTTTTTTAACAAAACAGAAGGTAGTTTTAAAAAAGCAAAAGAATATTATCTGAAAGTGTCTTATTCCAATGATTTATTTATGCTTTATACTATTGCTCAAATCATGTTATCAGTCATTGATAAGAATGAAGCTTCTTCACTATTTGCCGATGCCAATAAACGCGAGCAATCCGTTACTCAGTACATTTGTTATATCAGAACATTAGCACAAGATATTCAGGAGCAGTTACTGGTTACATTTAAATTAAATGAAAACTTAAAAAGTGAAGAGAAACAATATGAACGGCAGGTTGCACATTATACCAGACCGGGCGTGTTATTTAGTCTTTTAAAAAATGAGCCTAGCGATTTTCGTTTAAATGTGGTTGATTTTATGAACGATCCCACTGAAAATCAGGTACTCACTAGTTGGCTTAATATTAAAACCGATACGGATAGTGAAATCAAAAGCTTTTTAGCCAGTTTTTCATTTAATCACAATTCGTTAAATCAATTTCGTTTATATGGCAATGAAAACAATATTGTCGGCTCGAGTGTTAGTGTAGTTTTTAACCAAAATTTTTTTGGCGACGATGTTGAACAAAGCATCAATCCTGATGGTATTAATCATTTAAATAAATTAACATCAGTTAAAATGGCAAGACAAGATTTTATTGATAATAAAACTGATGCTAATGAGAAGAACGAACCGTTAACACAATCCTCCTTTCATGATCTACCTTTGTTCCGTTGTTTGTATTTTGATCCAAGTAATGAATATATTAGTCTTGCCAAACGTAATAAATTTTCTTTTTATCTGGAGCACCGAGGAAGTTCTGCATCTAAGATTGAAAAAAAATGGAATGACTACCTAAAACAATTAGATGAAAAGCATAAAATTAAAACAATTAGAAAAAAACTAAATCAAATAAAACAAGTAATAAAAAATTTAAATAAAAACAGAAGCATAAAAAATCTTTCTATTCTCGATCAATTAATTACCTTAGCCGTCATGCCTATCTCGTGCTTAATCAAGCATGCTGCATTTGAAGATGAAGATGAATGTCGAATGATTTATATCACAAATATTGCCGATGAAAAAATTCAAGCGCCGACAGATTATGTTCAAGCCAGCAGTTTATTTATTAATTACAAAACGGTGGAAGATTATATTGAGAAGATTTATTTAGGTCCGCAATGTGAAGCACATCATAAGTTATGGATTACTAACCACTTTCGTATTTCGTCAAAACCAAGATCTAAGTTGGTTAAAGTGATTCAATCCGAAATGCCGTTGCGCTAATTTTTACAAAGGATGCTTTATAACAAATAGCATCCTTTGGTTAAACTTGCTATTGATATACTAAAATAAATTTTATTTCTGCACACAAAATATTCACTTGACATTGCATCAATGAACTAGTTTAATAGTACAACATTCATTTTACATTAATAATAATCATGAAATCACAATACTGTTATTTGATTGCTTGCAAATTCGCTAATTTTGGTTGGTGGCGTATGAGTTTGGGCGGGTGATTTGATAAAGCATTGTCTTTGTATGTAAAACCCGCTTAGCGCGGGTTTTTAGTTTTTCATAATCAAATGCATAGTTTAAATAAAAATTTAAAAATAGAGAGTCAACAATGAATAAGCCAACATTAACGCAGATAACCAAAACCATTGGTTATTATCAAGATCCGACTCAGGTATTTTATCAATTATGTCATGACAGGCCAGCTACATTGCTGCTTGAATCAGCCGAAATCGATAACAAGCAAGGCATAAAAAGTGTGATGATTGTGGATAGTGCGTTACGCATTTCGGCAATCGATCAGCAGGTGATATTTGAAGCTTTAACTTCAAATGGGCAAACGTTGTTACCTTTACTTGCCGATGCATTTTCAGCAAGTACTGTGAAAGTTGAAGTTGAAACGTCAAAGTTGACATTGGTGTTTCCTCAAGTTGATGCCATGCAAGATGAGGATTCTCGATTAAAATCGCTATCCGTTTTTGATGCGCTAAGAACGCTACTTAGTCTTGTGAATTATTCGAAACAAGCAAGCCATGATGCGATTTTTGTTGGCGGGCTATTTAGTTATGATTTGGTGGCTGGTTTTGAAAATTTACCTAAACTCCCTACTGATATGCGCTGCCAAGATTTTTGTTTTTATTTAGCCGAAACGTTATTAGAAATTAATCATCAAAATCACGTTTCAATATTAAAAGCGACCGCTTTCACGGCTGATCCAAACGAAGTGGAACGTTTAACTAAACGTATTGATGAGCTGCAAACTTTGTTAAACCAACCGATAAAGCCAATTCCTACTCAATCCCTTGCCAATATTACGGTTGATTGTAATAAAAGTGATGATGACTTTAATACCATAGTTAAAAAGATGCAAGATGCGATTCAACAAGGCGAAATATTTCAAGCAGTGCCATCTCGTCGTTTTACATTGCCTTGTCCTAAGCCTTTGTCTGCCTATCAACTTCTTAAAACTAATAACCCAAGCCCTTATATGTTTTATATGCAAGATAAGGATTTTGTGTTATTTGGTGCTTCACCAGAAAGCGCGCTTAAATATAGTAAAGCTACCAATCAAGTTGAAATCTATCCTATTGCCGGAACGCGTCCTCGAGGCTTAACCGCCAATGGCGACATTGATTATGATTTAGATAGTCGTTTAGAGTTAGATATGCGTACCGACAAGAAAGAACTAGCAGAACATTTAATGTTAGTCGATTTAGCACGCAATGATTTAGCACGTATTTGTCAGCCGGGTACACGATATACTAAAGATTTACTCAAAGTTGATCGCTATTCGTTTGTGATGCATTTGGTGTCAAAAGTCATTGGTCAATTACGTGAAGATTTAGATGCACTTCATGCTTATCAAGCGACCATGAATATGGGGACATTAACCGGTGCGCCCAAAATTCGTGCAATGCAATTGATTGCCGAATCAGAAAAAGTTAAACGGGGTAGCTATGGTGGGGCAGTAGGGTATTTTACTGCCAATGGTGACCTTGATACGTGTATTGTGATTCGTAGTGCTTATGTTGAAAACGGCATAGCGACTGTTCAAGCTGGTGGCGGCGTGGTTTTAGATTCTGAACCACAATTTGAATCCGACGAATCACGTAATAAAGCGCGCGCTGTGGTTAGAGCAATTATGGCAGCACATAATGTAGAAGGTATATTCTAATGGCTAATATTTTATTTATTGATAATATTGATTCTTTTACTTATAACCTCGTCGATCAACTACGTAATAGCCAACATCATGTGACGATTTATCGTAATACGATCCCGGCTGATGCGATAGTTGAAAAACTCTCACAAATGCAAAATCCGATTTTGATGTTATCGCCAGGACCCGGCGCACCAAGTGAAGCAGGTTGTATGCCAGAATTACTTAAACGCCTAAAAGGTAAATTACCGATTATAGGTATCTGCCTTGGTCATCAGGCGATTGTTGAATCTTATGGTGGAAGCATTGTACCAGCGGGTGATATTTTACATGGCAAAGCTTCACTTATTGAACACGATGAACAAGCCATGTTTAAAGGCTTACCTAATCCATTACCGGTCGCGCGGTATCATTCATTAAAAGGCGAAAATATTCCTAAAACTCTAACCATTAATGCCTTGTGTAATAATATTGTGATGGCGGTGCGTAATGATGAGGATCGGGTGTGTGGTTTTCAGTTTCATCCCGAATCAATTTTAACTATTCAAGGCGTAAAACTGCTTGAGCAAACCATTGAGTGGGCGCTTAATCCATCACAAAAAACAGCGCAACCAAAACAAGAAGCCATTATTGATAAGCAAGAGTATAATGTTCAACCTATTCTCAATAAGTTATATTTAGGACAGGTATTAAGCCAACAAGAAAGTAAAATACTGTTCAACTTAATTATTCAAGGTAAAATCGAACCGACGGTATTGGCAACAGCAATAATTAGTATGAAAGTTCGCGGTGAAAAGCCAGATGAAATCGCAGGAGCTGCGCAAGCGTTGCTTGAAAATGCCGATAGTTTTGCTATTCCAGATTATGCGTTTACCGACATTGTCGGAACAGGTGGTGATGGTACCAACAGTATTAATATTTCAACCGCCAGTGCCTTTGTGGCTGCTGCGTTAGGTTATAAGGTGGCTAAACATGGTAACCGTGGGGTGTCGAGTAAATCAGGTTCATCAGACGTGTTGTCTGCTTTAGGCATTAAATTAAATATGCCGGCCGAAGATTCGCGTAAGGCGTTGGATGAGCTTGGTGTATGTTTTTTATTTGCTCAGCAATATCATTCAGGTTTTCGTCATGCCGCGCCGGTTCGTCAGCAATTGAAGACTCGAACGATTTTTAATGTACTAGGGCCGCTCATTAATCCGTCTCGTCCTAAACGAATTTTATTAGGGGTATATCACCCAGATTTAATCAAACCGATTGCTGAAACGTTAACTATGTTAGGTTATACCCATGCCTATGTGGTACATGGTTCAGGAATGGATGAAGTTGCGATTCATGGTGAAACGCAAGTGGCTGAAGTGCATAATGGCAAAATTCGTTACTTTACATTAACACCGCAAGATTTTGGCTTACAGCAATATACATTAAAAGATATTGAAGGTGGCACGCCAGAGATGAATCGTGATATGTTAATTGCGATTTTACAAGGACATGGCAAACCGGCTCATGAAGCAGCGATCGCCGCTAACGTTGCGATGTTAATGAGTTTGTTTGGTCAGTCCGATTTAAAACAAAATGCTAAACAAGCGATTGAAATGATGCGTAGTGGTAAAGCTTATCAACTATTACAGCAATTAGCGGCAAGATAACAGTGGAGAAAAATATGGCAATTGCAGCATTAACGGAAAATGTTGAAATGGCAACCGTATTGAAAAAAATCATCGAAGATAAACAAAGTTGGTTAGTCTCACAGCAAGCATCAAAACCGCTTGAAACATTTAAAATGGATGTGAAGCCTAGTGATCGTGATTTTTATCAATCATTAAATCAAACTAAAACAGAATTTATTTTAGAATGTAAAAAAGCCTCACCGTCAAAAGGGTTAATTCGGGATGATTTTGATCCTGCAACTATTGCCAAAGTGTATAAAGATTATGCTTCGGCTATTTCGGTGTTGACCGACGAAAAATACTTTCAAGGACGTTTTGAGTTTTTGCCTATCGTACGTAATGAGGTAACTCAGCCTGTTCTTTGCAAAGACTTTATTATTGATGAATATCAAATTTACTTAGCGCGTTATTATCAGGCCGATGCCATTTTATTAATGCTATCAGTCGTCAATGACGATGAGTATCGTCACTTAAGCCGTATCGCTCATCAACTCAATATGGGCGTATTAACCGAAGCAAGCACGCAAGCCGAAGTGGAACGAGCAATTGCACTTGGTGCTAAAGTGATAGGCATTAATAATCGTAATTTGCGTGATTTGAGTGTCGATTTAAATCGCGTTAAAAATCTATCGAAAACGATTCCTGATGATCGCATTATTATCAGCGAATCGGGGATTTACACACATAATCAGGTTAAAGAATTAAGTCAGTTTGCTAATGGTTTTTTAATTGGTAGCGCGCTGATGTCAGAACCTAATTTAACCTTAGCGATTCGTAAAGTCATGCTGGGTGAAAATAAAGTTTGTGGTTTAACTCGCGCTGAAGATGCGATAGCAGCTTACCAAGCCGGTGCGGTATATGGTGGATTGATATTTGCACCAAAATCACCTCGTTATCTATCGCCAATAAATGCCCGTAGAGTCATTTCAGCTGCGCCGCTAAATTGGGTAGGTGTGTTTAAAAATGAAACGATAGATCAAGTTTGTCAAATAGCTGAACAACTTTCACTTTATGCTGTTCAATTGCATGGTGATGAAGATAACCAATATATCCAATTATTACGTGAAAAATTACCTAAAAATTGTCAGATTTGGAAAGCATTAAGTATCAGCAATACCATCTCCGAACACAATAACCCATTAGTCAGTCGTTACATTTTCGATCATGGCGCCGGGGGAACGGGTAAAAGCTTTGATTGGTCACTACTAGCTGGGCAAGATTTAACTAATGTGATTTTAGCTGGCGGCATTAATCCGCAAAATATAAAAAATGCTTTAGCTACAAATGTGATTGGGGTGGATTTAAATTCTGGTATCGAAATTTCGCCGGGTATTAAAGATAAACACAAAATTCAAGCTGTATTTGAACAAATTTAATTAATGTTAGAAGGAATAGTTATGTCAAAATTAAATCCTTATTTTGGTGAGTTTGGTGGGCAGTATGTCCCTCAAATATTGATGCCTGTGCTTGAGCAACTTGAGGATGCTTTTTTATCAGCGATTCATGATCCAAGTTTTCAAAAAGAGTTTAATGATTTATTAGTCAATTATGCCGGTCGACCAACTGCGCTTACTTTATGTAAAAACTTAACTGCAGGCACTAAAACTAAACTCTATTTAAAACGTGAAGATCTTGTACATGGCGGTGCGCACAAGACCAATCAAGTATTAGGGCAAGCGTTACTTGCCAAACGTATGGGCAAAACCGAAATTATTGCCGAAACCGGTGCAGGGCAGCATGGCGTTGCATCAGCACTGGCCTGTGCGTTACTTGGCTTAAAATGCCGTATTTATATGGGCGCAAAAGATGTTAAACGGCAAGCGCCTAATGTGTTTAGAATGCGTTTAATGGGGGCGACTGTGATTCCAGTTGAAACAGGTTCAGCTACCTTGAAAGATGCCTGTAACGAAGCGTTGCGTGACTGGTCAGGAAGTTATGAAAAAGCTCACTATATGCTTGGTACCGCAGCAGGTCCGCATCCTTTCCCGACTATTGTACGTGAATTTCAGCAGATGATTAGCCGCGAAGCCAAACAACAAATTATGGAAAAAGAAGGACGTTTGCCTGATGCCGTGATTGCTTGTGTTGGCGGTGGATCTAATGCAATTGGGATGTTTGCGAATTTTATTGAAGAAAAATCAGTACGCTTAATTGGTGTTGAACCGGGTGGACACGGCATTGAAAGCGGTGAACATGGTGCATCATTAAAACATGGTAAATTGGGTATCTACTTTGGTATGAAATCGCCAATGATGCAAACTGATGAAGGGCAAATTGAAGAGTCGTATTCGATATCAGCGGGCCTTGATTTTCCATCGGTTGGACCTCAACATGCTTATTTAGATAGTATCGGCCGTGCGCAATATGTTTCGATTACCGATGATGAAGCGTTAGATGCCTTTAAAGCGTTGTCGCGTCATGAGGGTATTATTCCTGCGTTAGAATCATCGCATGCTTTAGCTTATGCACTAAAGATGATCAAAGAAAATCCTAATAAAGAACAGCTGTTGATTGTCAATCTATCGGGCCGCGGAGATAAAGATATCTTTACTGTTTATGATATTTTAAAAGCAAAAGGAGAAATTGAATGAACCGTTATCAAAAATTATTTGATAAATTAAATCAAGAAAAGCGGGGCGCATTTGTTCCTTTTGTTCCTGTTGGGGATCCTAATCCAGAACTCTCTTTACAAATAATACAAACTTTAATTGATGCTGGTGCGGATGCATTAGAGCTGGGTATTCCGTTTTCTGACCCTATGGCCGATGGACCAACCATTCAAAATGCGAATATTCGCGCTTTTAAAGGTGGTATTAGTGTTGAAAAATGTTTTGAAATATTAACTCAAATCAGAAGCTATCATACTGATATTCCTATTGGCTTACTCATCTATGCTAATTTAGTTTTTAAAAATGGTATTGATAACTTCTATGCGAAATGTGCAAAAGCAGGCGTAGATTCAGTATTAATTGCTGATTTACCGGTTGAGTATGCACAAGAATTTACCAAACATGCAGAAAAATATAAGATTGCGCCAATCTTTATTTGCCCACCAAATGCTGATGACGAAGTTATTAAAAAAATAGCTGAATTGGGTAAAGGTTATACCTATCTTGTGTCACGTGCTGGCGTAACCGGTACTGAAAATCGCGCCAATAAACCTTTAACGCATTTAATCCAAAAATTGACTCAGTACGGCGCGCCGCCAGCGATTCAAGGATTTGGTATCTCAGAACCCTCACAAGTGAGTGAAGCAATTAAATCAGGAGCAGCTGGTGCGATCGCTGGATCTGCGACAGTCAAAATTATCGAGAAAAATTTAGATGAACCTGAAAAAATGCTCAATGAAATGACCGAGTTTGTTAAAAAGATGAGATTAGCGACGTCTAAATAATTTTTTTCCGCTGAGAATTCAGCGGAATATTTTATTTTTTTATAGATTTGATTATGCCATTTTGCTGACTTATTTTACATTTGTTTTGTAAAAAAGACTGAAATTTATTCTGTTAGATTAATCAATTACTTCAGCTATATTTGCTAAAATTAACATTATTACACGTTGCACTTTATTTAAAATAAGGTATAATCTTCAACCATCTATCGCGGGGTGGAGCAGCTTGGTAGCTCGTCGGGCTCATAACCCGAAGGTCGTTGGTTCAAATCCAGCCCCCGCAACCACTTAGATTTTCATTCATAAATCAATTTACCCTTTTTATTGCGTGAAAGTTCGAATCAAGTGGCTTCATTATAGTTAGTTTTAAATGTAGCCTCGCATGTCGAGGTTTTTTTTCGTGTTTTGATTTAAGCGTAAGTTTAAAAGGAATGTTGGGCTATATGCCCTTTTTTTATTTTTTGCAGTGGAGGTTTGTTTGGCTAATATAGAACAGCAATTGACGGATATCATACAAGAACCTGTGAATGCCCTTGGTTTTGAGTTAGTTGGCGTTGAATACATTCGTGGCCGTTACCCAGTGTTACGAGTTTATATAGATAGTGAAAACGGTATAACTGTTGATGATTGTGCTGATGTTAGCCGACAAATTAGCGCTGTGCTTGATGTGGAAGATCCTATCAAAGATGCTTATAACCTTGAAGTTTCATCACCAGGTATGGACAGGCCACTGTTTACGTTAGAACACTATCAACGTTTTGTTGGTGAAGAAGTCACAATTAGTCTGCGTATTCCTGTTGCTAATCGTCGCAAATGGAAAGGACAGATAAAATCCATTGATAATGAGATGATTACACTAACGGTGGATAATAACGATGAAGTGTTTGCTTTTAGCAATATTCAAAAAGCAAATATAGTACCTAATTTTAACCTTAAATAGAGTACGGGTGTAAAGGATGAATAAAGAAATTTTAGCTGTTGTTGAAGCTGTATCAAATGAAAAAGCACTAACGCGTGACAAAATTTTTGAAGCGTTAGAAACCGCATTAGCAACAGCCACTAAAAAGAAACATAATGTTGATATTGATGTTGTGGTAAAAATTGATCATAAAACTGGCGATTATGATACATTTCGCCGTTGGTTGGTGGTCAATGAAGTTACACAACCAACTAAAGAAATAACCCTAGAAGCAGCGCAATATGAAGATCCAACATTAAAAATTGGTGACTATGTTCAAGAACAAATTGAATCTGTTGCTTTTGACCGAATTACAACACAAACGGCGAAACAAGTTATTGTACAAAAAGTACGCGAAGCTGAGCGTGCAATGGTCATTGACATGTTTAGAAACCGAATTGGTGAAATCGTAACGGGTATCGTCAAAAAAACCAATCGCGATAGCGTGATTTTAGATTTAGGTAATAATGCCGATGCAATGATGTCACGTCATGATATGCTGCCACGCGAAAACTTCCGTATTGGCGATCGTGTACGCGGTATTTTATATTTGGTTGAACAAGATAATAAACCAGCACAACTTTGTATTAGTCGCTCTAACCCCGAGATGATGGAAGAGCTATTCCGTATTGAAGTCCCTGAAATTGGTGAAGAGATGATCGACATTAAAGGTGTTGCTCGTGATCCGGGTTCTCGCGCTAAAATTGCTGTTAGCAGTAACGACCGTCGTATCGATCCAGTTGGTGCATGTGTCGGTATGCGAGGCGCTCGAGTCCAAGCTGTTTCGAATGAATTTGGTGGTGAACGTATTGATATCGTATTGTGGGATGATAACCCTGCACAGTACGTGATTAATGCTATGGCACCTGCTGATGTTGTGTCAATTGTTGTTGATGAAGATAAACATACAATGGATGTGGCTGTTAATGCTGATACTTTACCACAGGCTATTGGTCGTAATGGTCAAAATATCCGTTTAGCATCACAACTTACGGGTTGGACGTTAAATGTAATGAGTACCGAAGATTTACAAGAAAAACATCATGCCGAATCATTTGCTGCAATCAGTAACTTAATGAAGCATTTAGACATTGAAGAAGATCTGGCACAACTATTAGTTGAAGAAGGTTTTACTTCGCTAGAAGAACTTGCTTATGTACCGGTTGATGAATTACTTGAAATTGAAGAGCTTGATGAAGAACTGGTTGAAGCATTAAGAAATCGCGCAAAAGATGCTTTAACAACCTTAGCGCTTGCTCATAGTGGCGATAAAAGACCGGCGCAAGATTTATTAGATTTACCGGGTATGACACAAGAATTAGCCTACCAATTAGCCCAACATGACGTTATTACTTTGGAAGATTTAGCAGAACAAGGTACCGATGATCTCGTGGATATTGAAGGTTTAACAAGTAAACAAGCTGGCGATTTTATTATGGCTGCACGTAATATTTGTTGGTTTGCAAATGAATAATTGAGGGAAAGTAATACATGACCAAAGTATCAATCGAAACACTGGCTCAAGAGATAAATACTCCAGTGCAAACACTTTTGCAACAGTTTGCCGATGCTGGGATGAAAAAAACCGCGTCTGACACTGTTACACAAAAGGAAAAAGAAGCTTTGCTTGCGCATTTAAATCCTCAGCAAGGTCCAACAAAATTAACACTACAACGTAAAACTCATTCAACGTTGAATGTGTCAAGTGCGGGTGGCAAAAGCAAAGAAATTAAAGTCGAAGTCCGTAAAAAACGTACTTTTGTAAAACGCGATCCGGCTGAAATTGCTGCCGAGCAAGAAAAAGCACGTCTAGAAGCTGAAAAAGCTAAACAAGAAGCAGAATTAGCAGAATTACAAGCGCGTAAAGAAGCTGAAGAGAAAGCGAAGTTAGCCGCAGAGCAAGAAGCTAAAAAACGCGAAGAAGAGGCTAAAAAACGTGCTCAAGAAGAGAAAGCTAAACCGCAAGCCGCTAAACCTGTGCAAGAGCCGACAACGGATCCTAAAGTAAAAAAAGCACAAGAAGAAAAAGCGCGTTTAGAAGCAGAGGCCAACGAAATAAAACGTAAAGCTGAAGAAGAAAATCGTCGAAAATTAGAAGAAGATGCTAAACGTATGGCCGAAGAAGCTCGCAAACTAGCCGAGCAATATAGTGATACTGATGATAACGACAATAGTGAAGATGATGATTATCATGTCACCACATCTAAATATGCACGCGCTGCTGAAGATGATACCGACCGAGAAGTCGAAGGTGGTCGAGGCCGAGGTCGTGGCGGTAAACAAACTAAACAGAAAAAAGCTAGTAAATTATCTGAAGGTAAAGCTGAACGAGAAGAAGCCCGTGCAGTTACGCGTAGTGGTCACAAAAAGAAAGGTAAAAGTGCATTGCAACAAAGCTTTACTAAACCTGTTCAAGCCGTTAACCGTGATGTAGTCATTGGTGAAACGATAACTGTTGCTGAACTTGCTAATAAAATGGCTGTTAAAGGTTCTGAAGTTATCAAAACTATGATGAAGATGGGGGCGATGGCAACCATTAATCAGGTTATCGATCAGGAAACGGCACAACTTGTTGCCGAAGAAATGGGACACAAAGTGGTACTTCGTCGTGAAAACGAACTTGAAGAATCGCTCATGAGCGACCGTGATACCGGCGCTGAAAAAGTTGCTCGAGCGCCTGTCGTCACTATCATGGGGCATGTTGATCATGGTAAAACTTCATTACTTGACTACATCCGTAAAGCGAAAGTGGCATCGGGTGAAGCCGGTGGTATTACTCAGCATATCGGTGCCTACCATGTAAAAACACCAAATGGCGAAATCACCTTTTTAGATACACCAGGCCATGCTGCATTTACCTCAATGCGTGCGCGTGGTGCTAAAGCAACCGATATCGTGGTATTAGTTGTAGCGGCTGATGATGGTGTGATGCCACAAACTATTGAAGCTATTCAACATGCGAAAGCGGCAAATGTACCAATCGTTGTTGCAGTGAATAAAATCGACAAACCAGAAGCCGATCCTGAGCGCGTAAAAGGTGAACTGGCCCAATATGGCGTTATGTCAGAAGATTGGGGTGGTGATACTCAGTTTGTTCATGTTTCGGCTAAAGCAGGCACCGGCATCGACCAATTACTTGAAGCAATCTTATTACAAGCCGAAGTCCTTGAGCTTACTGCGTATGAATCTGGTATGGCGAGCGGAGTGGTAATTGAATCATTCTTAGATAAAGGTCGTGGTTCAGTTGCAACAGTGCTAGTTCAATCAGGTACTTTACGAAAAGGCGATATCGTTCTGTGTGGTTTTGAATATGGTCGTATTCGTGCAATGCGCAACGAATTAGGTAAAGAAGTTACCGAAGCGGGCCCTTCAATTCCGGTTGAAATTTTAGGTCTTTCTGGCGTACCGTCAGCAGGTGATGAAGCCACTGTTGTTCGTGATGAAAAGAAAGCGCGTGAAGTTGCGCTCTATCGACAAGGTAAATTCCGTGATGTGAAACTTGCGCGTCAACAAAAAGCGAAACTTGAAAACATGTTTACCAACATGACTGAGGGTGATGTATCTGAACTTAACATCGTGTTAAAAGCTGACGTTCAAGGTTCGGTTGAGGCGATCTGTGATTCATTGCTTAAACTTTCAACTGATGAAGTGAAAGTGAAAATTATTGGTTCAGGTGTTGGTGGAATTACCGAAACTGATGCTTCATTAGCAGCGGCTTCAAATGCGATAATTTTAGGCTTTAATGTTCGTGCTGATGCATCGGCACGTAAGGTTATTGAGTCTGAAAACTTAGATCTTCGTTACTATTCTGTTATTTATGACTTAATTGACGAAGTTAAACAAGCCATGAGCGGTATGCTTGCACCAGAATACAAACAAGAAATTATTGGTCTTGCTGAAGTGCGTGATGTATTTAAATCACCAAAATTTGGTGCGATTGCTGGTTGTATGGTGACAGAAGGTGTGGTCAAACGCCATAATCCAATTCGGGTACTTCGTGATAACGTTGTTATCTATGAAGGTGAACTTGAATCCCTACGACGCTTCAAAGATGATGTTAATGAAGTACGTAATGGTATGGAATGTGGTATTGGTGTACGTAACTACAATGATGTTCGTGTTGGTGACAGTATCGAAGTGTTCGAAACTATCGAAATCAAGCGTACCATTTAATCATTACCAAACATGTTATAAGCAAGGTTTAAGCCTTGCTTATTCATATTTTAAGGAAAATAGATATGGCAAAAACATTTAGCCGCTCATCACGAGTTGGGCATGAATTACAAAAAGAGATTGCGATCATCTTACAACGAGAAATCAAAGATCCACGATTAGGAATGGTCACTGTTTCTGGCGTAGATATTTCGCGCGATCTTTCCTATGCCAAAGTATTTGTAACTTTTCTTAATGATGATGATCCACAAGTTATTGAGCAGGGACTAACTGTGCTTAATGATGCAAAAGGATATATCCGAACCTTAATTGGTAAAGCGATGCGTTTACGCATTATTCCTGAAATCAAATTCTTTTATGATGAGTCACTGGTTAAAGGAATGCAAATGTCTAATTTAGTGTCTGATGTGATTAGACAAGACAATGAACGGCATAAAGATTAACTAAAAAGTTAAAATTATACTTAGCAAATAATTATTAAAAAAACTTAAACCTTGAATATAAAGCACCAATGATGAATACAAAAAAAATTCGCCGTGACATTCACGGCGTTTTATTGTTAGATAAACCGCAAGGTATGACTTCTAATGATGCACTTCAAAAAGTAAAAAGGCTGTTCAATGCAAAAAAAGCAGGGCACACAGGTGCACTCGATCCTTTAGCAACAGGCATGTTACCAATTTGTTTTGGTGAGGCGACCAAATTTTCGCAATACCTGTTAGATTCAGACAAACGCTATCGCGTGGTTGCCCAGTTAGGCGAACGAACTGATACTTCAGATGCAGATGGTCAAATTATTTGTTCTAAAGTTGTTAATATTTCTCAATCACAAATTGATGAAGCATTAACGCATTTTCGTGGCGATATTTTACAAGTACCGACCATGTTTTCAGCATTAAAATATCAAGGTAAACCCCTATATGAGTACGCACGTCAAGGTATTGTGATTGAACGTGAAGCAAGGCCTATTACTGTCTACCAAAATCAATTTATTCAATTTAATCCCGATAATAACCAATTAACATTAGAAATACATTGCTCGAAGGGCACTTATATTCGAACCATTATTGATGATTTGGGCGAACTACTTGGCTGTGGTGCGCATGTTATTTATTTAAGACGTTTGCAAGTATCTAATTATCCGATTGATAAAATGATCAGCTTGGATGAATTACAACACATTACCGATAAACAAGCTTTACTTATGCCAGTGGATAGTCCTGTGCAAGATTATCCAAAAATTACTTTAACTGATATTCAAGGAAAAGACATATTGTTAGGCCGAAATATTGTACTTGATACATCAGTATCGAGCGAAACATTAGTTCGAATTTATCAAGAACAACAGTTTATCGGTATTGGTATACAAAAATTTAATCAACTATCACCAAAACGCCTGATATCAGTTTGATTATAGAACATCGTTACCTAGATAATTTATGCTATTTATTGCTCGTAATATCGGGTAAAGTTAAAATGGATGTTAATCATTAATAAAAACGAGGTTCTGCTTCTATAATGTGATAGCTTTTAACGTTTTTTATAGCATTATCAATATGTTGACAAAGCAAATTAGCGGAATCTTGGCCCATTTTATACAATGGTTTATTTATTCGACTTAATTTATCTAATTCGTTATATTGCCTTGCACTGGCATGGCCCACATAGGTTATAGTAAGCGGACGAACTAGCTGAGCTTGACTTTCATGGGCTTGATGTAATGCACCTAAAACAACATGATAATCGGAAAGATGACATTGCAAATTATGATAATTCTTTTCTGGATAGCTCAAACTACTATTATCACCACAAATAACCGCTGAAGGTGGATTATTGCTATTGATTAGTTTTTTTATGGCAGCTCTGCCATGTTCATAACTAATGCAACGCTCAACAAGATAGTGAGGATTAAATTCTATATTTGCTCTGAGTAACGCTTGTTGATACCCTTGCAAAAAAAGTGTGGAACAAATTTTATTGTTATCATTCATCAAAATTGCGATTTTTTGATGTGCGTTTTCTAATAAATATTGCGTTATTTGGTAACCGATCATCAAATGATCAAAATAAACACAGGTAAAATTACGCGAAAAATGATTTATTAAAACAATTGGTGGTAATGCTTTTTTAAATTGTTCAAGCTCACTTAAGTAAGGTGCATCATTAATCACTAAAATTCCGGCAAAGGTGTTTTGGTTAATAAATTGAATTAAATGATGAAAATCAGTTTTAGATTGGCATGGAAAGCGAAAATAAAATACTGTAAAACCTGCTTGTCTTAACGTCTGCTCCAGTCCATAGTTAATTAATGTATATGGTGTAAATTGATTATCCAAAACTAAAATGCGATCAGATTTATCAAAATGGCTATGAGGCTTTAAATTACAACTTATATCAATCTTTAACTCTTCAATCGCTTGGTAAACTTTAGATTGCGTTGTAACAGAGGTTAAATGAGGTTTTTTAAGCACCCTAGATACCGACGCAATCGATAAATTTGCCTGTTTGGCAATCACAGACAGTGTAGTTTTTTTCATAATAATTAAAGTAGTCTATTAAAATTATAATTACATTAATCAAGTTACTAAGTTCTGTAATTGATTTTGAGCGAATTTAGCGATCTGCCTTCCAAATAATTTTGACTATGTAGTAATTTTGTTAACTCAATTTATATTATTTAGATAATGTGTTTTTCGGTTAGGTAAAACTAGTTTGATTAAAGTAGTAAAAAGATCTGTTCTTTTTTTAGCAATTCAGCTAGCTAAAAAATAAATTTTATCATATTGTTATATTTCTGTGGAAGCATGAATATTTATAGCTATAAGGAATAAGACCGAATATGTGCTATGCAAAATATGACGGCAAAGATACCATTTATAAAGACAAAGAGCATGTGTTAAAAAAAACAGGGCTTAAAATAGAAGATCCAACGTTGCCACCTAAAGACTTAATAAAATTAACAGGTACACTATCTGATTTTAAAGGGCTTTTTTGTTATGCTCCAGTTGGTGATGGCGCTTATTTAAGTGAGGCACAAAAAGAAAAACAGAAAGCCAAATTTGAGAAAGGAGCTTTAATTGCTACGTTAAATGGCAATACAGCTTTAGGTTTAGCCGCATTGGGGCATGCAAGTGGAGTTGATTTAAGTAATAATATGAGAGCACAATACATTACTGCCAAACTTAATAATGAAATTACCCTCAAAGGTTGGCTGGGATTTTATAAATTTAATGAGGGTGATCAAGTTGAAGTAATTGCTGAAAAACGTGATGATTATTATGAAGTCTATGCCATGTTAAAACCTAGCGAGCAAATTATTTCAATAATTCCACCCTGTTTTGGTGGTCGTAATCAAGCACTAAAAGCTAGCCTTTGGGGAATGTTTATATTTTATATTTTTTGTGTATTATTGATGAATTATCTTGTTTTAGACTTTTCTTTGGAAAATCTTTTCATCGGTTTTAGCTCGCTTGGTTTGATAATTGGCTCTGCTTGTTTGATTGTCAGGAAAAACTCTATCGCTACTCATATAAAACTCGCGGAAAGAATTTTTACTCTTTTAGGATGGAAAAATGTTAAAAATATTAATTTAATTAAGGTAAGTAAACAATACATCGATAAGTCAATTACTCAAGGGAAAGAGTTAACTGATTGGCAGCAAGATACAGATCCATATATAAAACCTTCCCTAAGTGGTAATGGGTGGTTCTTTTTTTATTATGATCCAGAAGTGCTTTGTAAGGAAGAAGGTAAACCTCTATCAGATAATAATAAAAAGACACAACATGAAGATGGTCAATAATGGTTTAAAAGTGAGTCGGTTGTTTTTAGGGTGTTGAAATAGCAATAAGGAATAAGACCGAATATGTGCTACGCAAAATATGACGGCAAAGATATCACTTATAAAGATAAAGATCATGTGTTAAAAAAAACAGGGCTTAAAATAGAAGATCCAACGTTGCCACCTAAAGACTTAGTAAAATTAACAGGCACACTATCTGATTTTAAAGGGCTTTTTTGTTATGCCCCACTTGCAGATGGTGCTTACATAAGTGAAGCACAAAAAGAAAAACAAAAACTTAAACTACAGAAGCGGGCATTGCTGGCTACGTTAAATGGCAATACAGCTTTAGGTTTAGCCGCATTGGGTCATGCTAATGGGGGTGATCGTAGTAATATGTTTCCTGCGCAATATATTACCGCAAAACTTAATAATGATATTACCCTTAAAGGTTGGCTGGGTTATTATAAATTTAATGAGGGTGATCAAGTTGAAGTAATTGCTGAAAAACGTGATGATTATTATGAAGTCTATGCCATGTTAAAACCTAGCGAGCAAATTATTTCACTTATTCCATTATGTTTTGCAGGTCGCAATCAAGCTTTAAAAATGTATTTTTGGCCAATGTTTATTTTTTACATTGTGTTAACTTTATTGATGACTTACCTTATTTTAGGCTTTTCTTTTGAGAATCTTTTCATTGGTTTTACTGTTACTGGTTTTTTATTTGGATCGGGGTGCTTAATCGTAAATAAAAACTCTATCGCTACCCATATAAAACTTGCAGAAAGAATTTTTACCCTTTTGGGATGGAAAGACGTAAGTAATATTAATTTATTAAAAGTGAGCAGACAATACATTGCTAAATTGATTGCTCAAAATAAGTATTCTTTAGAACCTCACAAAAATACAGATGCTTATTCAAGACCTACAAAAAATGGTGATGGATTTTATTTTTTTTATTACGATCCAGAAGTGCTTTGTAAGGAAGAAGGTAAACCTATATCAGAGGATAATAAAAAGACACAACATGAAGATGGTCAATAATGATTTAAAAATGAGTCGGTTGTTTTTAGGGTGTTAAAATAGCAATAAGGAATAAGACCGAATATGTGCTACGCAAAATATGACGGCAAAGATATTACTTATAAAGATAAAGAACAAGTCTTAAAAAAAACAGGGCTCAAAATTGAAGAACCAACGTTGCCACCTAAAAATTTAGTAAAATTAACAGGTACATTATCTGATTTTAAGGGGATTTTTTGTTTTGCTCAACTTGGTGATGGCGCTTATTTAAGTGAAGAACAAAGAGAAAAACAGAAAGCCAAACTTCAAAAAGGTGCTTTACTTGCTACTTTGAATGGTAATACTGCAGCAGGGCTTGCGGCTTTGGGACATGCTGAAGGTGGTGATCGTAGTAACTTGTTTCCTGCGCAGTATATTACCGCCAAACTTAATCATAATATTACCCTTAAAGGTTGGCTGGGTTTTTATAAATTTAATGAGGGTGATCAAGTTGAAGTAGTCGCTGAAAAACATGATGATTATTATGAAGTGTATGCCATGTTAAAACCCAGTGAGCATATTATTTCAATAATTCCACTTTGTTTAGGTGGTCGAAAACAATTGTTTAAATACTTTAAATTACCTCTTTTTTTATTCTATGTGATTTTTACCGCAATTATTTTATATTTTTTCGGTAGTTTTAATTTAGACGATATTGTTAGTGCATACATCGGTTCCGGAATTCTTTTTGGTCCTGCTTACTTTTTATTATACAAAAAATCAATATCAACTTTTGCTTTACTTTCAGAACAAATTTTTACAGTTTTAGGGTGGCAAAATGTCGCTAATATAAACTTAATCTCCATAAGTAGACAATATGTTAAGAAATTAATAGCTAGTGGTAAATATTCATATGTGTACAACGATCTTATTGATCAATACATTAAACCAACTAAATCTGGTGAAGGACTTTATTTTTTTTATTACGATCCTGAAGTGCTCTGTAAGGAAGAAGGTAACCCTTTATCAGAGGATAATAAAAAGACACAACATGAAGATGGTCAATAATGGTTTAAAAATAAGTCGGTGGTTTTTAGGGTGTTGAAATAGTAATAAGGAATATGACCGAATATGTGCTACGCAAAATATGACGGCAAAGATATCACTTATAAAGATAAAGATCAGGTGTTAAAAAAAACAGGACTCAAAATTGAAGAACCAACGTTGCCACCTAAAAATTTAGTAAAATTAACAGGTACACTATCTGATTTTAAAGGGCTTTTTTGTTATGCTCAACTTGGTGATGGCGCTTATTTAAGTGAAGCACAAAAAGAAAAACAGAAAGCCAAACTTCAAAAAGGTGCTTTACTTGCTACGTTAAATGGCAATACTGCAGCGGGACTTGCAGCATTGGGACATGCTAATGGGGGTGATCGTAGTAACTTGTTTCCTGCGCAATATATTACCGCCAAACTTAATCATAATATTACCCTTAAAGGTTGGCTGGGATTTTATAAATTTAATGAAGGCGATCAAGTTGAAGTAATTGCTGAAAAACGTGATGATTATTATGAAGTCTATGCCATGTTAAAACCCAGCGAGCAAATTATTTCAATAATTCCACCATGTTTTGGTGGTCGTAATCAAGCTTTAAAAATGTATTTTTGGCCAATGTTTATTTTTTACATTGTGTTAACTTTATTGATGACTTACCTTATTTTAGGCTTTTCTTTTGAGAATCTTTTCATCGGTTTTACTGTTACTGGTTTATTACTTGGATCTGCTTGTTTAATAGTAAATAAAAACTCAATCGCTACCCATATAAAACTTGCAGAAAGCATTTTTACTCTTTTGGGGTGGAAAAATGTGAGTAACATTAATTTATTCAAAGTAAGTAAACAATACGTCGCTAAATTAATCAGTCAGAATAAGTATTCTTTAAAATTAAACAAAGATAGCAATCCATTTACGAGCCCTTGCAAAAATGGTTATGGACTTTATTTTTTTTATTACGATCCTGAAGTGCTTTGTAAGGAAGAAGGTAAACCTATATCAGAGGATAATAAAAAGACACAACATGAAGATGGTCAATAATGGTTTAAAAATGAGTCGGTTGTATTTAGGCTGTTGAAATAGTAATAAGGAATAAGACCGAATATGTGCTATGCAAAATATGACGGCAAAGATACCATTTATAAAGACAAGGAGCATGTGTTAAAAAAAGCAGGGCTCAAAATAGAAGATCCAACGTTACCACCTAAAAATTTAGTAAAATTAACAGGTACACTATCTGATTTTAAAGGGCTTTTTTGTTATGCACCTGTTGGTGATGGCGCTTATTTAAGTGAAGAACAAAAAGAAAAACAGAAAGCCAAACTTCAAAAAGGTGCTTTACTTGCTACGTTAAATGGCAATACAGCTTTAGGTTTAGCCGCATTGGGACATGCTAATGGGGGTGATCGTAGTAACTTGTTTCCTGCGCAATATATTACCGCCAAACTTAATAATGATATTACCCTTAAAGGTTGGCTGGGTTATTATAAATTTAATGAGGGTGATCAAGTTGAAGTGATAGCCGAGAAACGTGATGATTATTATGAAGTCTATGCCATGTTAAAACCTAGTGAGCAAATTATTTCGATCATTCCTCCTTGTGTGGGCGGACGTAATCAGGCTTTAAAACATTATTTTTTCCCAACGCTTATATTTTATATTTTCTGTGGAGTATTGATGAACTATTTTTTCTTAGATTTTAGTTTGGAGAATATTTTCATAGGTTTCGGGACTTTAGGTATAATGTTTGGATTGGCTGTCTTAATTGTATGTAAAAATTGCATTGCAACCCATATTACTCTTGCTGAAAAAATTTTTAATTTATTAGGTTGGCAAGATGTCATTAATATTAATTTACCCAAAATAAGTAAACAATATATTGTTAAATTGATGGCTTTAGGTAAATATTCAAATGATTATAATAATAAAATAGATCCGTATTTTAGACCGCCTAAATCTGGTGTTGGTTGGAGTTTTTATTATTACGATCCAGAAATCCTTTGTAAGGAAGAAGGTAACCCTTTATCAGAGGATAATAAAAAGACACAACATGAAGATGATCAATAATGGTTTAAAATGAGTCGATTGTTTTTAGGGTGTTAAAATAGCAATAAGGAATAAGACCGAATATGTGCTACGCAAAATATGACGGCAAAGATACCATCTATAAAGACAAAGAGCATGTGTTAAAAAAAACAGGACTCAAAATTGAAGATCCAACGTTGCCACCTAAAAATTTAGTAAAATTAACAGGTACACTATCTGATTTTAAAGGGCTTTTTTGTTATGCTCAACTTGGTGATGGCGCTTATTTAAGTGAAGCACAAAAAGAAAGACAGAAAGCCAAACTTCAAAAAGGTGCTTTACTTGCTACGTTAAATGGCAATACCGCAGCGGGACTTGCAGCATTGGGGCGTGCTAATGGTGGCGACCGCAGTAATTATTTTCGAGCACAATACGTTACTGCCAAACTTAATAATGAAATTACCCTTAAAGGTTGGCTGGGTTTTTATAAATTTAATGAGGGTGATCAAGTTGAAGTGATAGCCGAGAAACGTGATGATTATTATGAAGTCTATGCCATGTTAAAACCCAGCGAGCAAATTATTTCTATTATCCCCCTCTGTTATGCTGGTCGCAATCAAGCTTTTAAAGCTTGGTTTTGGATAGTATTTATATGTTATATCATTTGTGTATTATTAATGAATTATTTTGTTTTAGACTTTTCTTTCGAAAATCTTTTAATCGGATTTAGTTCGCTTGGTTTACTCATCGGACCGGCTTCAGTAATTGTTAAGAGAAATTTAATTGCTACTCATATAAAACTTGCAGAAAGAATTTTCACTCTTTTAGGATGGAAAAATGTCAAAAATATTAATTTAATTACTGTAAGTAAACAATATATCGATAAATCAATTACTCAAGGGAAAGTTTTAACTGATTGGCAGCAAGATACAGATCCATATATAAAACCTTCCCTAAGTGGTAATGGGTGGTACTTTTTTTATTATGATCCTGAAGTGCTTTGTAAGGAAGAAGGTAACCCTTTATCAGAGGATAATAAAAAGACACAACATGAAGATGATCAATAATGATTTAAAAGTGAGTCGATTGTTTTTAGGGTGTTAAAATAGCAATAAGGAATAAGACCGAATATGTGCTATGCAAAATATGACGGCAAAGATATCACTTATAAAGATAAAGATCAGGTGTTAAAAAAAACAGGACTCAAAATAGAAGATCCAACGTTGCCACCTAAAGACTTAATAAAATTAACAGGTACACTAACTGATTTTAAAGGGCTCTTTTGTTATGCTCCACTTGCTGATGGCGCTTATTTAAGTGAAGCACAAAAAGAAAAACAAAAAGCTAAATTACAAAGAGGCGCTTTACTTGCTACATTAAACGGTAATACCGCAGCAGGGCTCGCGGCTTTGGGTCATGCTAATGGCGGTGATCTTAGTAATTATGTTAAAGCACAATATATTACTGCCAAACTTGATAATGATATTACCCTTAAAGGTTGGCTGGGTTTTTATAAATTTAATAAGGGTGATCAAGTTGAAGTAATTGCTGAAAAACGTGATGATTATTACGAGGTTTATGCCATGTTGAAACCCAGTGAGCAAATTATTTCTCTTATCCCACCATGCTATGCTGGGCGTAACCAAGCTTTAAAAGTTTGTTTTTGGCCTGCGTTAATATTTTATATTTTTTGTGTATTATTAATGAATTATCTTGTTTTAGACTTTTCTTTGGAAAATCTTTTCATCGGTTTTAGTTCGCTTGGTTTACTAATTGGATCGGCTTGTTTAATCGTAAGAAAAAACTCTATAGCTACCCATATAAAGCTTGCAGAAAGAATTTTTACTCTTCTGAAATGGAAGAACGTTAATAATATTAATTTAGACAAAATAAGTAAAAACTATATAACCAAATTAATTGTTCAGGGAAAATATTTAACTGATTGGAATTTCGATGTTGATTGGTGTATTAGGCCATCTAAAGATGGCTGTGGATGGTTCTTTTTTTATTATGATCCTGAAGTGCTTTGTAAGGAAGAAGGTAACCCTTTATCAGAGGATAATAAAAAGACACAACATGAAGATGGTCAATAATGGTTTAAAAATGAGTCGGTTGTTTTTCGGGTGTTGAAATAGTAATAAGGAAGTAGGACTAATATGCTCTATGCAAAAAATAGGGTAACAATTAATGATTTCCTATCAATTTTGAAAACATAAAAAGTTTTAACTTTTTTAAAAAGATATATGACGTTTACTAATAGGAGTTTTTCCGAATAATTTATAAAAATAAGGTAATAGTAATAAAAAAATAATCAAT
Source organism: Gilliamella sp. B3464 (assembly GCF_026536145.1). Taxonomy (NCBI): domain Bacteria; kingdom Pseudomonadati; phylum Pseudomonadota; class Gammaproteobacteria; order Orbales; family Orbaceae; genus Gilliamella; species Gilliamella sp. B3464. Next base: position 90,323 of record NZ_JAFNOQ010000001.1, on the reverse strand, counting down.
TCTAAAATTCTATTTTAGAATTAAAAACTATTAATTTTAATCAATGTTGGCGAATGATAATTACATTACCCTATAGTTTATATAGACTATTTTGGTTAAACATAAATGGGTTAGAAATACTACATCATGTTTGTTATGATCTTTTGCGCTATCTTAGATAAGATAATGGTATAATAGCCTATACTTTTTTTAATTAGGTTTAAGATATGTCTGCATGGAATATTGCGATTGTTGGTGCGACAGGGCAAGTTGGTTCTGCATTAGTTGAATTGTTACAACAAGATAACTTAGCACAAGCTAATCGATTCGAAATTGAAAATCTTTATTTAGTTGGCAGTGATAATAGTGAAGGCGAAATTGTACGTTTTTCGGGTAAAAATTTAACGGTTGTTGATAGTAATCAAATGGATTGGGGACAATGCCATTTTGCTTTTTTTGTTGCGGGCGTTAAAACCAGTGAAACGTATGCGCAGATAGCAGCACAATCGGGCTGCATTGTGATTGATGCAAGTGGTTATTTTGTCGATGAGGATCATATTCCTTTAGTCGTTCCTAAGGTAAATAATAATGTTTTAACTGAGTATCGTAATGAAAATATCATTGCTGTTGCTAGTGCAACAGTCTGCCAATTATTACGTTGTATTGCACCTTTGACAGATATTGAATTACTTACCAATTTGCATGTTACTAATTTCATTCCATCCTCTTTATATGGTAAATCAGGGGTTGATGAATTAGCGGGGCAAAGTGCTCGGTTGTTAAATGGAATGCCAGTTGAAAATGCCATATTTGATAATCAATTAGCCTTTAATTTGTTACCGATTTCTCATCAAACTGAGCATTTGACACTCAGCGAAAAATCACAAGTAAATCAAATTCGCAAAGTAATGAATAATTATCAATTGCCGGTATCAATTGAATCGATCATTGTTCCAGTTTTTTATGGGCTTGCGCAATCAGTCAATGTGTCAAGTAGTTTACCCATTGAATTAGACATGACACGTTTTAATGACTATGACGTCGAAGTGCGACATGATGATTTACCTACCCCTGTTACCGAGGTCAATACTGAATCTGAAGATAAATTAACCATAAAATTAGCTAATCTAAGGCACAGCTATGGTAATTATGAGCAAATTCAATATTGGTCAGTTGCAGATAATATTCGTTATTTAGGCGCATTGATGCTGATAGAGACCCTAGAGATACTCATTAATGACTATCTGTAAAATTGCACTGGGTATTGAGTACGATGGTAGTGACTATTTTGGTTGGCAAAAGCAGCAGTCGCACGACTCTGTTCAAGAAAGGTTAGAAACGGCCTTATCGATTGTCGCTAATGAACCCATTACCGTTTTTTGCGCGGGCAGAACCGATGCCGGTGTGCATGCTACAGGGCAGGTGGTTCATTTTGAAACCCAAGCCCAACGTTCACACGGTGCCTGGACGATGGGGGTGAATTCGCATTTACCAACTAATATTGCTGTGCGGTGGTCACACTCAGTCGATGATAGTTTTCATGCACGATTTAGTGCAACGGCAAGGCGGTATCGTTATGTGATTTATAATCATCGTTATCGACCGGCAATTTTAGCTAAAGGTGTTTCTCATTATTATTTGCCATTGAATGAAACATTAATGCATCAAGCTGCGCAATATTTATTAGGTGAAAATGATTTTACATCATTTAGAGCGGCTCAGTGTCAGTCATTAACCCCTTGGCGTAATATTCATCATATTGAAGTGACAAGGCAAGCTGAATATATTATTGTGGATATCAAAGCGAATGCTTTTGTGCATCATATGGTACGTAATATTGTAGGCAGTTTAATCGAGGTCGGTGCAGGCAATCAGCAGCCACAATGGATTCTTGATTTGCTCAAAGCTAAAGATCGAACACTCGCTGCTGCAACAGCAAAACCGGAAGGGTTGTATTTGGTTCAAGTGGACTATCCATCGAAATATCAGATCCCCAATTCTTTTTTAGGTCCATTATTTTTACATTAAGCATAATTGCTTATAACTATTCCAATTTAACTAAAAAGATGAATGCAATGAATACTGATGATATCAATTCCAGTAAAGATGATAAAAATAAAGAAACAAAAAAATCAAAACTGCATAATATCAAATTGCCACCACACTCTATTGAAGCAGAACAAGCCGTGCTTGGCAGTTTAATGCTTGATAATCAACGATGGGATGTTGTGGCTGAAATGATTACTGAGCGCGATTTTTATTCTCGTCATCATCAATTAATTTTTTCAGAAATGCATACTTTGGTCGGTAAAGGTACGCCGATTGATTTAATTACACTATCGGAAAGTTTAGAAAGTAAGGATATTCTTGCTGATGTTGGCGGATTTGCCTATTTGGCTGAACTTTCAAAAAATACCCCAAGTGCAATTAATGTCGTTGCTTACAGTGATATTATTCGTCAGCAAGCGATTTTACGTGAACTGATTAGCGCATCAAATGATATTGCTGATAACTGTTATGCAACTGAAGGGCGAGATAGTAGCGAAATTTTAGATCTAGCCGAAAGTAAAATATTCCAAATAGCGGAAAGCCGAACAAAACAGGGTGAAGGACCAAAGAGTATTACTGATGTGCTCGAGGCAACGGTTGCCAAAATTGAAGAGCTCTTTCAGCGACCACACGACGGAGTGACAGGTGTTTCAACCGGATTTATTGATTTAGATAAGAAAACAGCTGGTTTACAACGTTCAGATCTTATTATTATTGCAGCAAGACCATCGATGGGTAAAACGACTTTTGCTATGAATTTGTGTGAAAATGCAGCAATGATGCAAGAAAAGCCTGTGCTGATTTTCAGTTTAGAAATGCCCTCAGAACAGATTATGATGCGTATGTTGGCATCGCTCTCTCGGGTTGATCAAACACGTATTCGAACAGGTCAGCTGAAAGATGATGATTGGGCCAGAATATCGAGTACGATGGGATTGCTTTTAGAGAAAAAAAATATCTATATTGATGATTCATCGGGACTTACCCCTATGGAATTACGCTCAAGAGCAAGACGTATTTATCGTGAACATAAAGGTTTGAGTATGATTATGGTCGACTATTTACAGCTTATGCGTGTTCCTAATATGTCTGAAAATCGAACCTTAGAAATCGCTGAAATTTCACGTTCTTTAAAAGCATTAGCGAAAGAATTACAGATTCCTGTTGTTGCTTTATCACAACTTAATCGTAGTTTGGAACAGCGAGCAGACAAAAGACCGGTTAACTCGGACTTACGTGAGTCAGGTTCCATTGAACAAGATGCCGATGTGATTATGTTTATCTATCGTGATGAAGTTTATAATGAGGCTTCAGAGCATAAAGGTATTGCCGAAATTATTTTAGGTAAGCAACGTAATGGTCCTATTGGTAAAGTTAGATTAAAGTTCCAAGGCCAGTTTTCGCGCTTTGATAATTACGCCGATTCAAGTAAATATTTGGATGACGAGTAATTACTTTTATATTGCTAATATAGATGCGCAAATGGTTGATTTTAAACATTTGCGCAAGTTCAGTTAGTTTTGTGTTCTTTTATTAACGACATATCGATAAACCTGTGCTATAACAAAAATAATTGCTTGTAAAATAACAATGCAGGCACTGGTGGATGCGTCTGAATAGTAGCTAATCAATGTGCCTGTCAATGTTGAAAATACCGAAACGATAACAGCAATAATCAACATCATATCAAAACGTTTAGTAAGTAAAAATGCAGTAATGCCAGGGGAAATTAACATGGCAATCACTAAAATCACCCCAGCAGCTTTGAGTGAACCGACTATGGTTAAAGCAAGCACACTGAGCAAACCATAATGTAATAAGCGAACGGGTAATCCGATCACTTGAGCCTGTATTGCATCAAAGCAATATAGCATAAGATCTCGACGTTTTATAATGATTAAAATTGAAACTGTGGCAGCAATTAAGATGATTTGTTTTAATTCATCGTAACTTGTCCCAAGCACACTGCCAAATAAGATATGATTTAGATGTTGTGATGTGTCGACTTTTGAAAAAAGCACTAAGCCAAAAGCAAACATGCCTGAAAAGACAATGCCCATTACCGTATCTTCTTTAATTCGGCTATGTTCTTTAATGTAGCCAGTTGCCACAGAGCAACATAAGCCAGAAACAAATGCACCAATGATAATTGGAATGCCTGCTAAATAAGTTAACACAATCCCAGGTAATACAGCATGCGAGATGGCATCGCCCATTAATGACCAACCTTTTAAAACCAAAAAGCAAGAAAGTAGTGCACAAACTATACCTGTTGCCATGGCGGCTAAAATAGCACGCTGGATAAGGGGCAAGGTTAATGGATAATAGATAAAATCCCATAATTCTGTCATACATTTGCCCCTTTCTTTAACTTTGATTGTTTTATTTTTCGCTTATTAGAAATTAAGCCTTGTCTAGGTGCAAATAAAAATGCAGTCATAAAAACTAAGGTTTGTAGTGTAACAATTACACCACCGGTTTCACCATTGAGAAAATAGCTAATCCAAGCACCTATTGCACTGGTTGATGCACCAATCACGACCGAAATAATTAATAGATGTGAAAAACGATTCGTTAATAGGTAAGCCGTTGCGCCAGGGGTGACGACCATTGCGATAACTAAAATTGCGCCCACCGTTTGCAAAGCGGCTACTGTGCAAGCACTTAAAATAGTGAAAAAAAGAATTTTTAATTGTAAGGGTTTTAAACCAATTGATCTGGCATGAGTTTCATCAAAGAAAACAACTAACAAATCTTTCCAAAACAACAGTAATAGTATAAATGACACTAAGATGATAATTTGTACTTGCCACATATCACTATCGTCAATGCCAAGAATATTACCAAAAATGATAGTTTGCACATTAACGGAAGTTGGATTGAGTGAAATAATTAACAGGCCGACAGCAAAAAAAGTAGAAAAGATAAAACCAATAATTGCATCTTCTTTTAATCGAGTAATGGTGCGCACAATAATAATGGCCAGTGCGGCAAGTAATCCTGTAAAAAAAGCGCCGACAGAATAGGGTAGCCCAAGCGCATAGGCACCGGCAACACCTGGTACTACTGAGTGGGAAAGTGCATCCCCCATTAGTGACCAGCCTTTTAGCATTAAAAAAGCCGATAAAAACGCACAGGCGGCCCCTACAATGCTACTTACCCAAATGGCTTTAAACATAAAGCTATAAATAAAAGGTTCAAGTAGGAATTCCATTTATTGTTGTCCTTTTGGTTCATTACCTTGCTGTTCAACAAGTAAATTTTGATGAGGTGAATCATCCTTACCTTCACCATAAAAAATCGCTGCACGTTCGTCATCGGTTAGTATCGATACTTTACGCGGATCTTCGTCTTCATGTAATTGAGCACCAGATAGACTTAAATAACGTAATGCACCACCAAAGGTTGTCATTAAATTCTGAGGAGTAAATGTGGTTTTAGTTGGACCAAATGCCAGAACAGTTTGATTAATCAACACCACCTGATCACAAAATTCAGGCACACTGCCTAAATTATGGGTTGAAACTAAAATTAAATGCCCTTCTTTACGTAGCGCTTTAAGCAAATCAATGATTGCATTTTCTGTTTTAACATCAACACCGGTAAAGGGTTCATCTAATAGCAATACTTTTCCTTGCTGAGCCAATGCTCGAGCTAAAAAAACACGTTTTTTTTGCCCACCTGAAAGTTCACCAATCTGTCGATGTTTAAAATCAAGCATATTGACGCGTTCAAGTGCAATATCAACTTGTTTTTTATCTTCCTGACTCGGAATACGAAAAAAAGACATATGCCCGTATCGTCCCATCATCACAACATCAGAAACTAAAACGGGGAAGTCCCAATCAACTTCTTCAGTCTGTGGAACATAAGCAATGATATTTTGCTTTAATGCCTGCCTTACTGGAATATTATTAAATGTTACGCGTCCTTGAGTTGGTTTGATTATTCCCATAATACTTTTAAACAAAGTCGATTTACCGCTTCCATTTACGCCAACAAGGGCACATATAGTGCCGCCATTGAGCTTAAAACTGGCATCATGAATTATTATTATAAGTCACGGTAATATCATCAACATTTAGGCAAATTTGAGTCATTATTTTTCAAATCCTTTAGCTATTGTTTCAACAGTAACTTTTAATAAATCAATATATGTAGGTACAGGCCCATCTTTTGTTGATAAAGAATCGACGTATAAAACGCCTCCATATTTGGCACCGGTTTCCTTGCTTACTTGTTTTGCTGGTTTATCTGAAATGGTACTTTCGCTAAATAATACAGGAATGTTTTTTGCTTTGACTAAGTCGATAAGATTTTTAACTTGTTTTGGTGTTCCTTGTTGTTCTGCATTAATGGGCCATAAGTAAGCTTCTTTTAGATTATAATCTCGAGCTAGATAGCTAAAAGCCCCTTCACTGGTTACTAACCAACGTTGAGCATCAGGAATTTTAGTTAAACGTTCACGCAGTGGAGCATCAAGCGCTTTTATCTTGGCAATATAGTCAGCTGCATTTTGGTTATAAATATCAGCATGTTTAGGATCATATTTAACAAACGCTGCGCGAATATTTTCTATATAAGTTAAAGCAAGTGTCGGAGACATCCAAGCATGAGGATTTGGGTTACCTTTATAACTACCTTCTTGAATTGGCATCGGTTCAATCCCTTCAGTAACTACAACAGAGGGCACATCTTTAATATCTTCAAAAAAACGTTTAAACCATAATTCTAAGTTAAGACCATTCCATAATACTAAATCAGCAGAAAGGGCTTTAGTAATATCTTGTGGTGTCGGATCGTATTCGTGGATTTCGGCTCCCACTTTTGTAATCGATTCAACATCAGCGGCATCACCGGCGACGTTTTTAGCCATATCTTGGATCACGGTAAAAGTTGTCACGACTTTAAATTTTTTTTCGGCTGCTTGGGCTGAACAAAATAGTCCAGCAATTATAATTAACGATGACAGTATCGTCCTAAATACTGTTTTATTATTGTTATTGAATAAATTAAATTCCATTATCAGCTCCTGTTGTATAACATACTAGAAATCAATTAAATAGTAACAAAGTCGTGAGTTGTTATATCTGATATAATCATTAGAAATAGTTATCTTTTTTTACATAAATATTATTATTTAAATGTTAATGAGAATTATTATCATTTAAATAATAAATGTCAAATTATTTTTACTTAGCGGGAATAAATATTTCACCATTTATCTATATGAATTCATTCTAAATAAAAACGTTGTAAAATAGCAGACTATGTTCTCTATTTGAGCAATAGATGATACGGTAAGAAACTTGCTGATTTATTGAGATAAAAATCACATTCATATGATTTAGAATGTGATTTTTAGTTTTCATATTATAATGCGGCTTTATGGTCTGGTTAGATTAGAAAGAATAACGGTAACCACCATTCACTTGTAGTAAATCAAATCGATTACCCGTAGAGCTTTCAACATCAAGGTAAATAGTATGTGCTTTATTAACTTGAGCACTTACACCTATGCTGTTATTCCACCAGTTTCCTTCAAATGAATGGCTCTCTTTATTTCCATTTAGTTTGTAATAAGTGTCGCCATCAAATTCCCGAACAATGCCTGTTTTAGCATAAAGATTAATGTTGCTATTTTCGGTATTGACTTGATAACCAAACAATGCAGAAGCACGACCAATTAATGAGTTATAGTTACCTAATTTGACGTTAAGCCCGTTGGTTGCATTAATTGATGTACCATTTTGGTGGCTATAAGCGATTTGCGTTTGTGGTTCAATATAAAAATCGTTAATTTGATATTTTTTACCTAGCTCTAATGATACGCCAAGTCCATTGGTATGACCGGTACCCTGAACGCGATTATCAGCAGTATCTTTCACTTTGAAATGATTTTTTTGACGTGCATATTTCGCTACACCATCTAGGTAGAAACCACTTTCATCTAAATACGTTGTATAAAACCCTGTATTAAATGATCTTAAAGAGCCGTCGCCTTTACGGTAGTCAGGATCACCATAAGTTTGACCAACAAAAGCACCTATTACAAACGGCGTGTTTTCTGATAACTGTTTATCGGCACCGAACTGGAATCCATGATAATTCATGTCAAACTTACTTAATTTTCCGCTCGAAAATGAATCTAATTTTCCAGAAAAGCCCCTTAACCAAACATCGCCAAACGTACCACTATTCCGCATATCACCTAATCGTTTCAGTAATGTTTGTGTTTCAACATAACTCATTAAATAGTTGGCATTAAGGAATCCAGCACTGGCATTTGCTGTTGTTGTAATTTGTGGTTTTGAGCTTGTGTTATTATCCGGTTTTTTATTATCATCTGGATTAGGGTTAGGGTTAGGGTTAGGATTAGGATTAGTAACCGTGTTACTATTACTCGCTAAGACCCAATTATTCCCATCTTTATTTATATTATAGACATATCCACCCAATTCAATGGCATGAGTCGTTTTAAATTCGGCATTACTGATTGCATTTTCAGCTATTTCTACTAAAGTTAATTTTTCTTTACCATTAGTATTTGCTGCGCCATTATTAATCAAATTAAGAGTGTGATGGCCTTCAGCTGAGTTTGTGATAATGAGTTTATCACTTTTTTCAGCAGCGATATCGGTACTCATTGTGAAATTTAATGCACCTTTTAGATTTTCAACAGTTAAATTTTTGAAAGAAAGCGATCGAGTTTGAGTATTGTGATCAAATGTAACCGACCCCGCACCTGATAATTGCGTGATATAGGAACCATCCTCATCAATTTCCCAATTTGCATTTTTAGCAAGATCAATGATAATCTTACCAGCTAGAGAATCAACGCCATCAATTGGATCAATCTCAGCGTTACTATATGCGGATCCTAAAAATTTAGAGCCATCAGCTAAATATAATTCGACTATTCCACCATCATAAGCCTCTACTTGACCAATTATTTGCGATTTATTTTTAATGATTAATTTTCCTGATTCTTGAACGTTAAGATCACCATTTATTATTGATTCTCCATTTAGTGTTAAAATCCCATCAATCATTGAAATTGCATTTGAATTGTCTTTGTGATCTATATTTAATGTTGTTTTTCCATTAACTTCAATAACTGAATTATTGAATATACTTATTGCATCAAATTTAAAACCTTTTACATCTATGTTTAAATCACCATTAAATACTGTTGTGGAATTACCATCAAAGCTGGTTGAAATACCGGAAATATTTGAATCTGAGTTTGAATCATTATTCCGTTGTAAATTGATGTTAACGTTTTTCTCAAAAATAGTTTGACTATTTTTCAATATATCAATGCCTGAATTAAGTTCACCTTCAAGTTCATTATAATTATGGGTTGATGGTATATTGACTTCTTCAGTAAAAGTTTGATTACCTGATAAATTTATTGCCATTGCGGTTAAAGGTGTAACTAAACTAACACCAAATCCTATAATGATTTTTTTTTTCATTGTTTTTCCCTTCCTTTTAAGATTGTCGATGATTTTAGCAATGAAAAAAAAGTTGTTCAAGAATTAGTCATCGTTTATTTTTACAATCAACTAACATTAAATCTTACTTCTAACATCTTGAATCTTAAAAAAACAGGAGTATAACTAAATCTAATTGTGAAATTTTTAAACTAAAATTAGGTAGGTTAAAGATGAAACTTCGTAAAGTGATGATTATTGGTGTTGGCAATGTGGGTTCAACAACCGCTTATACTTTTGTTAATCGTGGCATATGTGAAGAGATAGCGCTGGTCGATCTTAATAAAGATTTAGCCTATGGTCATGCTCAAGATCTTTTGGATGCAGCAGCTTATCGGCAAAATATGATCAAAGTGAGTTTGCGTGAATCGACCGATTGTGCTGATATTGATATTGCGATTATTACAGTAACTTCAGGATTAGCACAAAAAAGCCGTGATGAGGAGCTTGCAGGCACATCTAAAATTGTGGAAAGTATTGTGCCGAATATGATGAAAAATGGCTTCAAGGGTATTTTTTTGATAGCAACCAATCCTTGTGATGCAATTACTTATCAAGTCTGGAAACTATCAGGTTTACCTCGTCATCGAGTTATTGGTACAGGAGTTTGGCTTGATACCGTACGATTACGTCGCTTACTAGGTGAGCAGATGGATATAGGACCACAAAGCATCGATGCCTTTATAGTTGGTGAGCATGGTGATTCGCAGTTTCCGGTTTGGTCGCATTCTTCGGTTTATGGTATTAATCTTAATCAACTTGAAAAAAATAAAATTGATTTTGTTGATATTGGGACTAAAGCAAAAAATAAAGGTTTTGAAATCGTTAAATATAAGCATTGTACTGAATATGGTATCGCTAGTACCATTACTGAAATTTGTCAGCATATTTTTACTAATAGCCATCGAGCCTTAGCGCTTAGCTGTGTTTTAGATGGGGAGTATGGCTATAAAGATGTTGCTATAGGGGTACCGGCAATTTTGGATCAACATGGGATTAAAAAAGTGATTCAACTTGACTTTAACGAAACCGAGAAACAGCTGTTTGATAAAAGCATTAATATTGTGAAAGGTTATATTCGACATATTAATTAATCTTATTAGGTTTCTATTTTATGCCATACCTTTATCAGCAACAGAACGATATCAATAAGCGTGTTGTCTGATTCTATTTTAAGCCGATTGATAAATCGGCTTCATCGTTTTGTACAATTTGATTTTTGATGATTGGGTAAATTAACTTCATGAAAATGGTGTATAGCTATTTAGTTGCAATCAATATGCAATCTTTTCTTACCACATTGAACACACTCAAATAGATAACCAGTCAGTGAGCCATCTTTGGATAATGACGTTCTTAATAACTCCTCTGGGTAATCAATATCATCTTTAATCTCATCAAAATAGGGAATAATTTCTGCAAATCCGACATAACCGATAAATGCACAAGGCTCATTACAATGCGTTAACCATACTTCTTGCTGCCATGATGAATAACTGGGTGTTTTTAATATGAGCTCGTCAAGCTTTTCAGGCGGCAGCTCATCTATACTGTTATCATCATTGAATTGACCGTGATATTTTTTTGCCGCAGAACCGTCAGCAATACACCATGGACAGATATATTCAGGCTCTTCTTGGCTGTAAAGCGGTAAGTCATATTTTATTGAACGAATTTTATGACAAACCGAGCAAATCCCATCTTTTTGACTAAAAATATCTAGCTGATAAGCGTTGGGATGATATTTAAAAGTAGGTAAACACATACTTAATCCTCAATAATACCAATTCTTTTTTGTAATGTTTTCAATTCAGCAGAACTTAGAAAATAATGAATAGAATTTTTAATATAATTAGCTATTTGTTTATATGTTTGCAAATTTTCGGATACCGGATAACAATCAATATAGTTGCTAAAAGCCACGATATCAGCAACATCGGCAAACTGTTGTTTGGTAAGTTTATTCAAATATTGCTTTAAATTTTTAGTTTGACAGTTAACAGGAGGGGCTTGTAAGTAAAATTGATTGTCATGAAATTGATAAGTTAAATTAATCGTTTGTTTATATTGATAGATATTGTCTTTAACTTCTGCTACATAACCAAGTTCATAAACTGCGTCTAGTTTAATATGAAATAGTTGATCTTTAATCGTGGATGAAAAGAAAAACAAGTGATCTTCATGTCCAGTTTTTCCCGCTATCATTAATTCATCTAGAAGTTTTCCATTTTTGTCAAAAGCATTAATTAATTTGATATCTTCGTTGATACCTTCGCCTATACTATCAAAAGTTAAATCATAGAGTATAAATTTGATATCATCCATTTCAAAGCGACCAATCGCTTTTAGATCTGTTAGCGTAAAATAATTGTCGGTTTGAACAGTTGGTTTATCATAATAGCGATAATCATCATCATCGAAATGAAAAAATTTACTATCAACATATTTTCCGGTGCTGATATTTTTGCTATCAATAGGCATGGATAATATCGGTAAACTTTGATAGAAGTCAGCAAAGGAATCAAAATGCTCACGTTGGTTATAATTTAAAGCGTTATTATTGGCAAACACCATATGCGTATTACACAGAGTAAAACAACAAAATACCGCTATACATAAGCTTGAAACTATTTTTTTCATTTCCTATAAAATCCATTTTTATCACTAAAGATTCACAATTTGTGCAGTAAAGACTATGTCATTATAAGGTGATAAGTTTATCATTTCTGCAATGATTTATTCGAATTACTATTCATTCAAATTAGGACATTACTTTTAACAAAAAATTCATATTTATTTTATTGATCGATATTGAAGTAGTTAGCAATAGGAGAATTGTTTAAAATTATAGAAATAATCGAAAATAGATTTTGTGATAGCGGCTATTTCGCCAATCAGTTTAAAAAAGGTCTGTGTTTTAGTTAAATACCATAGTTGAATTAAACTGTTTAGATTTAATAAATTCGCTGATAGTTTATTTTATCTGCCATTATATCGATAAAACTATACGATATAATGGCAGTTATTATGAGGCTAAAACTATTTTAGCTAACAACTATTTTTTATCAGGTAAAGCATAAGCAATAACATAATCGCCACGAACTGGTGATTGTCTTGCTCCACTTGCTGAGATGACAATATATTGTTTACCTGTTTTAGGTGATACATAGGTCATTGGTGTACCTTGGCTACCGACGGGTAAACGTGCTTTCCAAATTTCTTCCCCGGTCACAGAATCAAATGCTCGAAGATAGAAGTCTTGCGTTGCAGCAAAGAATAATAGACCCGATTTAGTTGCCATTGGTCCACCGATGGTTGGCATGCCAATTGGCGCAGGCAAATGCATTGGGATGCCTAAAATACCTGTATCCATGACTGTACCTAAAGGTTTTTGCCATACAATTTGTCGAGATTTAAGATCGATGGCTGTCATGGTTCCGTAAGGTGGTTTTTGGCATGGAACACCTAAGGCAGAGGTAAATCTTAAACGCATCGCACCAAATGGCGTTCCTTTTTGTGGCACAATACCCATTTCAATACCGCTAGCATTTTTAGGGATATTATCTTGAGGGATCATCCAGTTAGTTAAACCAATTCGCATATCATTAACAAACATTAAGTTGGTTTGTGGATCAACCGCGACACTGCCCCAGTTCATGCCACCTAAAGATCCTGGATATTGCAGCGTTTTGGTCATATTCGGTGGTGTAAATAAACCATGATAGACAGAACCGGCAAAGTCAATTCGGCAGAGTAATTGATCATAAGGTGTCGCACCCCACATATCAAATTCAGTCAAGGTTTCGTTACCAATTGATGGCATACCTACTGAGAATGGCTGAGTAGGGGAGTAATATTCACCTGCTACATCACCTTTTGCTACAGGTTTTTCTTGAACTTCAGCAACAGGTTTACCGGTCTGACGATCTAACATGAAGATCTGACCTGATTTTGTTGTTTGGACAATAACTTTTGTAACGCCACCTTTTCCATCAGGAATATCGTAGAGTAAAGGTTGTGATGGTAAGTCATAGTCCCATAAATCATGATGTGCTGTTCTAAATTTCCAGCGAATTTGTCCCGTTTTACGGTCTAGCGCAACAATTGATGAGTTATATTCATCATCGTATTTTGTTCTATAGCCACCGAAGAAGTCAGGTGTTGCATTCCCTGTTGGTGCATAAACAAGATCAAGTTCTGGATCATAAGCTGTCGTCGCCCAGACGTTTACTGTGCCGCGTGTATAGGTTTCATTAGCTGGCGGAACATCAGTAATATTTGGATTGCCTGGATCCCATGCCCAAACTAATTTGCCTGAATGGACATCAAAAGCACGAACAACACCACCTGGCTCATTAACTGAGAAGTTATCAGCAACGCGGCCACCAACAACAATCACATCTTTCGCTACTAAAGGGGCCGCTGTTGGCTCATAATAACCCGGAGGAATATCGCCCATATCTTTTTTCAGATCAACAACGCCTTGTTCACCAAAATCTTCACACAATTTACCGGTATTTGCATCAATCGCCATCAACCTAGCATCAATTGTGTTCATGATAATACGTGCCGAACACGCTTTTGCATTATTACTGGCATCGTCTAACGTTTTTTGGTCTTCATAGTAGGCTAATCCACGGCAACGTTGCCAGTTAGGTGAAGTCGCTTTAGGATCATAACGCCATTTTTGTTCGCCACTATCAGCATCTAATGCGATAACAACATTTGTTGGTGTACATAAATAGACATTATCGCCAATTTGTAAAGGTGTCTCTTGGTCTTCTGGACCTGATCCACTATTAGAAGGAATATAACCTGTGTGATAAGTCCAAGCAACTTGGAGATCTTTAACATTTTGTTTAGTGATTTGATCTGCACCAGAAAAACGCGTGCCTTTAGTCGTATTAGCATATTGCTTCCAATCTATAGGCGCATCACTCGGATCGAGTTTATTATTGGCTAAAGGGACGGGATTTGTAATAACATTGTGTTCTTTGAACATAAAGCCAAGCGCAATGCCCATTAAGACTAAAATAAATATCCCCAATTTATAACCGCCATTACCAGCAGTCGTATCGCCAGTTTCTTTTTTCTCAAGCATTGGATAGGCAAATGCAATAAGCATTGCAAAACCTGTAAATACCATTAAGCGTGAGAAGAGCGGCCAGAATTGTAAGCCAACCTCATATAAAGCCCAAATTAAGGTTAATGCGTAAGCTAAACCATATAGCCAAGCCCCTTTGGTACTTTGTCTAAATAATAAAAGCGAAGTGATTATTTGTACTAATCCCATAATCGCAAAATACCAGCTACCGCCTAGTGCGATCAATTTAAATCCATAAATTGTACAAAATAAACCGCTCGCTAATAAAATAATGGCAACTAGCCATAAATAAAATTTACGGGCACCTGCAATTTTTATCATGAATTATCCTTATGTTGTTAAGTGTTACTTTTTTAACTCATCTTTTTGCATAAACATTAGATGAAAATAACTATTTTCATCTATGATAATTAACAAAATTGAGTTATATCCTATTGATTAATATTAATGAATTAGAAGATAAATATCCCTATTCACATTCCAACTAGACTTGAAAAATTGTTGTATAAACATTCTACTAATATGCACTGAATAATTAGGGGAATCAATAGGCAAAAGATGATATTTTTACTTTAAAATAGACAATTAAAATTTGGCTAAATTTTTTATTTGTTACTGTTAAAATAAGTTATATTTAAGCAAATATACTTTAATGTTATCTTAATAGGATTACCCAATAATTTTTGGGTAATCCTTATTTTTAGTAAAAATTACGATTGATTTGTGAGGAAAAGTTTGAGTGATGGGTTGTGCGTTTCATTATGAAAATCGTAACCCAATTCGGTTAAATGTTGATTAAACTGATTATAGCTACTTTCATCGATTTCAAAAGCGGCAAGCACTCTTCCATAATCGGTGCCATGACTGCGATAATGGAACATTGAAATATTCCAATTTGTGCCCAATGTTTGCAAGAATTTAAGAAGTGCGCCTTGTGATTCAGGAAATTCGAAACTGTATACTTGTTCTTCAATATGTTTACATGGTTTGCCGCCAATCATATATCGAACATGTAATTTAGCCATTTCATCATCGGTTAAGTCAACTACGGCATAACCAGCAGAAATTAATTCCTGCATAATTTCATCTTTTTCGTCACTTTTGGTAATTTTAACACCGACAAAAACGCATGCTGATTGTTCATCATGATAACGGTAATTAAATTCAGTGACTGAACGTCCACCTAACAGTTGGCAAAATTTCAAAAAACTACCTTTCTTTTCTGGAATCGTCACAGCGAGAAGGACTTCGCGTTTTTCACCTAGTTCACAGCGCTCTGATACATAACGCAAACTATGAAAGTTCAAATTAGCTCCAGATAAAATATGAGCTAGGTTTTCGCCACAAATATTGTGCTTGGCAACATACTTTTTCAATCCCGCTAGCGCCACAGCACCTGACGGTTCGGCAATGGCGCGTACATCGTCAAATAAATCTTTTACCGCTGCACAAATTTCGTCACTATCGACAGTGATAATATCATCAATGTACTGTTGACAAAGTCTAAATGTTTCATCGCCTATTCGTTTAACGGCAACCCCTTCAGCAAATAAGCCTACTCGATTTAAATCAACAGGTTTACCTGCATCAAGAGCCGCTTTTAAACATGCGGCATCTTCTGGTTCAACCGCAATCACTTTGATTGAAGGCATAATTTGCTTAATTAATACTGCAATGCCCGCAGCAAGTCCACCGCCTCCAACAGGGACAAATATGCGATCGAGTTTAGCATTTTGCTGTAGTAACTCCATAGCAATACTTCCTTGTCCGGCAATCACTAAGGGATGATCAAAAGGCGGGATAAAGACGCGATTTTGTTCTTCAACCAGTTCTATTGCTTTGGCTTTTGCTTCATCAAAATTGGCGCCATAAAGTAATACCTCACCACCAAAACCTTTTACCGCTTCTACCTTAATGTCAGCGGTAGTTAATGGCATCACAATTAGGGAATTTATCCCTAATTTACTGGCCGATAGCGCAACGCCTTGTGCATGATTACCAGCAGATGCTGCAATTACACCTCGTTTACGTTGTTCTTCGGTCAGGCTTGCTATCATAGCTTGAGCACCACGAATTTTGAAACTGTGGACTAATTGGCGATCTTCCCGTTTAACAAAAATTTGGTTATGTAACCTTAAAGAAATCTTTTCCATTTTTTCAAGCGGGGTCACTTGTGCAACATCATAGACTGCTGAACAAAGTGTCGCTTTTAGATAATCTGCACCAGTGAGCTTATTCTCTTCTTTTTTCACATTAGCCACCTAATTTACTTTTATCACGAACCGCACCTTTGTCGGCACTTGTTGCTAAACTCGCATAGGCTTTAAGGGCAAATGATACATAGCGATCGCGATCATGAGGCGTAAAGGCTTTATCGCCACGTTCCATTTCAGCCACTCGACGTCTTTCAAGTTCAGATACAGGAACATCTAACACTAATTTACGGTTTGGAATATCAATATCGATAATGTCTCCATCACGGACTAATCCTATTAACCCACCATTAGCCGCTTCAGGTGAAATATGACCAATGGATAGACCTGAAGAACCGCCAGAAAATCGGCCATCAGTAATAAGTGCACATTTTTTGCCTAATCCCATTGATTTTAAATAGCTGGTCGGATAAAGCATTTCTTGCATGCCAGGCCCACCTTTTGGTCCTTCATAGATGATTACAACTACATCACCTTCAACAACTCGTCCTCCCAAGATTGCATCAACCGCATCTTCTTGGCTTTCGTAAACTTTAGCAGGGCCGCGGAATACTAAGTTTTCAGCCGCAACGCCAGCTGTTTTAACAATTGCGCCATCTTCTGCAAGGTTACCATAAAGTGTGGCAAGACCTCCATCTTGGCTATAAGCGTGTTCTTTGTCGCGAATACAGCCATTTACACGGTCATCATCTAAACTATCCCAATAGCAATCTTGTGAAAATGCTTTCGTTGTACGAATACCGGCAGGGCCGCTTCGATACATTTTTTTCACTGATTCGTCTTTGGTTTGGGTGATATCATATTGTGCAAAGGTTTCGTGTAAAGAGAGTCCTAATACATTGTGAACATCACGATTTAGTAATCCAGCTTTATCAAGTTCAGACAAGATAGAGACAACACCACCGGCTCTATGTACATCTTCCATATGATACAGCGCTGTACTTGGCGCAACCTTACATAAATGCGGGACTTTACGAGATAATCTATCAATATCCGACATAGTAAAGTCGATTTCACCTTCTTGCGCAGTGGCAAGTAAGTGTAACACCGTGTTGGTTGAACCCCCCATAGCGATATCAAGAGACATGGCATTTTCATAAGCCGATTTGGTTGCAATAGAACGCGGAAGGTAAGATTCATCATCATGTTCATAATAACGTTTCGTGATTTCAACTATGCGTTTAGCTGCTTTTAAAAATAGCTGTTCGCGCTGTTTATGCGTTGCAACTAACGATCCATTACCCGGTAATGAAAGTCCTAAAGCTTCAGTTAAGCAGTTCATAGAATTTGCGGTGAACATGCCCGAGCATGAACCACAAGTTGGACAGGCAGACTCCTCAATGGCTTTACTATCAGCATCACTGACATTTGGATTTGCGCTTTGAATCATGGCATCAACTAAATCTAACTTAATAATTTGATCTGAAAGTTTAGTTTTTCCTGCTTCCATTGGACCACCAGACACAAACACCGTTGGAATATTTAAACGAAGTGATGCCATTAACATGCCTGGCGTGATTTTGTCACAGTTTGAAATACAGATCATGGCGTCAGCACAATGGGCATTAACCATGTATTCTACAGAGTCAGCAATTAATTCTCGTGATGGCAGTGAGTAAAGCATCCCACCATGACCCATGGCGATACCGTCATCGACAGCAATTGTGTTAAATTCTTTAGCAATGCCACCACATGCTTCAATTTCTTTTGCTACCAGTTGACCTATATCTTTTAAATGAACATGCCCCGGTACAAATTGTGTGAATGAGTTAACCACCGCAATAATAGGTTTACCAAAGTCTTCATTTTTTACGCCTGTTGCACGCCATAAGGCACGGGCACCCGCCATGTTGCGACCTTCTATAGAGGTGGCTGAACGATATTTAGGCATTTCTTGCTCCCAATTTTTTTATGTAAGCGACCGATTCCTATCGGTTGATAATTTTGTATCGTAACTTTAAAAAGCCAATCCACTAAAATGAATTAGTGGATTAGAAAATGACGTTTATTTAACTGGATCTAACCAACCATATTTATCTTCGGTTTTACCGTTAAATAAACCAAAGAAAGTTTGTTGGATTTGTTTTGTGATTGGGCCACAACGACCAATACCAACTTGGATTCGATCAACACTACGTACTGGTGTGATTTCGGCCGCGGTACCTGTCATAAATACTTCGTCAGCAAGGTATAGTGATTCACGTGAAAGTGTTTGTTCACGTACTTCAATTCCTAGATCATGTGCAAGTTTGATGATAGCATCACGAGTGATCCCTGGTAGGGCGGATGATGATAGTAATGGGGTAAATAGTATGCCGTCTTTGACGATAAATAAGTTTTCGCCTGAACCTTCAGAAAGCTGGCCGTTTACGTCTAACGCGATCCCTTCTTGGAAGCCATTAGCTCGAGCTTCTGATCCGATAAGTAGTGATGATAAGTAGTTACCCCCCGCTTTAGCCGCTGCTGGGATGGTATTTGGTGCAAAACGATTCCATGATGATACCATTGCATCAATACCTTGTTCTAAGGCATCTTCACCAAGATAAGCGCCCCATGGAAACGCCGCGATCATCACGTCGGTTTTGTAGCCGGCTGGTGGAATAACGCCCATGCCAACATCACCAATAAAGACTAAAGGGCGGATGTATGCACTTTCAAGATT
The DNA here is from genome assembly GCF_026536145.1 of Gilliamella sp. B3464. Lineage (NCBI taxonomy): Bacteria > Pseudomonadati > Pseudomonadota > Gammaproteobacteria > Orbales > Orbaceae > Gilliamella > Gilliamella sp. B3464. Next base: position 70,820 of record NZ_JAFNOQ010000001.1, on the reverse strand, counting down.
ATTTTTTTTGATGACTTGGCGAGTTGCTTCCATGATCTCTTCTAGCGTATAAGGGACAGGAAAACGATAAATCTTGGCTGAATTTAATAATCGTTGAGCATGTTCTTTATGACGAAAGATAACTGGGCCTTTATGTGTGTTATAGCAACGCACACCTTCAAAAACAGAGGTACCATAATGCAAAGCATGAGACATGACATGTATTTTTGCATCAGCCCATGGAACCATTTCACCATTCAACCAAATATAATCAGATTTCGCTGTAGTACCCATTTTGTTTTCCTCTCAATTTTACTTTTTGTTAAGCAAGTATGTTGCTTTATCTTTATTCTTTTAAAGGTCAAGCATTATACTATTAACTTTGTTTAACTTTCTAAATATATCTATATTATTTTTAATTATTATTTCATCGACAGTTATCGATGAAACAAATTCATATTTCAACTGAAATAACATCCACTAATTTGTTAATTTGATTGCATAAAGCTGCAACGCTGCGTTCGGTGGTGCATGTCAACACTAAGGCAAAAATATGTTGATCTTCAATTTGCATTGTTAAGTTTTCAATATGCGCACCACGATGACGTATGACACGTAAAATACGCTCTAGTGCCCCTAAATTGTCATAAGCTTTAATGCATAGCTGCTGTTTCGTTCTTTCACTCATCATTTATTGTTTCCCTTTTTATCTAACATATTTTCATTAGATGCACCAGGTGGTACTAATGGCCAAACGTTTTCTAATTCATCAATGCAAACATGCAATAAATAAGCATTAGGCGAATTTAGCATGTTAGTTATTGCTGGTTCAATTTCAGATTTTTTTGTTATTTTTTCACCAGTTATATCAAATGCTTTGGCTAACATTAAAAAATCGGGATTATCAGATAAATTAGTCTCACTATAGCGTTGGTTAAAAAATAACTCTTGCCATTGCCTTACCATACCTAAACGTTGATTATCAATTAAAACAATTTTTATCGGTAACTTTTTGCGTTTAATTGTAGTGAGTTCTTGAATATTCATCATGATAGAACCATCACCAGAAATACAAATTACACTGTCATTAGGTCTGGCGAGTTGAGCGCCAATTGCCGCAGGTAATCCAAATCCCATGGTACCGAGTCCACTTGAAGTAATAAAATTTTTGGGATCATTAAACTGCATATGTTGTGCTGTCCACATTTGGTGTTGACCGACATCAGTTGTTACAATTGTAGTTGGCGACTTTCGCTCAGATAGCGTTTTTAATAATGCTGGTGCATAAATTGGATCGCCTGGATGATCATAGCGAGTGGGATATAGGTTTTTCAATTCTTGGATTTTGTTATGCCAGTCACCTATTGCAACAGCTTGATGAATTGATGGTAGAACGCTTTTTATATCACCTTGTAACCCTAAGTGGGTTTGTTTTAATTTATTAATTTCAGCTTGATCAATATCAATATGAATCACTTTGGCATGCCGAGCAAATTCATTTAAATTGCCCGTGACCCGGTCATCAAATCTTACGCCTAAAGCAATTAATAGATCACACTCTTGCACAGCTAAATTAGCTGCTTTTGAACCATGCATACCAATTAACCCTAAATAATAAGGATTATTGATATCAGCCGCGCCCAAACCTTTAAGTGTTGATACACTCGGTATTTGAGTAAAATTCATAAACTGTCTAAGCTCGTCAATCGCGCCAGATAAACCAACTCCACCGCCAATATATAGCATAGGTTTTTTAGCTTGGGATATCATGGTTTTAGCGAGTTCAATGTCAGCAGGAGAGATATTGGATTTTGAAGTATTATTAAGATTAGGATGAGTTGTGATTGGTGATAAATATTTTTGATAATTAAGATCTGCAAGCTGAATATCTTTAGGAACATCAATAAGTATTGGTCCTGGCCTGCCTGAATTGGCTAAATAAAAAGCCTCTTCTAAAATATTGGGTAAGTTTTCTGCTTGATCAATTAAATAACTGTGTTTAGTACAAGCTAATGATAATCCTAAAACATCCACTTCTTGAAATGCATCTGTACCTATTAGTTTATTTGGAACTTGTCCTGTTATCGCAACAATCGGTACCGAATCAATCAACGCATCAGCAAGTCCAGTAATGATATTGGTTGCCCCTGGTCCTGATGTTGCAATACAAACGCCAATTTTACCGGTGGCCCTGGCATAGCCTATGGCTGCCATAGCAGCGCCTTGTTCATGGCGGCATAAAACATGTTCAATACCACCATCATAAAGCGCGTCATAAAGAGGCATAATTTGTCCACCAGGATATCCAAAAACGGTAGTTACGCCTTTTTCTTTTAAGGTTTTTACTATCCACTGTGTTCCTAACATTTCTTCCTCACTTATTCTATTCTGCTCGTTTATTATTCATAAAAAAACCCCCGCTTTTGGGGGCGGGGGTTTTAATTCTATGTATGAACATATTTTTACATCGAAAAACGCCCCCGCGCAGGAATAATGACCACGCTGACTAGGATATTAATGAGGACGTTTTTACGTAAAAAGTTCATAAGCTTATATATTAAAATTATGTCATTTTCAAAAAGTTATTTTTAACAAAATACTCGTTTTTAAAAAAAGTGCAACTTTTTTTTAATCAATGCGTATAGCTTGTGAAAAATTCTGCTCAAACGTGGTAACAATAACGTCAGCTAGTACGATCAATTAATTGAATTGTTGTCTCTATTCAATGAAATAAAAATAGATTAATATAAGATTAGCTTAAACAGTAAAAAATTTTTTGTCACACATCAATAATAGTCGTTTATAGTTAACTTTTAGCTTAGTCACAAATTATAAAGCAGTGATTTTATCGATTAACAATAGCGTGTTAAACGTTATTTTTAATTAAACATTATTTCAGAATCAAAACTAAGTAATTCTAATAATTATTTTTTAATCATATTAATACGCCATTTTAGCGATGTTTCATTGCTGTTTTATTAACAATATTTTCTAACGTTCTTCATTATCTTTTCAAAGAAGACTGCATAAAATTTATATACAAAAGTATCGGTTATTCAGTAATTTAAAGGGAAAGACAACTATGACGAATTTTAAGATAATTCCTTTGCTATTAATGTGTTTTTTGTTAATTAATTGTGATAACAAGAAAAAAAATTCACCTTCAAATAAGAATAATAATGCTAGTTCATCACCAAAGGAAAATAACACGGTTGATGATTTAGTCATTAATCCTGTTAAAAAAAAATTACCCATATTTGTTGATGCACTTACCACTTTGGTTGATATTTACAAAGAAGATGACGTTATTAATTATAAATACGAAGTCAAAGATATGTCTAAATATGCTCTCTTATTACCAACGACTCAAGATACGATTCGGGATAAATTGCTTAGAACTTATTGTAGTGATAATGACGAAGTGAAACAGCTAAAACATTTTTTTCCAAACGGTGCAAATTATCATTATTATATTGATGATCAAGAAATAATCATCGTTGAATTACAACCTGATGACTGTGACGAAGATTAAATCGGTCACGTCTAATTTCTACACAGAAAGAGAGATAGTATATTTATGCTTATAGACAATATTTTTAGTTTTAACAAACTGACGAATTCAAATAATAACAAGCTAATGTAATTGGTTATATCTGGCTTAATATCAATTTATTTGCTAGACTAAAAAAGAATAATATTTCACCAATAAATAATTCAACGTTTAATATTATTCACGGTCCTATTAACCTGCCAAGGATAGCTATCTATAACAATTCACCCAATATTCCATTCCTACATGAGGGTGATGATATAAAAACAAATAATAAGTTTTACCATCACATATATTTAATTTATTTACTGCATAATTTTTCGAAATAGTATTTTGTTTTATCTTAATGATTTTATTAGAGTTATTTTGATTTGTAAAAACGTATTTAACTTAGGAGAAAAAACGATGAGTGAACAAATTTATAATCCAACGACAAAATATCACCACACAAAATTTCAAAAGCAAAAACAAACCGCGCCCGCGCTACAATGTGATATGAAACCCATTCCAGACTGTGGTGAAAAAAGTTACCAAGGGCACCAACGTTTAGCTGGTCGAAAAATGTTAGTAACCGGTGGGGATTCTGGCATAGGTCGTGCTGCGGCAATCGCTTATGCTAAAGAGGGCGCTGATGTAGCAATAAACTATCTTCCGTTTGAACAAAAGGATGCTGAGGAAGTTGCTAAAGTAATTGAATCTGTTGGCCGCAAAGCGGTATTGATTCCAGGTGATTTAAGTGATGAATCTTTTTGTAAAAAACTGGTTAAACAAGCGCATGATAAGCTTGGTGGATTAGATAACTTAACATTGGTTGCTGGCAAACAAACTGCAGTCGAAGATATTGCGAAATTGACCACTGAGCAAATTGTAAAAACCTTTGAAATAAATGTATTTTCATTATTTTGGGTAGTTAAAGCGGCGTTAAATTATTTAAAACCAGGCTCAACAATCATTACTACATCATCAGTTCAAGCATTCCAACCGAGTGGAAATCTTCTTGATTATGCTTCAACCAAGTCTGCTATTATTGCCTTTTCTCGTGGACTGGCTAAACAATTGGCAAGTAAAGGCATTCGTGTGAATTGTGTAGCCCCAGGCCCTGTTTGGACACCATTACAAATTTGTGGTGGGCAGCCAAGTGAAGCGATTCCAGAATTTGGTAAACAAACACCTTTACAACGCGCTGGTCAACCTGTTGAACTGTGTGGCGTGTATGTACATTTAGCAAGTGAAGAGTCCAGTTATACTACAGCCGAAACTTATGGCGTAACAGGTGGTTATCACACTAATTAATCCATAACTGCCATGATAAGCAGATTGATTTATCAACCATTAAAAATTGAAGTTTAATCAATGAGTTTTATATACATTAAATTATTTAGATGCCGCTATTTTCAGGCATTAGAAATATTCAACAATTCTCCACATTTAAAAGGGTTTTACAATGAAAACATACAAAGTAATCGTTCTATCAATAATGGGGTTATTTTTAGTCAATTGTGATGATTCAAAATCTAAGATGGATGATATTAAACAACAAGTGGTAGACACGAGTTCTGCCGTAGGTGACAAAGCCCAAGATTTATACGATAAAACGAAGTTAGAAACAGAAAATATTCTCAATCAAATAAAGGACGGTAATTATAATCTTGCTCAAGATCTTATTATTAAAGCAGTAAAACAAAAATTACCTTCAGGTATTGATCAAAATGTCACTTTAGTCGATGTTGCGAAAGACGATAATATGATTAGTTATAAATATTCGGTAAACAACCTCACTAAAGATGCATTACAAGCTCAGACTAATCAAAACGCAATGTTAGCTAAATTAAAAACTTTCTATTGCGGTAAAGATATTGGCATTAGCGCAATAAGAACTGCTTTTACTCAAGGGGAGACTCATAATTATTACATCAATAACGATAAAGCATTAACGTTAACGTTAAAACCAAGCGATTGCGATAATAAATAATGCTTTCAATGGGGTGCAACCATTGTAAAATTATGGGTAATTTTATGTTAAAAGGGCGAATTAAAGCCCTTTTTATTTAAATAGTGAATTGAAGAAATCGCTTAAAAGCACAAAATACGCTTTAATTTTTAAAAAAATGGCTATGAGCAAAAAATTAGTTATATTTTTTATGGATGAATCGATGGGGTAACTATCACGAGTAAAAGCTTGTTAGCGTTTTAGCCTTCTTTGTCGCTTTTTTCAATTAATGTGTTACAAGTTTTATGTGTTGGCGAAGAATATTCTATAACTTTATTGTCTGTACATAAATTTATGTGGTAATAATATAAAAAATGCGCTATATACGTTTGTAAAACTATCTAATTTATAATCAACGAAATAATAACTAAGGAATATATTATATGAAATTCTTAAAAATCACTTCAATAGCTTTAATGTGTGTTGTTTTGTTCGGTTGTGATAATAGTAATAAGGTAAAGGCGCCTGATAAAGCTGATCTCACTAAATTACAAGATTTAATTATTAGTGAGGCAAAAAAAGTACTCCCAGCTAAAGTTGATTCAAAAACTAGCTTAGTTGATATCTTTAAAGATAATGATGTAATTAATTATCGCTATATCATTAATGTATCTAAGGATTCATTGCAAATCCCTGAAACCGAAAAAATGACAACTGAAAGTTTGAAAAAGGTTTACTGTTCGGATAATCAACAAATTAAAGAGTTTAGAGGTGCATTTCCTAATGGTGCCGTTCATAGCTATTATATTAATGATGAAAAAATATTTAGCGTAACATTAACCCCTGCTTCATGTAACACTAATTAATATTTTTTTGATTAATCGGCTAAGTTATTTAAACAGGGCAGTAGCCCTGTTTTTTTGTATTATTCTAATGTCTTACCTTTTGTTTCGGGGATTAAAAAGATAAATGCAGCCGCAGACAGTAAATAAGCGGTCGAAAGTAACGCTAAGGCATAACTGATGGAATAAACAGTGGCTAAATAAGCAATCAAAACTTGCGATATGCCAGCAATTCCCCGTCCAACATTGAAAATAATGTTTTCGGCACTTGATCTTGCATCTGTTGGGTAGTGTTCAGCAAGCAATGCGCCATAACCGCCCATCATTCCATTGACAAAAAAGCCAATTACAGAACCAAATATAATAAGAATCACCATATCTGTTTGGTGAAAGTAAAACCAAATCGATATAGCAGAAACCAGTAAAAAAACAATATAAGAAGGGCGCCGACCAAATTTGTCACATAGCCAACCAAAGATTAAAATCCCTAATGACATCCCAATCGTTGTTGAGATGGTCCAAAACATAGTGTTTTTGAACGGTAATTTTAATTCAGTTGCAATCATGTTTGGCATCCAAACCATCAGTCCATAAAAGCCAAAATTCTGTACCGCGCAGGCTATGGTTAAACCAATAGTAGTGGCTGTCGTTTTTGGTGTTTTAAATAACTTGTTAATTGCGATTTTATTTTTATTTTGATTTTTTAAATTTTGCCAAATTTCGGGTTCTTTTAGTCCTTTACGTGTCCAAGCAACAAATAAAGCAGGCAATACTCCCATCGCAAAAGCCCAGCGCCAACCATAAACTTCACCAATAAAGTTGACTGTTAGTGCTGCTAAAATAATACCTAATTGAAAGCCTAATGCGACAATAGAAGTTGCTCTTGAGCGCTTGCTTTTAGGCCAACTTTCTGAAACAAGTGTCATGCCAATGCCAAATTCGCCACCTAAACCGAGCCCACTTAGAAATCGAAAAATTAAAAAGCATTCGTAATTAGGGGAGAGCGCACAAAGTCCAGTAAATAAAGAGAAAATTAAAATAGTCCAAGAAAAAACCCTTACCCGACCATATTTGTCAGCAAGTATACCGAATAAAATACCACCGATTACCGCACCTAAAAGCGTGACAGAGGTCAAAGTACCCAGATCTGCTTTTGTCAGATTATAGGTCGCAGCGATGAGACTAAAACAAACACCTAAAATCATCATGTCTAGACCATCTAGAGCATAACCAACTGTAGATGCGAAAAGCGTCTTTTTTTGATATGGGGTAATTTTCTGGTTTTCACTTTCGGCTTGCTTGACTAGGATTGTTTCATTATTCATGTGTACCTCTAGTTGTTAAAAAGATCGTTCACTAATAAAAAGCATTTATGATGTAATTCATCATTAAACAGGCGGGTATTTTAAAGCGGGGCAAGTATATACTTAAAAGTAATAAAAATCCAAATGAAAAGCCGAAATTAGTCGGTTTTATTTTGTTTATTTTTATTGAGGCGAAATTATTTGGTTAAATTTTATAACTATCTAATTTTTTAGACAAATTAGCCGATAATTTCGCCATTTTGCAGTTTTTTCGGGTAGCTTTTTTTAGCCAATAGTTTTTGAACAAAATTTACTCTTCGTCAAAATACCAGTAACCAAGATTGACCAATTTTAACATGACATTTAGGGTTTGTTCATCTTGTAATTGTTCGTAGTAAAGTACATCGGTTTCACATAATAGGTCGATGGTTTCCATCGGTAAGGGTATTTTTTCACCATTGATATAAGCCGTATCCTCTATTTTTACAATACGTATACTCGGTACACGATGTAGTTCGGCACCAGATTTTAGAATTTCTTCAAATTCATCTAGCTCATAGGCGGGATCTGCCGGGATGATGTTAAGATCATGCATAGGTATTGTGATGTGTTTACCAAACCAGTCATTGAATAAGTCTGGGTTTTTGATGAGGTCGATCATTTGCCCTTGTAGTTTTTCTAGCTCATAGGGCTCGATACGATAAGGATCGCTTGGTAATTTTAAGTCTGGATCTTGATAAAAAATCCCATTTGGTAAGTTATCAATCACATAATCAGCAAAACCACTTAATAATTCTTGTGAAGTTTGCGTTCTAAAGCCAACTGAATAACTTAGTGATTCGCCAATTGATACACCATTATGTGGAAAGCCAATTGGAATATATAAAATATCACCGGCGGTGATTTCTTCATCAATAATCGGCTGATAAGCTTCTACATGTAATAGCGCTTTGTGAGCACTAAACTGTTTGTAATTAGGATTACGATCGCCAACTTGCCAACGTCGACATCCCATACCTTGAATGATAAAAACATCATAGTTGTCAATATGCGGTCCAACACCAGCCCCTTTTGTTGCATAAGAAATCATAAGATCTTCAAATTGCCAATGAGGAATACACTTAAACGGTTCAACTAACGTTGCTGCCTGTTCATGCCAATGATCTACCGCTTGCACTAATAAACTCCAGTGATCCTCACCAAGATCATCGTAATGCGTAAAAGGACCAAATTTAGCATCCCATTTTCCATTTTTATTCGTCACAATTCGGCTATCAAGCTCTTCTTCCATCGCGAGTCCAGCAAGTTCATCGGGTGTGATTGGATCGACAAACTCCGCAAAGGCATTTCGTAAAATAACGGGTTTTTTTTGCCAATAATTTGCTAGAAAATGGTCCCAATCAATAGCTAATTTATACTTCATTTAACTTTCCTCGAAGATTGAATAATTGACAAAAATTATAAGTGGTTTGCTGTGCTAGTTGCGCTAAAGAAATACCTTTGAGAACCGATAAATATTGCGCAACTTCCCGCACATAAGCAGGTTGGTTTTCTTTACCACGATAAGGTACTGGAGCTAAATAGGGTGAATCAGTTTCGATTAAAATACGATCTAATGGCACAAATTTTGCCACTTCTCTTAACGCTTCGGCATTTTTGAAGGTAATAATGCCTGAAAAAGAGATATAAAAACCTAAGTCTAATAGTTTTTTTGCCGTATCAATATCTTCGGTGAAACAATGTAACACACCTGAATGGACGTGCTGTTCTTTTAAGATTGTTAATGTATCTTGTCTGGCATTTCGTGTATGGACGATGATTGGCTTGCTAAGCTTTCTTCCAAGACGTATATGTTCAATAAAATTATGCTGTTGAAGCTCTAGATTATCTTGCTGATAATAGTAATCAAGTCCTGTTTCACCTAAAGCGACAACATTCTCTTCTTTAGCCAAATTTTCGAAGCGGTCAGCGTCATAAGGTTCGTCATCAAGATTAAGGGGATGAATACCACACGAAAAAGAACATTGATTAGTGTAAGGTGTCAGTATGCGCTTCATTGATTCATAACCAGATAAGGTTGTTGCTACGCTTAAGCAGTGTTTAACATCATTTTCAGTTGCTTTTTGTAGTACTTGCTCAATTGACTTAGTATTAAAGTCTAAACTATCTAAATGACAGTGCGAATCGATTAAAAACATAAAAAACTCTTTATTTTTCAGAATGCTGTTCAAAATCACGAACAGGTTTAATTGTAGACCATGAACGACAACCAGGGCATAACCAGTAAATTGAATTAACCGTAAATCCACATTTTTGACAACGGTAATTTGGTACTATTTTTATTTGTTCACCTACCATATTACGTAACAATAATAGGCTCTCTTTTGCTCGACCTTGTTCGGCATCGGCAACATGGTAATCCATTAAACGATAAAACCCTTTTAAATTAGGGTGTTTTAATAACTCTCGATACATATAGTTCTGTGCTGCATCAAGACCTCTCTTTTTTTCAATGATATCGGCAAGCATGAGTTCAGCGACATTGCCTGAATCTTGATCAACACATAATTGTAAAAACTGCTGAAATTCGTCTTCTTTATTTAATTTAAGATAACACTCTTTTAATAAAGGTAAAGCTTCACCGATAAAGGCTTTATCTTGTTCAAGTATCTGTTTGAATGATTCAATTGCTTGTTCAATTTTATTTTGCACAATCAATACGCGTCCTAACATCAATGAGGTTCGAGCACACTTAGCATCGGCTGCTGCCGATTTTTGTAATAAACTATACGCTTTTTCAAGGTCTTCATTGGCGATAGCAAGCGAAGCTAACTCACAATAAAATTGTGCTATATCTGTTTTGTATTTTGTATTGCCGAGTTTAACCAACTTGGTGGCAGTATTAATTGCATTAATCCATTCACTGGTTGATTGATAAATAAAAATAAGTTGTTGTAACGCATGTTGTTGAAAATCTTCTTCATCAATGAGTTGTAAAAACATCTCTTCAGCGCGGTCATAAAGACCTGCAACCATATAATCACGTCCAAGTTGTTGAATGGCTAATAATCGTTGTTCAAAAGAGAGGGATGAACTTTCCATTAATGCTTGATGGATTCGTATCGCTCTATCTACTTCGCCACGAGAACGAAATAAATTGCCTAAAGTCAGATGTGCTTCTAACGTGCCTTCATCTTCTTTAAGCATATCAAGGAACAGATCGACAGCTTTATCTTTTTGGTTAGATAAAAGAAAGTTAAGACCATCTACATATTCTCGAGATAGTCGATTTGATTGATTTGTATATTTTTGTTTAGCATTTCTATCGCCCATATACCAACCGTAAGCGGCAGCAATAGGTAATAATAGAAATAACAATTCAAACATAATATTTTATTCTTGATGAGGTTTAATTAAATTATCTTTTTGATGATCAGCTATACTATCATCATATTTTTTTTGTAATTTATTTAATTTACGTTTTGTTGAAGAATGTTGTAGTTTTAATTTAATAAAGAAAATTCCTGTTAATATCATTCCAATAATAAAGCCAGAGCCAAAAAATAGCGCCAATAAAACTGATAATCTTAATTCGGTTTTAGCAAATAAATAGTTAAATGTTACCACTTCATCATTGAATGCGCCTACCGAAATAGATAGGGCAAAAATAATAATTATCAATAGAATGGATATAATAAATTTCATAATAATAACCTTTTTATTATTTTAACGTTATTTAAAATGAGCGTTATTCTCAAATATTATTTCAACACGGTTTACGCTAATTATCAGTTATCTACTATATGATATTTTTGTGCATAAAAATAGCAAATTAATGAAATGATCCAAGCAACTAAAACACCACACAACAGATCAACTGGGCTGTGCATACCCAAACATAATCGACTAATTTCAATTAATAATGCCCAAATAATCAACATATAGACCACAATATAATGGCGTTTAAAGCCTAATAATGTTACTGCTAAAAAAGCCCATGTTACTGCAAATAAAGTATGTCCTGATGGAAATGAATAACCTGTTTCGTTTTGCCAATGTTCACGTAACCAAGTTGGAATCATGTTGGAATTAGTCAATAACTGATCAATGAGTTGTTTTTTTTCCGATTTAGCCAACGAATAAAATTTATCATCACTTAACTGATATTGTTTATTCATCCATAATACATAGGGTCGAGATTCTGCCGTTTGAGATTTGATAACAGCTTTAATCATTTGCCCCGTTAGTATTGCACCCACAAGAAGTATTCCTATTAATACTATTTTTTTTGTCGTTTTAATGTTTAATAATAAGCAAAACAGGATAAACAAAACGAATGATGTTATTATTGCCCAAGGAAAACTTGCCGTTTCTGTTATGACGAAAAAAAATTTGGATGTATTATTTAATGATTCTGGTTGCCAATGCCAATTTATAGCTATAATTACTAAAGGTATAACTAAGAAAATAGCCAGCGTGGCTATTGTTTTTTTTATTATTAACCCCATTTAAAACTCAATTAAGCACAAATTGCTATATATTTTAGCATGGAAGAGAGTTTTTTAAAAAATTCTATTTAAGTTTTATTCAATACGGAGATAATGATGCAATTAAAACTTGTTGCACAAGCAAAACTGCCAACCCCATGGGAATGTTTCACTATTGTGGGATTTGAAGAAATTGCAACTGGTAAGGATCATGTGGCGTTAGTTTTGGGTGATATTGCAAATAAAGAGCCGGTATTAACAAGAATTCATTCAGAGTGCCTAACTGGCGATGCGCTATTTAGTTTACGTTGTGATTGTGGTTTTCAGCTAGAGGCGGCTTTAAAACAGATAGCACAAGCAGGACGGGGAATTTTACTTTATCATCGTCAAGAAGGTCGCAATATTGGTTTGCTTAATAAAATTCGCGCTTACGCTCTGCAAGATCAAGGACTAGATACAGTAGAAGCGAATGAGCAGCTGGGGTTTGCTGCTGACGAACGTGACTTTACGCTCTGCGCAGACATGCTAACATTACTTGGTGTATCTGATATTAGACTATTAACCAATAATCCAGAAAAAATAAGAGTGCTTGAACAAGCAGGCATAAAAATTACTGAAAGGGTGCCGTTAGAAGTGGGTGAAAATCCTAATAATGAGCACTATCTGGCAACCAAAGTCAGTAAAATGGGGCATTTACTTCACCTTCATTGCAATCACTAAGTATTTTATATCATGTTCAATATTACAAACGTTGCCCAAGATTTAAAATAGATAAACCTTAAAAACAGAATGATTTTTAAGGTTTTAAATGAAATGTGCATGATATGCCATAAATTATGACAAACGCTTTTTATTTTTTGATTGAGTATAAATTGAGTCTTGAGTTTAATTAATCTTTATCACACCGCAAAACACCACCATTCGCAATTTGGTCTTTTGAAATTTCGTGCATAATAATTTGTACTGCTTCAGGCTTACAATTTAGCGTTTCGGCGATAGCATTGGTTACACGTTTTGCCATTTCTCTTTTTTGTTCTATAGTGCGACCTTCTAAAAAGTCAATAACAACATTTGGCATATTATTTCCTTATTGATTGATTGTTACGAGTTGTTCTTCAGTTAATGCAATATCATGATTATTGCAAATTCCAATTCCTGACTGAATAATTTTATGTGCAATTGCTTTTGCTTCATCTAGTGAGTGCATTTTGTAAGTCCCACACTGATATTCATTCAATTCGGGAATCTGTTTTTGTGATTCAACATTTAATACATCTTGCATAGATTGTAGCCATGCATCTACCACTCGTGATTCTTCTGGTTTACCTATCAGGCTCATGTAAAATCCGGTTCGACATCCCATTGGCGAGATATCAATAATTTCGACTTTATCACTATTAAGATGATCGCGCATAAATCCTGCAAATAGATGTTCTAATGTATGAATGCCTTTTTCTGGCAATAACTCTTTATTGGGAACAGTAAAACGAAGATCAAATACACTAATATCATCACCTTTAGGGGTTTTCATTGTTTTAGCAATACGGACAAAAGGTGCGTTCATTTTAGTATGATCGACTTTAAAACTATCTAATAATGGCATGACATTCTCCTTAGTTTTCGCTATTTCACTATTTTCAATAAATAGTGAAATAGATGCCAGTATATTTGTTATTTATTCATTAAGTAAATGGATAAACTCTTGCTCATCAATGATTGTTATACCCAGCTGTTGGGCTTTGTCTAATTTTGAACCGGCAGATTCACCAGCAACAACCATATCGGTATTTTTAGAGACGCTACCCGCCACTTTAGCGCCTAATTGTTTTAATCTATCTTTTGCTTCATCACGGGTTAAACTCGATAATGTACCTGTTAGCACCACAGTTTTACCTAAAAACGGTGAATTGATGTTACTAATTGGAGATTGTGGGGAAACCGCAGGCCAATGAATACCGATTTCATCGCTCGTTAATTGCGTTATTACATCACGATTATGCGGTTCTTGAAAGAAATCAATAATACTTTCGGCAATCACTGCACCAATATCATTGACGGTTTGTAATTGTTCGAGTGAAGCACTTTCAATCGCTTTTAAATCACCTAATTGATTAACTAAATTTTCAGCTGTTACTTCACCCACATTAGGAATACCCAATGCAAAAATAAAACGGTTTAATGTCGTATTTTTAGATGTGGCTAATGCATTTAATAAGTTATTAGCCAATTTTTCGCCTACTTTATCTAAAGAGCATAACATTGGCAGTGTTAATTTATAGAGATCAACAGGTGTTTTAACATAATCTTTATCGACAAGCTGTTCAATGAGTCGATCGCCCATACCATCAACGTTCATCGCTCGACGTGAAACAAAATGTTTAAGCGCTTCTTTTCGTTGAGCTGGACAAATTAATCCACCCGCACAGCGTGATATCGCTTGTCCTTCATCTCGAACAATTAACGAGCCACAAATTGGGCAATGGGTTGGAAAGGTAATTGCTTTACTATCAGCTGGTCTACGATCAAGTATTACCGAGACAATTTTGGGAATAACATCTCCGGCTCTACGTACTGTAACATAATCGCCTTCACGAATGTCTAATCTGATTATTTCATCGTTGTTGTGAAGGGTAGCATTACTGACAATAACGCCGGCAACCGAGACTGGTTCAAGCCTTGCAACTGGCGTTATCGCACCAGTTCTTCCAACTTGGAAGTCAACTTTTTTTAATTGCGTCACTTCTTCTTGCGCCGGAAACTTAAATGCTGTTGCCCAACGCGGTGCTCTAGCTACAAAGCCAAGCTCATTTTGTAATGAAATACTATTAACCTTAATCACAACGCCATCGATGTCAAACCCAAGTGACATTCTTTCTTGACCAACTTGATTAAAATAATTTAGCGCGGCTTGTGCACCTTGGCGAATTTCAACTTTATTACTAACCGGTAATCCCCATGCTTTAAACTGCATCAAACGTTGATAATGGGTATCGGGTAAACTCGCGCCTTCAACAATACCAACTCCATAACAAAAAAAGGTTAAAGGTCTTTTAGCGGTAATTTTAGGATCTAATTGTCGCAGTGATCCAGCTGCGGCATTACGAGGATTTGCAAATAGTTTTTCATTATGTTTTTGCGAATCTGCATTGAGTTTTTCAAATCCTTTATGTGTCATAAACACTTCACCTCGAACTTCTAAACGTTCAGGGATATTGTCACCAATTAACACTAAAGGAATCGTTTTAATTGTTTTAACATTAGCTGTGATATCTTCGCCTGTAGTACCATCACCGCGTGTTGCCGCTTGTACAAATTTACCCTTTTCATAGAGTAAACTTACTGCTAATCCATCAAGTTTTAATTCACAGCAATATTCAACAGACTGATTTTCTGGTAAATTCAATCGATCTTTAATTCGTTTATTGAAGGCAAGAAAACTCGATTCATCAAATACATTATCTAATGATAACATTGGTATTTGATGCTTAATTGTTGAGAATTGTGCTAACGGACTACCGCCTACTCGCTGGGTAGGCGAGTCAGGCGTAATCAGTGAAGGATATTGCTGTTCCAATGACTGAAGTTGTTTGAATAATTTATCATACTCCACATCAGGGATTTCAGGAGTATCAAGAACATAGTAGCAGTATTCGTGATGTCTAATTAAAGCACGTAATGATACTATTTGTTGTTTGATGTCTTCATTCGGTATAGTTTGGTGTGCAGTATTTTCGGGTTTATTTGATAATGGCATAGTGTTCGACTCTTAAATTAATACATGAGCGTTAAAAGATTATCACATTCCTAGTACTCTGATTTTGTCAGACAAGATAATTATTATTTCCAAACAGCCAATTTTATAAGCTGTTCGAAGTTTTAATTACCACCATCAAATTACATTGACGGTGGTAGTGAAGAATGATTACTGAAAAGACGTTGGGGTTAAATTTCGTTACACGCTTTTTTGATGCGTTCTTTGTAACTATCAATTTTTTGTGGTGTCAGCATATGATGTTCATCATCTAACACAACACCATTAACATCATCAGCAATACGTTGGGCAGTTTGTAACATCAGTTTAAAGTTTTGTTGATTGTTACCTTGAGTCGGTGCAACCATAAAAATTGAAACGCCCGGCGTTGTAAATTCGTGCATGGTTTCAGGATCGAGATAGCCTGGATTAACCATATTTGCCAAACTAAAAAGTATTGGGCCATTACCGGCAGGGTCAACATGCCGATGGAAAATTCGCATATCACCAAATTGAAACCCTGATTGCATAATACTGCCTAATAATACATCGCCTTGTAATAACTTACCGTTGATGCCTTTAATGTTTAAGATAATAATTTCGGTTTTATCTTCATCATTTTTATTGATGTTAAGTTTTTCTGGTTTTGTTTTTTGGGTAGCCGGTTGAATTTTATCGCCACGTTTAGCATCAGCTTTTTCTATCGATACATTAGCTTCAGTTTTTAAGGGTTCATCGTCAAATAGATCATGGTTCATGCTTATGTTTGGCTCTTTTGGAGCTGGATCTTGTGTTGTTGGTTCTTGATGATGATTGTTAACAAATAGATCCTCTTGCTTAGGCATGGTTTCTTGAACGAGTTCATCCGGTGTGTTTTTATCTACACTTTCACTATTTTTTTTGTTTTTAGGTGTGATTAATATCACATCATCTTCTTCTATATCATCGATATAGCTATTTTCATACTGTTGAGCATTTTGCTGGTTTTTCTTCCTTTTATCAGAATTAAATAAAGAAGAGCGTTCCTTTTTATTGATCCAAAATCCATGAATCAATAATGCAATAATGACCAAGGACGCAACAACAATTAGAACAATACGTAAATTATCCATAATAACCATCTCAGAATTAAATTAAATATAGACTCAAATTATTCAAAACTATTTTTGAATAAAAATGATTACGGAGTATAACACCTGTAAATTTTTTAGTTATTCTTAGTAAATACAAATTAATATCACTTGAAAAGCTAGGTTTACCGTTTTACTTATTAGTATAACATTTTATCTAAACTATTTTATAGCACAAAAAATCAATTAACACATAGTACTTTATTTCTTTAAAAAAGCATAATAACCAATATCATTTTTTTACTATCATCACTTAGTTTGGCATTTTTTAGAACTCTGTGCTATTAAGCTGTAAAGATACTTACAATTTATGCATATTTTTTGTAAAATCCCCGGTTACTTTTGAATTACATTCAATGTTATTAAAAAAAATAATTATTAAGTTTACTGAGGTCATTTTGATATGAGATTTAACAAACTATTATTAACCGTACCAGTAGCATTAAGCAGTCTACTTTTATTAACTAGTTGTGATAATAGCAAATCACAGGGCGGTAATAATCAAATACCAAAAGTAACCGTTTTTAAAGTTGAACCTTTGGACTTCACCTTAAAAATCAGTTTACCTGGTCGCGTGGTTGCGTCTCAAATTGCTGAAATTAGACCTCAGGTTGGCGGTATTGTGCTAAAACGCGAATTTGAAGAAAGTTCGAATGTCAAAGCAGGCCAATCACTTTATCAAATCGATCCAGCAATTTATCAGGCTAATTATGATAGTGCCGTTGCTAGTGTTGCCAGTGCCAAAGCGAATGCCAATATTGCGCAACTGACTTTAAAACGTTATGCAGGATTATTGACAACCAAATCGATCAGCCAACAAGATTATGATAAGGCTGCCGCTGATGCAAAACAGGCGGAAGCAAGTGTATTAGTTGCTCAAGCAGCAGAACATACAGCCAAAGTTAATTTAGATTATACGAAAGTGTATTCGCCTATTGATGGTTACATTGGTAAATCAAGTGTAACCGAAGGCGCGTTAGTGTCAGCTGGACAAGCAAACCCGCTAGCATTAGTTCAACAGCTTGATCCGATTTATGTTGATATGACCGAAGCTGCAACCCGATATAATAAATATCTTCAAGAAGAAAACGTTATTTATGAACCAGCAAAAGGGGATAATGTAGAATTATACTTTAATGATGGGTCTAAATATGCGTTACCTGGCAATATCAAGTTTTCTGATATGACTGTTAATGAAACGACTGGAACGGTTACATTGCGATCTCAATTTGCCAATACTGAAGGCAAAATTTTACCTGGTATGTTTGTTAAACCGCAATTGACTCTTGGCTATATTAAAAATGCTGTACTTGTTCCACAACAAGGTATTACCAGTAATGTTAAAGGTGAATATACCGCTAAAATTCTAAAACCCGATAATTCAATTGAGTATCGTCAAGGTATCCAAATTTACACGGGTGTAAGTGGTTATTGGGTGGTAACTAAAGGCATTAATGTTGGAGAACAAGTTATTACAACAGGCTTACTTAACTTAACCGCTGTTGAAATGGGACAACCAATGAAAGGACAAATCGTGGGTGAGCCAGCTACTTTATCACAAGATCAGTTAGACAATATCATCAAAAACAGTATGAAATAAAACAGGGGTAGATTTAATTATGGCTAAGTTTTTTATTGATAGACCTGTTTTTGCATGGGTTATTGCTATCATGATGATGTTAGGCGGTGCTTTATGTATAAAGTTGCTAGCTGTCGAACAATATCCGGATATTGCCCCGCCTGCTGTTACCGTAACGGCAACTTATCCAGGTGCTGATGCGCAAACAATTGAAAATACAGTAACGCAGTTGATTGAACAAAATTTAACAGGTTTAGATAATTTGATTTATATGAAATCAACCAGTAGTGCACAAGGTGTGGTTCAAACTACATTAACCTTTGCACCTGGAACAAATCCTGATTTTGCGCAAGTACAAGTATTAAACAAAGTAGAAAGTATTAAATCACGCTTACCTGATAGTGTGCAAAAAAATGGGGTGTCGGTTGCTAAAAATAACACTAACTTTTTAAAGGTTATTGGTTTTTATTCGACAAACCCACAGAAAACACAAGCAGATATTGCTGACTTTGTTTATTCTACCGTACAAGATCCTATTCGTCGTGTTCAAGGGGTAGGAGATACACAGCTATTTGGTTCTGAATATGCTATGCGTATTTGGCTAGATCCAAATAAATTAAATTATTTTAATTTATCAATTGAAGAAGTTACTGCCGCAATTCAAGCACAAAATGCTCAGGTTACCGCAGGTCAATTAGGTGCTTTACCTTCGACTGAAGGCCAAGAACTTAACGCTACAATTACAGCACAATCTCGTTTAAAAACGCCTGAGCAATTTCAGAATATCTTGGTTCGCGTAAATACCGATGGTTCAAATGTCTTATTAAAAGATATTGCCAATGTTGAAATCGGTGCGGCCGATTATAATTTTATTTCTCGTTACAATGGTAATGCATCAGCAGGTCTGGGGATCTATTTAGCAACGGGTGCTAACCAATTAAATACTTCAGAACAAGTTGATAAAAAAATTCAGGAATTATCTAAAATTTTTCCCGAAGATATTAAATTTGCTTATCCTTACGATACAACACCATTTGTTAAATTGTCGATTAGTAATGTGGTTCATACATTAATTGAAGCAATTATCTTAGTTGTTATCGTAATGTATGTGTTTTTGCAAAACCTTCGTTCAACTCTAATTCCGACAATCACCGTACCGGTTGTATTATTGGGTACCTTTGCGGTGTTATATATATGTGGCTTTACTATCAATACTTTATCAATGTTCGCGATGGTATTGGCAATCGGTCTATTGGTCGACGATGCTATTGTGGTTATTGAAAATGTTGAGCGTATTATGCATGACGAAGGGTTGTCGCCTTATCAAGCAACAGTCAAGTCGATGGAACAAATAACCTCAGCATTAGTGGGGATTGCCGTAGTACTTTCGGCAGTATTTGTGCCAATGGCATTCTATGGTGGTGCTGCGGGTGGTATTTATCGTCAGTTCTCCATCACTATTGTTACGGCGATGTCACTCTCGGTTTTAATGGCGATCGTATTAACACCTGCTCTTTGTGCTCAAATTTTAAAAGCACCAGCCAAAGACGGTGTTGTAGTCAAACAAACAATCGCGGCAAAATTAGCCACTATTCCTCCATTTACTTGGTTAAGTGAATTCACTCAACGCTTTTTTGGTTGGTTTAACAACTTTTATAATAAAAGTTTACATCTATACGAAAAAGGCGTAATTAAATTTATTCGTTACCCTTTAATCAGCTTTGTTTGTTACATTCTGATTGTTATTGGCCTTATTTTTGGTTTCCAGCGCTTACCAACAGGGTTCTTGCCTAACGAAGACCAAGGTGTGCTTATTGTTATGGTAGAATTGCCACCCGGTGCGACATTAGAGCAAACCATGGCAGTATTAGATAAAACGACTAAATTTTATACGACAAAAAAAGCAGACTCTGTTAAAGAGGTATTTACCGTTGCCGGCTTTAGTATGATCGGTCGTGGTCAAAATATGGGGCTTGGTTTTATTCGATTAAAAGATTGGGACGAACGTAAACGTTCCGATCAAAAAGTCGATGCACTTGTTGCAAGTGGTTATGGATTTGCATCTACCGTTACTGATGGTCGAGTTATTATTACAAATTTACCAGCGGTACCTTCACTCGGTATGGCAAATGGTTTCTCTTATATGCTTAAAGATTCAGCTGGTCTAGGACATGAAGCATTAATGGCAACATTCTTCAAAGTGTTAGGTGCTGCTAGCCACAACCCTAGTTTGCAACAAGTTCGACCTGGTAGTATGTTAGATGTACCACAATACAAAATTAATGTTGATTTTGAAACAGCTCAAGCTTTAGGGGTATCAGTCAGTAGTGTAAATACCGTATTATCAACGGCTCTAGGTTCGGCTTATATTGATGACTTTGTCTACAATAACCGAGTTAAAAAAGTGTATTTGCAATCTGATGCACCATATCGAATGCTACCTGATGACTTTAGTTATTGGCATGTGAAAAATCAAAAAGGTGAAATGGTACCTTACGATGCTTTTGCCACCACTTCAAAAAGTTATGGTTCGCCATCGCTTGTTCGATACGATGGAGTTGCAGCAATGGGGATCAGTGGTTCTGCGGCGCCAGGTTTAAGTTCTGGTCAAGCAATGGCTATTATGGAGCAAATATCTAACGAGATATTACCTAATGGTTATACTTTTGACTGGACAGATATTTCTTATCAAGAACGCCAAACTGGTTCACAAACAACTACACTTTATATTATCTCAATAATTGTTGTGTTCTTATCATTGGCTGCACTATATGAAAGCTGGACAGTGCCAATATCCATCCTATTTGTTATACCGCTTGGTATATTAGGTACAGTTTATGCAACTATGTTTAGGGGGCTTGATAACGATATTTACTTTATCGTTGGTTTATTAACCACAATGGGCTTATCGGCTAAGAATGCTATTTTGATCGTAGAATTTGCCAAAGATGCACTTGAAAAAGAAGGTAAATCATTAATTGATGCAACACTTGAAGCATGTCGATTACGTTTACGTCCGATTTTAATGACATCATTTGCGTTCATTTTAGGTGTTTTACCACTAGCGCTCAATAGTGGTGCCGGTTCTGCAAGCCAAAATGCAGTAGGTACAGGGGTAATTGGTGGTATGTTAACCGCAACATTTTTAGCCATATTTTATGTGCCGTTATTCTTCTTGTTTGTGACAAAATTGTTTACAAAACATAAGAATAAACCTGTTTTATTAACTGAACACAATATGAGCAATGATAACAAATAGCTGTAATTAAATTGCCTATACCTAACTGTTGCTAGGTATAGGTTGAATAAAAAGATTTAAAAAGTTATTTGGTTTTTTACAACTATCTATTTTAAGTGAACAAAAATGCGCTACTTTAGTTAGCGCATTTTTTATATTTACCATATTGCATTTATTTGGCTTAATAAAAAGTTTGCTAACACATTAAATTTGCTAATTTCGCAATAGCATTTTTAGTAGATATACAAAAAATATAACCATAGGTCGAATCAACAATTTCAACAGTTATTAGATTATTTTTATAACCATTTTTTATATTCGCATGGTATGTATATTTTATTTGATAACGAAGCTTGCTTAAAAACTAATGAGTTAAGTTAATAATAATTAGAAGTAGAATTTTTAGAGAGGAAAAAGGGCAATCTTAATTTAGATGATTAAAACATTGATCATGTTTTTGGGGAATAAGTATTTGTTAAGCAGGATTGTGTAATCATTTTATTTACAGGTTTTTATCAGCTGTTGCCCAATGTGAGCATGCGTGATTGCAATAGCTAACGCATCGGCAGCATCAGCTTGCGGGCTGGCAGGTAACTTTAATAATAACTTCACCATATGTTGAACTTGTTTTTTGTCGGCTGCACCAGTCCCAACGACACTTTGTTTAACTAAACGCGCAGCGTATTCAAAAACGGGTAAATCATTATTAACAGCCGCAACAATAGCGGCACCTCTTGCTTGGCCTAATTTTAAAGCAGAATCGGCGTTACGAGCCATAAAAACCTGTTCTATTGCAAACATATCAGGTTGAAATTGCAGTATGATTTCACTCACGCCAGCATAAATACGTTTTAGACGAGTAGGTAAATCTTCAACTGCTGTTCGAATACAACCGCTACCAAGATAGGTTAATTGGCGTCCCGTTTGTTGGATTACGCCGTAACCCGTCAAACGAGAACCAGGATCGATGCCAAGAATGATGGCCATTAGAGTGTTGCTGCAACCTCGTCAGAAACTTCACCATTATGATAAACTTCTTGCACATCGTCGCAATCTTCAAGCATATCGATAAGGCGTAATAATTTAGGTGCAGATTCAATATCAAGATCAACTTTTGTCGCTGGAATCATTGAAACTTCAGCGGATTCGGCAACTAAGCCAGCCGCATCAAGTGCATCTTTAACTTCACCAAATGATTCAGGTGTTGTAAATACATCAATTGCACCATCATCATAAGTCACCACATCATCAGCACCCGCTTCAAGTGCGGCATCCATGACTTGATCTTCATCAGTTCCAGTCGGGTATGAAATTACGCCTTTTTTGGTAAATAAGTAAGAAACTGAACCATCAGTACCTAGGTTGCCGCCAGTTTTAGTAAAAGCGTGGCGAACTTCTGATACAGTACGGTTACGATTATCACTTAAGCATTCTACCATTACCGCAGTACCAGCAGGCCCATAACCTTCATAGATGATAGTTTCCATATTAGTATCATCTTCACCACCAACACCACGGGCAATTGCTCTGTTCATGGTATCACGTGTCATATTATTCGATAATGCTTTGTCCATAGCAGCACGTAGACGTGGGTTAGACGCTGGATCGCCACCACCAAGTTTTGCTGCTGTTACGAGTTCACGAATAATTTTGGTAAAGATTTTTCCGCGTTTCGCATCTTGCGCTGCTTTACGGTGTTTGGTATTGGCCCATTTACTATGACCTGCCATAAAATTCTCCAGATTAATAATTTAAAAATCGCACTATTCTAGCAAACTTTTATCAAAAATTCATTACCTATATATTGATAAGTTTTGTCCTGTGTTGGATTTATTATTGTAAGAGTGAAAAAGCTATTCGATGCAGTGCAAAACCCATTATTGTTAAAGTGGCCATATTCCCCCCTTTTTTATAACTATTTAAAAAACTATATTAAAAGCTGAATCATTTCACATTGATCAAGATCACAACTTTGCATTTTAGCTATTGCCAGCAGCATTTATTAAGTAGATGATGCATTATCGAAACGTTTCGATAGTCGTCATAATTAAACTAATACAGGGATTTAACTATGCGTAAAGGTCAATTATTTAATTCTGAAATTGTTAAAATTTTAGCTAGAATGGGGCATACCGATCAAATTGCAATAGGTGATGCAGGCTTGCCAATTGCTAATGAAACCCCACGCATTGATTTAGCATTGACTTATGGTGTGCCAACGTTTATGCAAGTTTTTCAAACCGTTTCACATGATATGCAAATCGAAAGGGTGATATTAGCGGAAGAAATCCTTGCTCATAATCCCCACATCCATCAACAAATCATCGAACAAATAAAAGAAATAGAGCAGGTTCAACATAACTGTATCGACATTTTATATGTCAGTCATGCGCAGTTAAAACAACAAACTCATCATTGTAAAGCTGTTATTCGAACAGGTGAATGTACACCTTTTGCCAATATCATTTTACAGTCAGGCGTGATTTTTTAACTTCGTTTGTAAAACAAACAAAAGAGTAATTTATGAATGAAAATCTTTTACAGCTTATCAACATCCATAAATCCTTCCCAGGCGTAAAAGCACTTGCTGGCGTTAATTTAAATGTGCGTGCAGGTCAAGTCATGGCATTGATTGGAGAAAATGGTGCGGGTAAATCTACTTTAATGAAAGTGTTGACGGGTATATACCAAAAAGATGAAGGCGAAATTATTTATTTAGGTAGCAAAGTAAACTTTCATGGACCAAAATCCTCACAAGAAGCGGGCATAGGAATTGTTCACCAAGAATTGAATTTAATACCACAACTGAGTATCGCCGAAAATATATTTTTAGGTCGTGAATTCACTAATAAATTGGGTTGCATAGATTGGCATAAAACGTATAGCGAAGCTGACAAGTTATTAGCCGAACTTCATCTTGATTATGATAGTCGACGGTTAATTAGTGATCTATCCATTGGTGAACAGCAAATGGTAGAGATTGCTAAAGTGCTAAGTTTTAATTCTAAAGTCATTATTATGGATGAACCAACCGATGCTTTAACCGATACCGAAACAACTTCTCTTTTTACCGTAATCAAAAAACTTAAGCAACAAAATTGTGGTGTTGTTTATATCTCACATCGTTTACAAGAAATTTTTGAAATTTGTGATGAAGTAACTGTTTTACGTGATGGTCAATTTGTTGGTGAAAAAAAAATAGATGAATTAAATGAAGATACACTCATTGAGATGATGGTCGGTCGTAAGCTTGAAGAGCAATATCCCAGAATCAATGTCGCTAAAGGTAATGTTACTTTAGAAGTAAAAAACTTGATTGGTCCAGGCGTTAATGATGTCAGCTTTGCTCTTCACGAAGGTGAAATACTGGGAATTTCAGGTTTAATGGGGGCGGGACGAACAGAATTAATGAAAATGATTTATGGTGCTAATCCGGCCGAATCAGGAAAAATACTATTACAAGGAAAATCGGTAAAAATTGCTTCCCCGCGTGATGGTTTGAATCAGGGAATTGTCTATATTTCGGAAGATCGCAAAAAAGATGGCCTGATTTTAGGCATGTCAGTTAAAGATAATATGTCACTGAACGCACTCAATTATTTTACCAATAAGTTCAGAAAGCTACAGTTAGCCGAAGAACAACAAGCCGTTGAGGATTTTGTCGGCTTGTTTAATATAAAAACCCCTTCTATCAATCAGATCATTGGTTTTTTATCGGGCGGTAATCAACAGAAAGTTGCTATAGCCAAAGGATTAATGACTAAACCGATGATATTAATTTTAGATGAACCCACTCGTGGCGTTGATGTTGGCGCTAAAAAAGAGATTTATCAACTTATTAATCAGTTTAAGCAACAGGGGTTAAGTGTCATTTTAGTCTCATCTGATATGCCAGAAGTACTCGGCATGAGTGATCGTATTTTAGTTATCTATGAAGGAAAAGTGACTGGGGATTTTGCAATTAACCAGGCAACACAAGAAAAACTTATGGCAGCAGCCGTTGGCAAAGCAGAGGAGAGCGCTGATGTTGCAAAATAAAAAACTTAAAAATTTATTAATTGAACAAAAATCCTTAATTACTTTATTGGTTTTAATCATTATTGTTTCTTGTTTAAGCGATAACTTTTTTACCTTAAACAACTTTTTTAACATCTTACAACAAACTTCAATCAATGCCATTATTGCAGTGGGCATGACCTTGGTCATTTTAACTTCGGGTATTGATCTGAGTGTGGGGTCAATCTTTGCATTATCTGGCGCCATTACTGCTTCGTTGATTGGGGCGGATATATCGCCATTTATTGCGATTTTTGCTTCCTTAGTTTTAGGGTGGATATTGGGAACCTTTTCAGGATTTATTATCGCCAAAGGTAAATTACAAGCATTTATTGCAACCTTAGTTATGATGCTTATTTTACGTGGTGTAACGCAAGTTTATACTAAAGGTAGCCCAATTTCGACAGGTACCAATGATAATTCGGAATTATTTGAATGGTTTGCATTTGGGCGTGTACTGGGGATTCCTGTACCAATTTTTATCATGGCAGTTGTTTTTATCGTAGCTTGGTACTTACTTAAATACACACGTCTGGGTCGTTACATTTATGCATTAGGTGGGAATGAAGCGGCAACCCGTCTATCAGGTATTAATGTTGATCGCGTTAAAATCCTTGTTTATGCAATTAGTGGTTTACTTTGTGCATTAGCTAGCACTATTGAGGTTGCTCGATTGTCTTCAGCACAACCTACAGCAGGGACAGGTTATGAAATGGATGCAATCGCAGCAGTGGTACTTGGCGGTACTAGTATGTCAGGTGGACGAGGAAAAATTTTAGGTACTTTGGTGGGGGCTTTAATTTTAGGGTTTTTAAATAATGGATTAAATATGCTAGGCGTTGATGCCTACTACCAAATGATCGTAAAAGGAGTGGTTATTTTATTAGCCGTATTAGTTGATAAAAAAACCAATAAATAAGGGTATTAAATCGAGATTTTATTTTGGGAGAAAGTTATGAAATTTAGAAAAATGATGGCAGCTGTGATTGCTTCTGCACTAAGTGTTTGTATTGCTTTTCAAGCCTCAGCGAAAGAGCGCATCGCTTTAGTTGTTTCAACGTTGAATAATCCTTTTTTTGTTACCTTAAAAGATGGTGCCGTAAATAAAGCGAAAGAATTGGGTTACGACTTAGTAGTCTTAGATTCACAAAATAACCCTGCTAAAGAGCTAGCTAACGTTGAAGACACCATTGTTAAAGGCGCTAAAATCATTTTGATTAACCCTACTGATTCTGAAGCGGTTGGTAACGCCGTACTGGCGGCTAATAAAGCCGGTATTGCGGTTATTACACTTGATCGTGCTTCAGTCAAAGGCGATGTAGTGAGTCATGTTGCCTCTGACAATGTTGCTGGTGGCAAAATGGCCGGTGACTTTATTTTTGAAAAATTGGGGGCTAATGCCAAAGTGATACAATTGCAAGGTATTGTTGGGACATCTGCTTCTCGTGAACGAGGTGAGGGTTTTGTCAAATCTGTGCAAGCAAATCAATTGGCTATTTTAACAGCACAACCGGCAGACTTTGATCGCGCTAAAGGGATGAACGTAATGCAAAATCTTTTAACTGCTTATCCGGCTGTGCAAGCCGTATTTGCAGAAAATGACGAAATGGCATTAGGTGCTGTGCGCGCCATACAAACTGCAGGTCGTAATGATATTATCGTAGTTGGTTTTGATGGTACTGATGATGGTGTTAAATCAGTACAACGCGGAAAAATGGCCGCAACTGTCGCTCAGCAACCCGACAAAATCGGCTCAATAGGTATTGAAATTGCTGATAAAGTAATAAAAGGTGAAAAGGTTGATGCAAAAATTCCTGTAGAATTAAAACTGATAACTCAATAAAATTATCAAGGACGCATGAGTGCGTCCAATTTCTAGTTGATTAGGAACAAAATATATGAATAGTAAAAAATTAATTGTACTTGGTAGTGTCAATATCGATCATATCTTAAATGTCAATGAGTTTCCCAAACCAGGTGAAACATTAACAGGTACACATTATAAGATCGCGTATGGCGGCAAAGGAGCCAATCAAGCCGTAGCCGCTGGACGCCTCGGTGCGAATGTGCAATTTATTGCGGCTGTTGGTAACGATGATTTAGGCAAAAACTTTAAAAAGCAGCTACAAAGCGATCATATTGATACCCGTTCTGTTGCCGTAATCGACCAAGAAAATACTGGTGTTGCGCTTATTTTGGTCAATCAAGAAGGTGAAAACCAAATTGCAATATATGCTGGAGCGAATGCTGCTGTCACACCAGAGTATTTAGATCAATTTGCTGACGATATCACAAAAGCTGATGCAATTTTAATGCAACTTGAAACGCCATTAGCAACCGTTGAGCAAGCTGCCAAGTTGGCTAAACAAAATAATACACAAGTCATTTTAAATCCTGCGCCCGCACAAAAATTATCTGATGAATTACTCGCCCATGTTGATATCATTACGCCAAATGAAACAGAAGCAGAGTTTTTAACTGGTATAAAAATTATTACCGAGCAAGATGCACAGCAAGCAGCACAATTATTACATGATAAAGGGATCCATACTGTGATTATCACTTTGGGAAGTAAAGGCGCTTGGGTGAGTCATGCACAAAACGGCGTAATAGTACCAGGGTTTCGTGTTAACGCTGTTGATACAATTGGTGCTGGTGATACCTTTAATGGAATGTTGGTTACCGCGTTGCTAGAGGGCAAAGATCTAAAACAAGCGGTTTATTATGCACATGCAGCTGGGGCACTATCTGTGACTAAAGCCGGTGCACAAACATCCGTACCAACACGAAAAGACGTCGATAATTTTATTCAATCACAACATTTATCAATGAGAAATTAACACTTGGCTACCATGAAAGATATCGCAAATTATGCGAAAGTATCTACTTCAACCGTTTCTCATGTTATTAATAACGATCGCTATGTAAGTCCAGCTATTCGCAGTAAGGTTGAGTCTGCAATAAAACAGCTAAACTACACGCCATCAGCAATTGCACGTAGTTTAAAAAGTAATAAAACCTTTACTATTGGCATGTTAGTCACCACAAGTAATAACCCTTTTTACGCTGAGGTAGTGCAAGGTGTCGAGCGTAGCTGTTATGAACTCGGTTATAATTTAATTTTATGTAATACTGAGGGCGATCAGCAACGAATGCTCAACAATATTGAACATTTGTTACAAAAACGTGTTGATGGTCTATTAGCTATGTGCACGGAAACGTACTCTTTTCCGGAACAAATTTTTGACCGTTATCCTAAGTTACCTATGGTCATGATGGACTGGACACCTTTTAAAGGCGTGTGTGATACGATTCAAGATAATTCATTTTATGGCGCAACATTAGCGACCCAGTATCTGATTGAACAGAATTATCAACGTATTGCTTGTATTACTGGACCATTGAACAATACTCAGGCGCAATCGCGCCTTCAAGGGTATCGTCAAACGATGCAGGACGCGCAATTAACCATTTTGCCAGATTACGAAGCGCAGGGCGATTTTCGATTCGCTTCCGGCATTGTGGCAATGCAGCATTTATTACAGTTGCCAATTCCGCCACAAGCGGTTTTTTGCTCTAATGATGCTATGGCTATTGGTGCTTATCAGGCTCTATATCGTAATGGTTTAAAGGTGGGAGAAGATATTGCTATTATGGGTTATGATGATATAGAAATTGCACAATATATTGCCCCACCGTTGACAACAATCCATCAACCCAAAGAAGAGTTAGGACAATTAGCAGTTGAAACTTTATTAAATCGATTACATCATCCTAATGATAAACTGCATACTTTAACGTTAACACCAACGTTAGTTAAGCGTTTATCTGCCTAATTTTTATTTAAGCGAGTTGTTCTAAAAACGTTAAGTTCAATTGAATCATGATTGATACATGATAGTAAAAAAGCGCCTAATTCGGCGCTTTTGGATTGTAAAACAAGATATCAATAAAGAGTTGATTAACTCATTCCATATTGTTTTAATTTTTTGCGTAAAGTACCACGATTAATACCAAGCATATTGGCAGCTCTGGTTTGATTGCCACGGGTGTATTGCATAACCATATCAAGGAATGGGTGTTCAACTTCAGCTAACACTAATTCATATAAATCAGTAGGATCTTCACCATTTAGTTGTGATAAATAGTTTTTTAAAGCCTGCTTTACTGAATCTCGCAATGGTTTTTGTGTTATTTGGTCTTGTGAGTTTACAGTTGTAAATTTAAGTGCTGCAGCTGTAACGCGTTGTTCTGACATAGTATTTTTAACTCTTTTGGTTGTTTCTAATTTGACTAAAAAATGCTTTTAGTGTTTTAACTTGCTCACTTGTATTGCTAAGTACACTAAATAAGCGCCTAAATTGATCGCTATCAGCATAATAGTTGGTATACCAATTTACATGCTTTCTGGCAATCCGTAATCCTTTGTATTCTCCATAAAATTGATAAAGGTCATCAAGGTGTGTTAACACGATTTGCTCCACTTCATCAATTGTTTTTCTTTTTTTTAACTGTCCATGTGTTAAATAGAATGCAATTTCTTCAAATATCCAAGGTTGCCCTTGTGCCGCTCGGCCGATCATTATAGCATCAGCTTGCGTATATTGAAAAACATCTTTTGCTTGTTCCGGTGTACAAATATCGCCATTAGCAATGACAGGAATTGTCACATTTTGTTTTACTGCTCTAATCGACTCATATTCAGCTTCACCTTTGAATAAGCAAGCACGTGTTCTTCCGTGTATGGTTATTGCCTTAATACCACAATCCTGTGCAATTTGTGCGATTTCAATGCAATTTCTATGATTTTTATCCCATCCAGTCCGCGTTTTCAAAGTTACCGGTACATCAACAGCACCAACAACTTTTTGCAAAATCTTTCTAATTAGCTCCGGATGCTGCATTAAAGCCGATCCCGCTAATTTTTTATTCACTTTTTTTGCTGGACACCCCATATTAATATCGATTAACTCAGCGCCATGTTTGACATTAAATTCGGCTGCTTTTGCCATTTCGTCGGGATCTGACCCCACGATTTGAACAGCTCGCACACCAATATCATCTGTTGACACCATACGTAATGCCGATTTATCTGTATGCCAAACATCTGAATTTGCTAAGAACATTTCTGATACTGTCATTCCAGCGCCATATTGATAGCATAGATGACGAAATGGTTTATCGCTAATTCCAGCCATTGGTGCAGCAATTAAATTGTTTTTTAATTTGACCTCACCAATGCTAAGCAAATTGAGGCCGGCTATATTACGCATTTTTTCTCGAAGTTAAAAGGGGTAATGTCAAATTTTTACTTTTTTTTGCCAGTTATACGGCACCATTCATCTTGCTCAATAACTGGATCTAACTCAAAATGTGCTTGATAAGCTAAGCAAACACTTTGTGCCTGCGATGCCAAAATACCGGATAATCCCAATAGCCCACTTGGTTTAACCAGCTTATTTATGTTTGGTTCGAGTTCTTTTAATGGTCCGGCTAAAATATTGGCAACAATAACATCTGCCTGTAAATTATTGGGTATATCGTTGGCAAGATAAAGCTGTAAATTATTGCTAACATTATTACGCTCAGCATTGTCACGACTAGCTTCGATAGCTTGTGGATCGATATCGATACCAATAACCTGTTTTGCGCCTAATTTTAATGCGGCAATGGCCAAAATACCAGAACCACAACCGTAATCAATCACTATTTTATTGTTGAGATCTAGACCGTCTAACCAAGTTAAGCATAATGCTGTAGTTGGGTGGGTTCCGGTTCCAAATGCTAGACCGGGATCTAACATCACATTAACCGCATTAGGATCGGGCACGTCTCGCCAACTTGGGCAGATCCAAAGTCTTTTTCCAAACTGCATAGGATGAAAGTTATCCATCCATTCTCGTTCCCAATCTTTGTCTTCTAATTGTTCAATTTTATAAGAATATTGGTCTAAATTTAGTATCGATTTTAACTCATTAATCTCTGTTTGAGCATCATAAAGCCCGATTACATCGGTGTTTCCCCAAAGTTTAGTTTCACCAGGTAAAGGTTCAAAAACAGGATTGTCATAAGTATCTTGAAAAGTGACTGATACAGCTCCCGATTCTTCTAGTTGTTCGCTGATTTGTTCAGCTAATTCATTAGTCGTATTAATTCTGAGTTGAATCCAAGGCATAATTTTTTCCTTTGTTGCCAAACATATTGGCTAAAATAAAAACCACTA
Source organism: Gilliamella sp. B3464 (assembly GCF_026536145.1). Taxonomy (NCBI): domain Bacteria; kingdom Pseudomonadati; phylum Pseudomonadota; class Gammaproteobacteria; order Orbales; family Orbaceae; genus Gilliamella; species Gilliamella sp. B3464. The sequence continues at coordinate 38,751 of NZ_JAFNOQ010000001.1, read as the reverse complement.
ATCCAATAATTAAAGAAGGCACAATTGGGTGGAATGACAATAACTTAATATCATAACTGGCTAATAGTGTATAACTTATTGCACCAGCCAGCATTGAGCAGAGTGCTCCTGTCGCATTGGCTTTTTTCCAATATAATCCGAGTACTAAAGGCCATAAAAACACTGCTTCAAGCCCACCAAAAGCAAGTAAATTTAGCCAAATTATCATATTAGGTGGATTCCAAGCTGCAAAAATAAGTAAACCACCAAAAATAAAGGTAATGGTAACTGAAATACGCGTTAATAATTTATCACTTAAATTGCTATTGCTTTTAATACTTAAAAAAAGATCTTTAATCAGAACGGATGATACTTGCAATAACTGCGCATTGATTGTTGACATGATCGCAGCTAATGGTGCAGCTAAAAAGATCCCCGCAGCAAAAGGCGGTAATACATTAATAATTAATGTTGGTACAATTTGATCTGGTATTGTTAAATCATCAATGATTGCTCGGCCCAAGCTACCAGATAAGTGCATCGTTAACATGATGATTGTAACAACAATTGTACCAATAATAATTCCCTGATGCACTGCTTTACTATCTTTATACGCCATGCAACGCACCGCGGTATGAGGTAACCCCACCACGCCAAAACAGACTAACACCCAAAATGAAGCCATAAACGGAAAATCCATAAAATGGTTTGGGCCTTGTGGTGTAAGCAGTGCTGGATCAATTTCTTGTAGTCGATGAATAATCGTTGTCATGCCGCCGCCTGCATAAATAATCGCGCCAAGCAATAAAACGGCACCAATGATCATAACTAAACCTTGGAATGCATCATTTAATATACTCGCTCTAAAACCACCAAAAGCCGTATAAATAACGGTACCAATACCAAATATTAGTAATCCGCTATGGTAGGGAATACCTACTGATGATTCAAGCAGACGAGCGCCGCCAACAAATTGGACAGTCATAGCACCAATAAAAGCCACTATTAACGCGATACTTGCAAACCAAACGATGGTTTTACTTTTGTAATGTGCATAAAGCATATCGCTTAAGGTAATAGCATTATATTGACGTGCTAAAATAGCAAATTTTTTACCTAATATTCCTAATGATAACAATACGGTAGGAACTTGAATCATGGATAACAACACCCAACCTAAACCATATTTATAAGCAGCGCCAGGTCCACCAATAAACGAACTTGCGCTAATATAAGTTGCTGCAAGTGTCATGGCGAGTAAAAAGCCACCCATCGTTCGATTACCAATAAAATAATCGGTAAATTGATTGACCTTTTTTCGCTTTATATAAGCATAAAGCGATAATGCAAATACAAAAATCAGGTAGATAACCAGTGGTAAAATAATATCGAAATGCATGGTTTGAATCACTTAGTCTGTTCTAAAGAGATATCTTTGAATTGAGATTTTACAACAATAATACATAACAAAATAAAAGCTAAAGGTGTCATTATGCAAGATAGTTCAAACCACAATGGTAAACCCCAAAAGCCTATTTTGTTGCCCACGCAATAAGCGCAAATAATCCAAGCAATGAGGTAAATAGCCGTTAACAGCAATGATAACTTAGCTTCTTTTTTAGCTTGCTTAAAGCGAGTATCCATATTATACAAATTGCCGATAAATAAAAGGTGGCTTAGAGTAAAAGAAACCGTAAAACTTAGCAAGTATATTGCAATTTATGCAATATAATATTTTAAATATATCAATTTTAGCAATAAAAAATTTACTATATAGTGTAGGGCATATCAATTATGAATTACTCAACTCATGGAGAGAACAATGTCAAATTACTTCAATACTCTAAATTTACGTGAAAAGTTACATCAACTTGGTCAATGTCGCTTTATGGCGCGTGACGAGTTTGCATCTGAAGCCAATTTTTTGAAAGGTAAAAAAATTGTTATAGTTGGTTGTGGTGCGCAAGGTCTTAACCAAGGCCTTAATATGCGCGATTCTGGTTTAGATATTGCCTACGCTCTACGTAAAGAGGCGATTGCTGAAAAACGCGCATCTTGGAAAAAAGCGACTGAAAATGGTTTTAAAGTCGGCACCTACGAAGACTTAATTCCGACAGCTGATCTTGTTATTAATTTAACGCCAGACAAACAACATTCAGCTGTTGTCAAAGCTGTGCAACCACTGATGAAACAAGGCGCTGCACTGGGTTATTCTCATGGGTTTAACATTGTTGAAGTGGGCGAAAAGATTCGTTCGGATATTACTGTTGTTATGGTTGCCCCTAAATGCCCAGGTACCGAAGTACGTGAAGAGTATAAACGTGGCTTTGGCGTGCCAACGCTTATCGCTGTTCATCCAGAAAACGATCCAAAAGGTGAAGGTTTAGCCATTGCTAAAGCGTGGGCTGCTGCAACTGGTGGTCATCGTGCTGGTGTTTTACAATCTTCATTTGTAGCCGAAGTAAAATCAGACTTAATGGGTGAACAAACAATTCTTTGTGGTATGTTACAAACGGGATCACTACTTTGCTTTGATAAACTTGTTGCTGATGGCGTTGATCCTGCTTATGCCTGTAAATTATTGCAATTCGGTTGGGAAACCATTACAGAAGCGTTAAAACAAGGTGGCATAACGTTAATGATGGATCGTTTATCTAACCCAGCTAAATTACGCGCTAATGCTCTAGCAAAAGAGTTGAAAGTTATCATGACTGATCTTTATCGTAAACATATGGATGATATTATTTCAGGCGAATTCTCATCAACGATGATGAAAGATTGGGCAAATGATGATGCTAACTTATTAAAATGGCGTAAAGAAACCGGCGAAACAGCATTTGAAAAAGCTGCCGAATATCAAGGTAAGATCGACGAACAAGCTTACTTTGATCAAGGTGTTGTCATGATTGCAATGGTCAAAGCAGGCGTTGAACTTGCATTTGAAACCATGCTCGAATCAGGTATTTTAGCTGAATCAGCTTATTATGAGTCATTGCACGAATTACCACTTATAGCTAATACTATTGCGCGTAAACGCCTGTATGAAATGAATGTGGTTATTTCAGATACAGCAGAATATGGTAACTACTTATTTGCTAATGCCGCAATACCTTTATTAAAAGAAAAATTTATGCCAATGTTACAATCGGGCGATCTTGGCAAAGCTATTCCAGAAGGTAGTGTTGACAATGCACAATTACGTGATGTAAACGAAGAAATTCGTAATCATCCAATTGAAATTATTGGTCGTAAATTACGTAGCTATATGACTGACATGAAGCGTATAAATGTAGCAAGTTAATTAGCTATCCCAACTAATAAAAGGTGTCTAATGACACCTTTTATTATTTTGAAGCAAGTATCCTCTATTGTTTGAATAAACGTTGACGTTATATCGACTAATATTAATCGTGTATATCAAAATCCTATTACAGGATTGATGATAACAGTAATAAGTAATACGAATTTTTACTTACAACTAACTTCAACTTTAACAAACGCTAGTTAATATGCGGTAACCTTTAATTGGATGATAGCGACTTAACTTACTTGGTTATATGGCATTTTTTTGTATTTTTTGGCAGCAAATAACGCTATGATATAGCCCATTTATTACTGAAATTTGAGTCTTAATACTCTTTTTATTTAAAAAACTTTTAAGTTTTAGCAAGACGCTTTAGTGAGTTAGAAAGCTATTTAAAAATTTGTCAAAACTAGTCAAATAAAAAAGCATTATGATTATCATCAACAACCCGCCATGTAGCTAAACAATGCATTGATCGCGTTACCCATAACTGCTCATCGTTGTGAATTCAAACTATTTTTACTCAACTGAGCTATATTTATCTACACTATATATGTTAGTGAACTCGATGGCAAAGGCTCGGCGCTATTTACAGGCTTTATAAACTACCTATACGGCAGTGAACTTGGTTAGCAAATCCCAATCGTCGAATCTTTCTAAACTACCTATACACGTTAATCTACAACTAAGCTCCTCCGCTTCTTTTTTGCCCCCTACAGAGTAGTGAATAAAAATACTGACTAATAGTAAAAATTACTTGGTTTTAATGAATTGTCCTATCTTGAGTGTGAATAAATTCAATGTTAAAAAGTGAAAATTATTTATTACGTTAGTCACAAGTTATCGGCAATATATTGATATTATTAATTTTATTTTCTTACTGTAACCTGATTAATTGATTAATTTGCTGCTAAGGGTTATAAGGTTATAAATAAATTTTAGCTTTATTACAGCTGAATAAATAAACCAAAAAATTACCCTTGTTTTAACCCTTTTTTTTAGCTTATTTTAAAAACTAATAAAATCAATAGATTAAAAATAGCTACAAAAAAAGGGTTTTTAAAAGTAAAAATATCATTTACCTTTATCTGAACAACGATTATAGTAGGTCGAACTCTAGTTCACTGCCGTGTAGGTAGTTTAGAAATGTGTCTGAGAGCCTCGATATGTGCGTATAAAGTTCACTGCCGTGTAGGTAGTTTAGAAAGCCTAATCTACGAAGTTCACGCCACACAGTCAGTTCACTGCCGTGTAGGTAGTTTAGAAATTGATATTTGCTGTCGTGATTTGTTCAATCCAGTTCACTGCCGTGTAGGTAGTTTAGAAAAGTTATGGATGCCATCGGCGGAATAATCAGTAGTTCACTGCCGTGTAGGCAGAGTTAAAAATTTTACAGAAATTTAGTTGTGATTAATATCTGGTTTACAATTATTTTATACCTTGGATAAACCGAGGTAATCTTCTTCCTATTAATTATCTCATCACAATTTAAAATTATCTAAATCCATAATAACCCTATCTCGTATTGATGTTCTGTAAAGAAGTTTAATTAAAGCTGTATTTTATAATATAAAAAAAGATGGATCGAATGGGATCAATGATCCTTAAAAAGGATCGAAGTTAGATCGTTTTGATCTTTACCTATTACTGATAAATTTTTTAAAAATTAAGCAATTAAAAAGTTTTTATTTTAATTTATTATTTATTTTTTATCTAAGTTATGTTATCTTTTTGTGCAAATTTAGTTCAACTTTAAAAAGGGTAATATATCAATGAAATTAGCTTTTCGACCAACTGATAGTTGGCGTTGGTATTTTGATAGTGATTATGATAGCTTAATGCTAGAAGTATCGCCTGAAATGCTATTTCGTTCATGCTATCCTAGCAAAATGTTGATTCCCGATGTGTTTGGCGAGTTTCCTTTTTCTGTCAGTGATGCAACTGCTTATTATCAATTTTTTGATAGCTGTCAATTATTGAATCTTAACGATTCGCAAAAAATTGAATTGTCGATAAATGCGATTGTTGCTGCCAATTTTTTAAAGCCACAAATGCCAAAAAGTTGGTATTTTTCGCAGCAAATAACGGCATATCGACCTAAAATGGCCGATATTGTTGTAGTAAATATGCAAGAAGGTGGTCAATCAGTGTTTTTGATGGTCGTTGAAGCCGGCGAAAACGCATCGCTGTGTATTATTGCTCAACCTACTTTTGGTGCTATGAATAAAACTTTCTATTTTTCAGAAGCGATTAAAGTCATGAACGATAGATTAATGCCAATTTCAACTTGTTCAATTGAGGATAGTCTTAGCAAACATCCACTTGAGTTAGAAGCTATTTCTTAACTAATTCAATTTCAATATTACTTTTGGGTATACAACTACAAGCTAAAATTCGATTTCCTCTTTTAATAGCAGCTTTAGTCATCGCGGTTACTTCACCACTTTTCAACAGTATCTGACAACGTCCACAAACTCCGGCACGACAAGAATAGGGCACAGCTATTTGATGCTGTTCTAATTGTTCTAAAATAGTTTGCTGATTATTGCCTTGAATTATTTGTTCATTAAGTGCGATTGTGCAAGGTTGTTGATTTTGCTTAATTTCAGCTGGGAATGATTTAATATAATTTTTAGCCGGTTGTCGCTCCAGTACTTCTATAGGATCACTTAAACAGACGGTACCATGATTACGAGCAATCATATTCATACCAAAATCAATTTTACCCTCACTATCAGATCTGAAATAGCGTAACGTTTTCAATGGCTCATTATCGGTTGATAACTTACTGGTTTCAACATTCATGGTTGTTACAACACATCGTGTACAGGGTTTGACAATATCAAATATAACTGGGCCAATTTTAATTGTTTTCCAACCATCTTCAGCAAAAGGTAACGCATCTTTAATAATAATATTGCCGCGAAATTGGCGAATATCGAGTTTTTCCGGGCATTGTTGTTGTAAATAATTAAAAGAGGATTGATTAAGTAATAAATAGGGGTATCCATCAGCAAAGCTTACCGCTACATCACAATAGCGTTTTGTACGTCGTGATAAATGGTTACCTACCCAACGTACTTGTACATCTTTTTGCAAGAATTGACTGATAAATTGATTGACACTAATTGGCGCAATATGCGAAGTAAAATGATTTCCCCATACTTGAGTGGGTTCAACATCTTGGGAAAAATCATCTAAATTAATCGTTATCGCTTGCTTAGAGGGTAATAGTAGATGGATCTTATTATCTACCAGTGTGGTTTCGATTTTTAATAACTGTGGATATTGTCTTGCTGTAATAAAAGTCCCATCAGGTTCACTTATCATTAAAACACGATCGTATTGAAAGCCGCCTTCGGTGGTGGTGGCTTTTTTTAGTGGAATACCTTTCATGGACTTACAGGGATAAATATATAACTGATCAACTAACATCATAATGATTGTAATTAAGAAGCAATTAATAAATTATAGCTTTATTTGCCTGCAAGTTTAAGAAAATTATTCGTCAAACAATATTTAATAACATCTCATTGAACATAACAAATTGTTCGATTTTTTAGAGTGTTATTTTAGTCAATTAAATAGGTTAAAGGGTTAATTCTTGATAGCTAATCGCCACGATATAGAGGTAATTTGTACCATTAGGGGTCATAACTGATATTTCATCATCGACCTTATGACCAATTAATGCGCGGGCAACAGGGCTGTTTATTGAGATCCAATTTTTTTTCGGATCGAATTCATCGGTTCCAACAATTCGATAAACATGTATGCGACCAGATTCATCTTCTAGCTTAACCCAAGCCCCAAAAAATACTTTACCTTCCTGCTTAGGATCGGGATCAACAATTGTCAGCGTTTCTAAACGTTTAGTCAAAAAGCGCACGCGTCTATCGATTTCGCGTAATCTTCGCTTGCCATAAATATATTCTGCATTTTCACTGCGATCGCCAAGCGCTGCGGCATCCGAAACAGCTTGTGTTACTTGAGGTCTTTCTATTTTCCATAAATATTTCAGTTCACGATCGAGTGCCAAATAGCCTTCTCTTGTTATATAATTAGCTTTTTGCATAATAAAATTCTATTCCGTTAATCGACGATATACAGAGATACCATGATAAATAATCAAATTAGCCATATTATAGCCGGTGAACTGACGGTAAAACCAGAACAAGTTTTAGCGGCTATTCAATTATTAGATGAAGGAAGTACCGTCCCTTTTATTGCCCGCTATCGTAAAGAAGTAACGGGCGGATTAGACGATACCCAACTACGCACGCTAGACAGTCGTTTAAGTTATTTGCGAGAACTTGAAGATCGTAAACAAACAATATTAAAATCAATCGAAGAACAAGGTAAATTAACCACAGAATTGAGTGACAAAATCACACAAACGCTTAGCAAAACTGAGCTTGAGGATCTTTATTTACCTTATAAACCTAAGCGTCGTACACGTGGGCAAATCGCTATTGAAGCAGGGCTTGAGCCGCTTGCTGATGATTTATGGCAAAACCCACACCTTAATCCAGAATCCGAAGCTGAAAAATATATCAACAATGATAAAGGTATTGCTGATAGCAAATCAGCGCTGGATGGTGCACGCTATATTTTAATGGAACGATTTGCTGAAGATGCTGGGCTTCTTGCCAAAGTCCGTCATTACTTATGGAATAATGCTCATTTGGTGTCGCAAGTTGTAGCGGGTAAGGAAGAAGACGGCGCTAAATTTCGTGATTATTTTGCGCAAAGTGAACTTATTTCTAAAGTGCCTTCTCATCGCGCGTTAGCGATGTTCCGTGGCCGCAATGAAGGTTTTTTACAACTGTCATTAAATGCAGATCCCCAATTTGAAGAGCCGCCAAAAGAAAGTTATTGTGAACAGATTATTACCGAGCATTTGGGTGTTCATTTTAATGAGCAACCTGCTGATAAATGGCGAAAAGCAGTAATTAATTGGACATGGCGCATTAAAATTTTAATGCATATGGAAACTGAACTGATGACTACCTTACGTGAGCGAGCTGAAGAAGAAGCAATTAATGTTTTTGCCGCTAACTTACATGATATGCTCATGGCTGCGCCTGCTGGTATGAAAGTCACGATGGGGATGGATCCCGGCTTACGTACCGGCGTTAAAATCGCGGTGGTTGATGCTACTGGTAAACTTGTTGCGACCGAAACAATCTATCCGCATACAGGACAGGCAGATAAAGCTGCCATGATGATTGCAGCCCTTTGCATTAAGTATCAAGTCGAATTAGTGGCGATTGGTAATGGCACGGCATCGCGTGAAACCGAGCGTTTTTATCTTGATGTGCAAAAAAAATATCCAGAAGTGAAAGCACAAAAAGTGATTGTTAGCGAAGCGGGGGCATCGGTATATTCTGCCTCGGAACTGGCCGCGCAAGAGTTTCCGGATCTTGATGTATCATTACGCGGCGCGGTTTCGATTGCGCGCCGGTTACAAGATCCATTAGCTGAACTGGTGAAAATCGATCCTAAATCAATTGGTGTCGGACAATATCAGCATGATGTAAGTCAAACACAATTAGCTAAAAAGCTTGATGCAGTGGTCGAAGATGGGGTAAATGCGGTTGGGGTTAATTTAAATACGGCTTCTGTAATGTTACTCGCGCGCATTGCTGGGCTTAACAAAGTCATTGCCCAAAATATTGTTGATTGGCGTAATGACAATGGTCAATTTTCTGACCGTAAACAATTACTCAAAGTTGCAAGATTAGGACCAAAAGCTTTTGAACAGTGTGCAGGTTTTTTACGGATCATGGACGGTAAAAATCCACTCGATGCATCAGCTGTGCATCCTGAAGCTTATCCGGTAGTTGAACGGATTTTAGAAAAAAATCATAAATCCTTAAAAGAGATTTTGGGTGATAGCAGTTATCTTAAATCATTAAAAGCGGTTGATTATGTCGATGATCATTTTGGTGTGCCAACAGTCACAGATATTATTAAAGAGCTTGATAAACCGGGTCGCGATCCAAGACCAGAATTTAAAACAGCACAATTTGCCGATAATATCGAGACAATAGATGATCTTAAAGTGGGTATGATAATGGAGGGTGCTGTTACTAACGTGACTAATTTTGGTGCATTTGTTGATATTGGTGTTCATCAAGATGGTTTAGTGCATATTTCAGCTCTCTCAGATAAATTTGTAGAAGATCCGCGATCGGTTGTCAAAGCTGGCGATATTGTAAAAGTTAAAGTGGTTGAAGTCGACATACCACGTAAACGCATTGCATTAACCATGCGTTTAGATGATGCGGTGACCACTAAAGCCGAAGCAAATAAAAGCCAGCATCGTAGCAATCAAACGCTAAAAAATCACAATGCACCTTCAAGCACCAATAGTGCAATGGGCAATGCATTTGCTGCTGCTTTTAAAAAAGGAAAATAATGACTTTTCTATCTGCTTTAACTTATTCTAGCGTATTAAAAGGATGATGATTTATCATCCTTTTATTCAATCTATTTGATATTTTTTACATTTTTATCGTTTGTAGAAATAACTTTGAAATCTACTTTTTTTAGAATATAATTGTACAAATTATATTCTATTTTGGGTGAATAAGTTTAATCGGTTTAAATTTTTTGCGCCAAATAGAAGGTTAATTTTATACTCTAGTATAACCAACATATTCTTTTCTTTAGTTAGCTTTTCTTTTGTATTTTTTTAATGTCATTATTTTAGTTTTAAATGAAACATAAGATTGGATTTTTAAAAAAATAGTAACTATTTTTGCATCTAGCAGTAATTTCAAAACAACATCTATTTATACTTAGATGCATAGCGTTAAACATTAACAAAAAGCAATAATCGATAACTGTTAAAACTTCACAATTTTTTATCAAATGATGATTAATTTGTTCGTTCAAACTTCAACTCAATAATCTTGCTCAACACTTTGGATAAGTTAATGAATAGAGGCTAAGAAATGAATAACATTATATATTATACAAAAAAAGTGTGTTTTGTTCGATTTAACATAAAAATTCTAGTTTTATTTATATTATTATTTTTTAATCATACAACAATAGCGAGTAACGGTGTTGTAACAGTGAACTCTATTCATGGTAATCAACCAGATATTCTTGCAAGCGCTGAAACTAAAGTGTTAAACGGAATTCAAATCAAATTTAAATTAGATGATCTCGATCCAGTCGTTATTTCGCCAGGTAGCGCAAATAAGATTTCTGTTGCTTACAATACTTCACCTAGCCTTTATTCATTTGGTGTCGATATTTCGAGTTTAAATGACAGTGATATTCATGATGTGGATGGTGATAAATTGTCGAGTACCGATAGTTTCATTATTCAATCGATTAATGCTCAATGGCTTGACCAAAACAATAACATTATTGCTTCTGATTCCACTGCACCCCTTGGTCGTGATGTGTGCACTTCATCGACGACTAATGCAAATTTATCGGTGAAGGTAACCATTACATTTATTGCTAAAACCCAATACGGTATGCCTGACACCTCAAAACCAAGAGAAGTGTCTAAAACATTTGAAATCAGTGCTGATGATGGTATCTGTTATATCAGACCGGGCGTACTGGCATTGATTACAAACAATGGTTGGAATGAAGGGGATAACTATGCTCCTTATGGCGCTGATACAATAAGTGTTGATCCTCCTTATAACAGTGATCAATTTGCCTTTCATCAAGGCTTCAAGGCAACAGCAACAGATTCAAATGGAAATCATTTTCCAACTTATGGTTTTCCAGAGGCTCGTTTCAGAATTGTACCCGTCAATCCAATATCGGATTATAGTTATACCTTGGTCAAAAATCCTAATAATTCCTTAGTGAATACTGCTCGTGCTTCAAACGCTGATTCTAAAAGTGAATTTAAATTTACCAATAATGTGCCTAATCAAGGTGATGAATTTGTAATTTTAGTCACAAATAACCGCACTTCAGCACAATTTTATTATACTTTTTCAATTAATCATTGGTTATATTTCTTAAATAATCCCCCTGGTAATTGGGCAAACTCAAATAAATTATGTCAACAAAATAATGATAGATTGCCAACACGAGCTGAGATCTCCAATTCTCCTTTATCATACATACCCACAACTAACGATAACTATTATATAAAAGGTAATGGGTATAAAAGAGCAATCGGTGAAGGGTTAACACCAGAATGGGGTAAAGTCTACTTTTATGCACCTTTAGATATTATTGGTCGAGATATGATGTCTGGATTGCTAAATTTGAAAAATTTAATCTATTATGAATTCTATTTCACAAATGAACAATCATCAGTAAAAGATGTAATGGGTAATAACAAATATTATAGTGTAGGGATAGTCGAGGGTAATGTTATTGTTGAACCTGATGTGGCCTATACTGCATGTGTTAAATATTAATCTGATGAAATTTATAATTTATCAAATCAGAAAGTTTATATTAGACATGAGAAGGTATTTTTATGATAAAAAAGAGATCGATAATGTATTTTATTAATAAAAATATATTCAAGTTTGATTCCAATACTACCCAAAAAAAACAAATGTTTTTTACATTACTTTTTACGATATTCGTATTTCATCTTTTTTTTAATACGCAAGATGTTAAAGCATTATCTTCAGCCGAGGTTAATGCGATTAAGAAAAGCATCACTTATTCCCAACAAGTGATGAATATAGGTTGTTTTTATTCGGATATACTCTATTTGCCTTTATCCGAAACTCAAAAAACAACATTCAAACAAGTAGACAGTGATGAAGGTGATATCGTTAAAAATACTCACTTCGATAATGAATACTATATTTGTTGTTATTTATCTGAGCCAATCACATTTTTTACCAAATCAGAAACAATAACAGAACAAGGACAGAGGTATCAAACAAGGATGTTTGAACTCAATCATTTTGATCTCAACCGTATGTGCCGTTTACACACCACTGTAAACCTTCATTAAATACCATATTTGAGTTATATAAGAACAGTTTGATTATTGCTCAATTCATGGTTACTTAACATTGAATTTATTGTAATAAGGCGGGTAAAAGATCCTGTAATCCAGTTGCGAATTTACCTTACCAATGCTGACGAATAATAACTTTATCTGAACAATTTGAGCTCTGCCAATATTCTGCCATTCTCCCGATGTATAACGTAAAGCTTGTGGTATCGATTGAGTATTTTGTCGATCTTTTGGGCCGTGAAGAATGACTGAAACAGATTGGGGACGTTTTAATTTTAGGAATTTTATCGTTATGTTACTCCTTATCAATCTTACAAATAGACGCTTGGGAGCGTAATGTTATGTAAGCCATTATTTTTTAATTGCATGGCAAAAAGTTCGACTTGATCTTGCGTGGCGGGTTTCCAAGTTTTGGCTATGCCGTGTACCCCATGATTATGAAAGGCATTTATTCTAATTTTGATATTGGGATCGATATCTATTAAAAATTGTGCAAGATGTGTGGCATTGTGTTGTAAGTCAGTATGCTCAGGAATGATTAAAAATCTCACTTCGTAGAGTTTGTTGATTTTCGCCAGGTAGGCGATAGTTTGCTTTACTCGATAATTATCTCGACCGGTTAGTTTTTTATGTATTTGGCTATCCCAAGCTTTCAGATCAATCATTGCACCATCAAGTACAGGTTGTACTTTTTGCCAGCCAGATTGTGACAAATAACCATTACTGTCTATAAAACAGGTTAAGTGCTTTAAATCTTGGTCTTGTTTAATAGCACTAAAAAGTTCTGTAATGAAGGGGAGTTGTATCGTGGCTTCACCACCACTAAAGGTAATTCCTGTCAAAAAAGGTAGGTATTTTCGAATTATTTGCAAAATATCTTCAACACTGTAACGGTAAGTCATGGGCGTTGAACTATGGCTACAGGTATTTATGCAGGTATCACATTGCTGGCAAGTCGACGCTTGCCAAATGACGTTGTGATTATCAAAAGTTAATGCTTGATGTGGGCAGGCATCGACGCAACTACCACAATTACTACACAACGATATGGTGTAAGGATTGTGGCAATTTAAGCATCTAAAATTACAGCCTTGCAAAAAGATGACCAAGCGATTGCCTGGTCCATCAACACAAGAAAAAGGTAACAGTTTATTAACGATTGCCCATGACTTGTTCATGACTAATTACCCGAGGTGTACGGCATAGATAGCTATTGTTTTCAGTATCTTCGGCCGCTTCACTACCTAAAAATGTGGTATTAATCCGTGAGCCTTCTTGTTTATACTTTTTGATATCCGATAATCTCACCATATAACCGGTTACTCGAACTAAATCATTACCACTTATATTCGCGGTAAATTCTCTAAAACCAAATTTGAATGCCGCTTTACAAATTTGTACTAAGGCTAATGGATTAGTTTTAATGGTCTCATCAATCGTTAAAATATCGCTGATACCAGACGCATAATATTTATGGTGTTTAAACAGTGCCATAATGTGGGTAACCGGATCCGGTTCATGCCCATAAGGGATACGTAATCCCGGTGTTGCTCCTCTATCAGTACTAATGCCTGACTGTGCATGTAACATGGCTTTACCCTGCCATGCATGCTTAATTTCATGACTATCAACAAAGTCAGCGAGTTGTTTAGAAATAGTAGCAGCCAGCTCATTGGCATCTTCATCGACACCGTAGCGACCGGTTAAGTGAGATTTCTCTTGTAAAATATTTACCGCTTCAGCCATGGCATAGACCCCAAACATAGGCGCAAAACGATTGGCATCAATCAACCCTTCTTTTACCAAAAAGCTATTTTGAAAGAAGTTGGATTTTTCATATAAAAATGCAGAGCGGGCTTTGATTAAATTCAGCTGTAATTGACAGTAGAAAGGTAGGGTATTTTGCAAAAAGTCGACAATATTTTTACTGCGTAGTGCCACTTCCTTTAAATTAATTCTTGAAAGGGTACTGCCACCTCCGGCAACGGGTAACGAATTATAACAGCTTACCACCCCATAGCCTTCTTCATCAAAATCGTTTTTTATCATCATATTATTTGCAATATGTGGTTTGGCTGTTTGGCAAATATTTTCAATGGCGGTATTTAGTAAAGATTCTGGCGTGATACTTTCGTCATAAATAAACGTTAAATTAGGGGCAACTTGTTTAAGTTCGCGATCGACGCGTAAAATTGTTCGACTAATAACATTGTCGGTCGGCCCAATGTTGGCATGCATAAACGCATCAGGTAAATTGCGATCAAGCATAATCCAAAAACGTTTTAATCGCGGGTAAAGATCGGCTTGTGTTAAATTACCAACATAAGGAAGCAGCACTTGGTCTAAACAACCTAAATAAACGGGCATGCCGGTGACAGATGGAACATGATGATAAGCAATTGTCAGCATATTTAATGCATCATCAAAACTTTTTGCCGGCTCAAGTTCTAGATAGTCTGATCCTTGCTTAAGAAATTTTGCATAATCAGGTAATACATATCGCGGCTTGTAAGGGGCATGACCTTCATACATATCACAAATTACACGTTCATCTAAAGCTTGCTTAGTCTCACTATCCAAGTCAACATAAGGTAAATTATTTTCGGCAGCTAAAGCGAGTAAGTTAGATTTTTGTTTTGGCGACAAATTGGGATCTGTCACTATGTTATAACAATTTTGTTGAAATTCAGTCATGTCCATTATTACCTCGATACTTACAGTAAGTAGAGCAAACTTAGGTTAATATTAAATTTTGTTGCTAACTAGTTAAAAATATTAATATTTTTATGCTTAATGATTTTTTACTAAACTTAACAACAAAATTTTCATCGTATCAATTCTTGTTTATTTATCCGTAATGAATGGTTTAGGCTCATAATCGGATGCATTAATAGGCGAATGTGCCTCAAAATATTGTTTTACTGCATCGGCATCTCGATATCCAGTATCAACATAAGTTGGTAAGGTATTGGTTATCGGATAGCCATCCCCACCCGCAGCTAAAAAGTCAAGTGTGGTAATTCGATAAGTTTTTTGTAAATCAATGGGTTCATCTTTAATTTTTACATTATCGATACTGTCCCCAGTACGCGTTAAACTAATATTTTTTAAATGAGTAAAGCCACCTGAACCCGGTTTTTTACTTAATGCGACTTTCAAATAATCAAGTAATTGTTTGCCGGTTAATTCAAAATAAACAACGCTATTGCCAAATGGTTCAACTTTTAAAATATCGCGATAAGTAATATCGCCTTCAATGAGTGAGTCACGAATCATACCACCAGACATGATGCCGATATCAGCATTGGTTTTTTCAATAAATGCACTTAATAAGAGTTGTCCCATATTACTTTGTTGATATCTCACTACACTACGGTCACCTTCTAATCGGCCGGTGAGCTCACCTGTTTTAATCAATAATTGTTGTTTACCTTGTTCTTGATAAGGTTGTAAGGTTTCTAATAATTTTTTATCTTGTGGTATCTCTTTAGTGTAATATTCAAGTCGTTTAGTATCATTACCATTATCCACTTCTTTTTTAAGATTGATTGGAATCAGTTGGTAATTTTGTAAGGTTATTTTGCCATTTAAAAAGATAAAATCCGCACGACCAACGTATTTGCCCCATTCATGAGCTTGAACAATCCAAGTACCATTTTGTTGATCTGGTGCACAAGGCGTGCCGGGTACATACTCAGTAATACGTTTATTAGGGCTTGCCATGCAAACAGGGTTTTGAGAGTGCCCACCGACAATCATATTCAATTCACCGGTTGGTAAACCTCTGGCTAATTCAACATCGCCGGGCGCCATTGAACCATGTTCACCATTTTCGTAATGCCCCATGTGTGTGACGGCTATTATCATATCGGGGCGTTCAGTTTGCTTTATTTGAGAAATAACTTTTTGCGCTTCGGGTAATGTTTTACGAAATTCGATACCATCGGTATTCTTAGGTGAAGCAAGCGTGATAGTATCGTCAGTTGTTAAGCCAAAAACGGCTATTTTAATGCCGTTCAAATCAAACATTTTATAGGCATCAAAGACTCGGTTATCAGTATCTTTAAAATAAGTATTGGCAGATAGAAAAGGGAAGTGCGCTAGTTTTTGCTGTTCACGAATAATCGTTAGCGGGTGATCAAATTCATGATTACCAACAGCCATTGCATCGTAACCAATCTCGTTCATACCAATAAAATCGGGCTTAGCTTGTAGTACATCAGATTCAGGAACACCTGTATTAATATCACCACCAGATAGTAGCAGTAATTTACCCCCTTTATCTGCTACTTCTTTACGAATTTCATCCACCACCGTTTTTTGGGCTGCAAGTCCATATTCGCCAATATCATTTTGCCAAAATCGGCCATGATGATCGTTGGTATGTAAAATAGTAAATTGATAAGTTTTATTTTTTTCCCAGTTAGGTCCAATTGGCTGTTTAGTTGCCACAACAGCAATTGCATTAACCGAAAATAAGCCTAAAACAATCAGCAGTGATAGTTTTTTATTTAATTTTAAATACTTCATGGTGTCTCCTAAATCCTAATGCAAAACGCCTATTCAGTTATTACTTTGAAAATAAGCTGAGGTTGCTTAGCACTATCACTAATAGTGATATTGTCATAAAGCTTTTGCTTAATGGCATCTAACTTGTCTGTATTAGCATGAATAGTGAGTAGCGCTTCACCTTCGGTGACTTTATCACCTACTTTTTTATGTAATACAATGCCTACAGCTGGATCGATAATATCCTCTTTAGTTGCACGACCTGCGCCTAATTGCATAGCAATAATCCCAATTTGATCTGCAATAATTCTTGAAACATAACCCGATTTTAATGCTGGTAGGGCGATTTGATAAGGCGCGCTAGCGAGTTTTTCTGGGTGATCAACAACCGAGCTATCGCCGCCTTGTGCTTCAATCAAATCTTTGAATTTTTGGATAGCTTTGCCATTTTTGATGACCTCTTGCAGTTTTTCTCGTGCTTCTTCTAATGTTTTAGCTTTATTAGCAAGCACAACCATTTGGCTACCAAGCGTTAAGACCAGTTCGGTTAAATCAGCTGGACCATGACCTTTTAAGGTATCAATGGCTTCTTTGACTTCAAGGGCATTACCAATAGCAAAACCTAGCGGCTGTGACATATCCGAGATAATCGCCATGGTTCTACGCCCAATCTGATTACCAATATTCACCATTTCGTGTGCTAGTTTTTCAGAGTCTTCCATGGTTTTCATTAATGCACCATCACCGGTTTTGACATCAAGCACAATGGCATCGGCGCCGGCGGCTAGTTTTTTACTCATAATGGAACTAGCAATCAACGGAATAGAACCGACTGTTCCTGTTACATCGCGTAGTGAATACAATTTTTTATCTGCTGGTGTTAGGTTGCCTGATTGCCCAATTACCGCAACGCCTTTTTTATTAACTTGATCAATGAATTCTTGCTTACCTAATTCAATTTTAAATCCTGGAATGGATTCGAATTTGTCATTGGTTCCACCTGTGTGACCAAGACCACGTCCTGACATTTTGGCAACAGGGATATCTAATGCCGCAACTAAAGGTGCTAAAACTAAAGTTGTCGTGTCACCCACACCGCCAGTTGAGTGTTTATCGACTTTTATACCTTTAATCGAGGATAGATCAACCGTATCACCTGAGTGCATCATTGCGCTAGTTAAATCGGCACACTCTTTTGATGTCATTCCTTGAAAATAGATCGCCATTAATAGTGCACTAACTTGATAGTCAGGAATGGTGCCATTAGTATAGTTGGTGATAAAAAATTGGATTTCTTCGGTTGTAAGGGGATGACCGTCACGCTTTTTTTCAATAATATCTACAAATCTCATTAAATTTCTCTCTTAATATCAATAAATTAAGTTAGTATGTTTAAATTTATATAAAGTGAGTCACTTTATATTTGTCGAATAGTGTCGACATAATTAACATAACTTTAATAATAGCTAGGTTATTAAAATTATTTTATTATCAATCTTATTCACTAAATAAGATTTAATCTAAATCACTCGGTGAAAAAGACCAAGGTAATAATTCACCTACTGTGGTTTCTTGAATTTTTCCCTGCATATTAGTTAATATAACGGGCATATCTTTAGCACAAAATTCGCTAATCACTTGGCGGCAAGCACCACAAGGTGAAATAGGGTCATCTGTATCACCAATAACCACTAATTTTTTAAATTTTCGTTTACCTTCCGACACGGCCTTAAAAATGGCGGTGCGTTCTGCGCAGTTAGCTAATCCATAAGAGGCGTTTTCAACATTACAACCTAAAATCGCTTCGTCATCTTCGGTGATAAGTACTGCACCCACCTGAAATTTAGAATAAGGAACATAGGCTTTTGAACGGGCAGTTTTAGCAAGTTCAATCAATTTTTCAATTTTCATGGTGTTAGTCCTTTTTAGTTTCAATTGTACTAGTTATTTGGGATTGATTTTTTGCCGGTGATTGTAGGTCTAGTTGATATACACCAAAGCCTAAATTGTCTTTATCGATAAATTTTATTGGATAAAGCGAATTGTGTTCAATATACGCTTTTGCTTCGTTACTTGGTGAAGACTCAAAGCGGATATCTAATTTGGTTTGACTCGATATTGGCGCTATTTGCCAATTATTATCGGCGTTAACATTTACCACGCCTTTTTCTTTTGTGGTATTTGTAATATATGCAGATAGAATGACTCTTAAATCATCAGGCGAATTGAATTTAACATTTTTACCGCCCGTGCCAGGAAAATTACCGGTATAAGCTCGATAATTATTAGTTGCTATCAAAAATGGCTGTTTAACATCGATTGGTTTTTGCTGATAAGTGAGATTTTTAATACGTTCAGCATTGGCGTTGATTAATTGGCAATTGCCATCGTAACGTGCGGGTTGTGTTACATCTATTTGATAATCCACACCATCAATGGTATCAAAATTATAAGTTCTAAAGTGCTCCCAATTGATTAAGTATTGCGGTTTATCAGACTGTATGTCAATTTGATTATAGACTCCTGCTGAACATTCCAGCCACTCTTTGACATCTTGACCTGTAATTTTTACCGCAGATAAGATATTTGGATACAAGTAAATATCGGCTGCGTTTCTAAACGTGAGATCACCTTGTTTTACATCCACATAAGCTGAAGGATCATTTTTTCGACCACCGGCTTTAAAGGGTGCAATTGCTGATAAAATAGGTAATCCATCTAGATCAGGATCGCCTTGAACAAACTGTTTTACGTAAGCTATTTGTGCATCACTAATGATTTGTAAAGCGGGGGTATCTTCCACCAATGCTAAATAACTATTGATATCGGTTGATACTTTACCAATTGGTTTGCTGACAAATTCACGGGTAGCTTGGTGATCTTGTTTCAATACGTTAGCAATATTTTGGTCGGCCTCAACCAGTGCTTTTTTATTTTTGATGTCATAAATTGGTCTAGCTTCGGATTTTCCTGAAGTGACTTGCCAATGATCCTTATTGCCATCGAGTACTAAATCAACAATGCCTAAATGGCTACCCCATTGGCCCGGCATGACCGCAGGAACATGATTGATATTGCCTGTTTTAATATCGGTATTAGGTAAGGATTTAAAATCGTCACTCGGGAAAACACCATGCGAATGACCAAACATAATAGCATTGATACCATCGACTTGACTTAAATAATAAACAGAATTTTCGGCTAAGGCTTTATACGGGTCTGCTGATACACCAGAATGTGCAATAGCTATAATCACCTGTGCACCTTGCTGTTTCATCTCTGGCACAAAGTGTTTAGCCGTTTCGGTAATATCTTTTACAACCACTTTACCTTCTAAATTTAGTTTGTCCCATTGCATGATTTGCGGTGGGACAAAGCCGATATAACCAATTTTGATTGTATGTTTATGCCCATCAGTATCCATTACTGGGGTATCAACAATAATGTAGGGTTTGAAAAAAGGCTTATTGGTTTTTGCATCATATACATTAGCATTAACATAAGGAAATTTAGCACCCGATAAGCTTTTTTGTAAAAAGTCTAAACCAAAATTAAACTCGTGATTGCCGATATTACCAACTGTGTAATTAAGTGTGTTTAATGCTTTATATACTGGATGGATTTCACCGTGTTTGAGCCCTTTATTTTTAGCATAATCGGCCATTGGGCTACCTTGAATAAGGTCACCATTGTCAACCAAAACGCTATTTTTGACTTCTTGTCTTGCTTGATGAATTAAGTTAGCGGTTTTTACTAACCCAAAAGTATCAATATATTGATCTTTAAAGTAATCATAATTCATCATATTACCGTGAAGATCACTTGTTTCGATAATTCTTAAATCAACTGTTGCTGCTTGTAGTGAGCCAGAAATTAATAGAGTTAAAAGGGGTAATGTGATTTTGTATTGTTTCATGTAGATCTCCTATTGCTCTGGCTTTGTTATCCATTAACTTGTTTTCAATAATAATTTTTGGTACTGAGTAAATCTTGCAACAATTGCAGGATGATAGTTTGTACCCGCAATGGCCTGTTTCAGGTCCTGTTTATCGGCTAGTGTAAAGCATGACAAAACATAATCGGTTAATTGTGTTTTGATTGAATCTTCAATAAAAGCGGCATCAATACCACACAGGGTAATATCGAGTAATTCTAATCTTGAAAAATGAAACATTGATTGGGCAAGTTGATATTCCTTCTCAATATCTGTACCAAAAATGCCGGCATCATCGGTATTAAGGGTTATACGAACGCCATTTTCGTACAGTTGTCGTATTGGGTGATTGTGAAGGTCACCTTGTAATTCATTGACTAAAATACGATTACTGGTTAGTGCTATTTCTAACGTGACGTTTTGAGTCACTAATTGATGAATTAAATTTTGATCTTCAATGGCGCGAATACCGTGCCCAATGCGGCTAGCTCCATGTTTAAGTGCATTAATGATACTTTCAGCCGATTCAATTTCGCCAGCGTGATAAGATTTTTTTAAGTTTAATTTTGATGCGAGCTGATGAGCTTTTTCAAAATCATCAAAATGCCCTGACTTTTCATTACCAGCAATATTAAATCCGGTGATAAATGGATGAGGATTCCTTTCGATAAAACGCAACGTATCGTAAACTAGTCTAGCGCCAAGATGTCTTACACCAATAACATGGTATCTTACCGTGATATTAAATTGTTTTTGTACATCAATAATGGCGTTATCCATTTGTTGTAATGTTTGATGAAATTTATCTTGATCCCAAATGATTTCACCCTCACTTTCTGTTGCGCAGATATGATAAGGCGAAAGAAAGAGTTCGCAATAAATTAATCCCTGTTTGGCGTTTCGATACAAAAAATCATAGGTAATCAGGTAATAATCTTCGGGCGTTTTTACAAAATTGGAAACAGTATCATAAGTTTGAATAAACTGAACAAAATCAGTTTCGTCATAGCGGTATCGTCCGTAAGGGTAAGCATCTTTATCATATTCGCCAGATGAATAACATAATGATGGGGAAAATGGCATATGATTTTTATCGGCTAACGTTTTAGCCATTAAAGGCGTTATGCTACCTTCTACGTGTTCATGTAATATTACTTTTGGAACTATTAGCTTATTCATCGAGTCTTTATCTTGTTAACTAAGCGTATTGAGCGCTGGAATCATGATTAATCAGTTTTTTAAAACATTTTCGTGAATCTTAAGTTATCTACATTGTTTGCTTTATTCTACCTTGATAAGGATCAACATTTCCATACATTTTATGTGACTTCTTAGTAATTTTGTGAGGTGGCTAACCATTTATGAGTCATAAACAGGCAACGAATTGATTTGTTGCCTTAATATAGTGTAAATAGAATTTTCACAATCAAGTTATCATTAAGCTGTTTTTTAATTGAATAAAGGTAATATTTAGTATTTCTACTAGGTATTACCATTAATCATTAACAAAATGATAACTTAATTGTTGGTATAGTAATTTAACTTACTGTTTTAGCTGTGGTTAATTTACTTGTATCGTTTTTAAATATCAGTAAAAAGATAATAGCAAGAATTAATGAGTAACCAGCAAAAATAAGCCAAATGGTACGCCAATCAATAATGCCAGCAGTCGTGTAATGATCAACAACAATGCCGCTGATAGTTGAACCTAAATAAGCACCAAGACCATTAGTCATAATCATAAATAGACCTTGTGCACTATTACGAATCGCTGGTGAAACTGATTTTTCAACATACATTGATCCTGAAATATTATAAAAATCAAATGCACAACCATAAACAATCATTGATAATAGCAATAGTACAAAACCAACTGGAGAAGGATCACCATAGGCAAATAAGCCAAAGCGTAATACCCATGCCAACATACTAATTAACATGACATATTTAATACCTAAACGTTTCATAAAAAATGGGACAAATAGGATAAATACAACTTCTGAAATTTGCGAAATGGAAAGTAATACTGATGGGTATTGCACCACTAAGCTATCGGAATATTGTGGAATCTCGGCAAATGAACGTAAGAAAGGGTTACCAAACGTATTGGTGATTTGTAAAATACCACCGAGTAATACAGCAAATATGAAAAATATTGCCATTCTTGGTTGTTTAAATAGTACAAATGCATCTAATCCTAACGAACTGACCAAGGATTTTTCTTGACTGTCATTTTTAGTTGTTGCGCTGACAGGTAAGCTTAGTGAATACAGGCTAAGTAAGATAGAACTTGCTGCTGCTATATAAAGTTGCATGTTGCTCAGTTCTAATTTTAAAAAACTCACTAACCACATTGCCACAATAAAACCAATGGTGCCGAAGATTCGGATACTAGGAAATTGGCTGATAACATCAAGGTTTTTTGATTCTAAACAAGAGTACGAAATTGAGTTTGAGATTGCTATTGTAGGCATAAACGCTAGGCAATGAATTAGCATGACTGCCACCATCATAAATGGAGATGTGATTGATGCGGCAATAAATAGTGTAATTGCGCCAATTAAATGACAAAGCATAAATAGGCGATTAGCCGGTATCCATCTGTCTGCTACTACACCAAGTAAGCCCGGCATAAATAGAGAAGCGATCCCCATTGTGCCGTAGACTGAACCTACAGTTGTGCCACTAAATTTTAGTGTCTCCATCATATAAGAACCCAGAGTAATAAGCCAACTACCCCAGATGAAGAATTGTAAGAAAAATATGACTTTAAGTTGTACCTTGATATTCATTTCGATTCCTTATTAAGCGAGATCTTTTATACCCTATTGTTAAAACTAATGAACAAATTTTAACTATTACGTCTGATAAGTATTCAACTTTCAGACAATTAACTTATGCAGTTTGGTAACTTAAAACAGGTTAGTAATGAAATGTTACTGAGTTATTTCAATGCCAACACTGTTTATTACATAAATTATTGATCAAAAAAAATGGCAGAAATTCTGCCATTAATTTAATTTGAATTCAGTAATACCGACTCTAAAGCAACAGTGATCATCTCTTTAAAGCCGAGCTGTCGTTGTTCTGCCGACATAGCTTCACCTTTACGAATATGATCTGATACAGTACAAATAGCTAAGGCTTTGGCGCCATATTCAGCTGCGACACCGTAAATACCTGCCGCTTCCATTTCAACACCTAAAATGTTGTATTTTTCCATTACATTAAACATTTCAGCATCAACGCTGTAAAATAAATCTGCTGAAAATAAGTTGCCAATTTTAACATTGACACCTAATTTTTTTGCTGCATTAACCGCATGACAAGTCAGATCGAAATCAGCAATGGCTGCAAAATCATTGTCTTTAAAACGTTGACGATTTACTTTTGAATCAGTACACGCTCCCATCCCTACAATGACATCACCAACATTCACATTAGGGCTAATTGCACCGCATGAACCGATTCGGATAATATTTTTTACACCATAAAACTTAATGAGTTCTGTTGCGTAAATTGAACATGATGGAATACCCATTCCATGCCCCATAACCGAAACTTTTTTACCTTTATAGTCGCCGGTAAAGCCTAGCATAGATCTGACATTCGTCACTTCTTTTGCATTTTCTAAAAATGTTTCTGCAATGAATTTTGCTCTAAGCGGATCGCCTGGCATTAAAACTGTTTCGGCAAAAGCATTATCATCAGCATTTATATGTGGGGTAGACATCAAAATCTCCTGAATATCTTTTTCTAAAAAATTGTCCTACTTTAAATAAAATGGTTACTTTTTAATAAATGATTGACCATAATCCATTGGTGATAAATCAAAATAGTCCGCAACACTTTGCCCGATGTCTGCAAAGGTTTTACGATGACCTAATGAACCAACTGGAACACTATCACCATACACTAAAACAGGTATGTGCTCACGAGTATGATCTGTTCCTGCCCAAGTTGGATCGCAACCATGGTCGGCACTAATAATAAGTAGGTCTCCCGGTTGAATTAAAGCTAGCATTTCAGGTAGTCGACTATCAAAATATTCAAGTGCTGCGGCGTAACCAGCAATATCCCGGCGATGACCGTATGACGAGTCAAAGTCAACAAAGTTTGTAAACACGATAGTGTTATCTTTGGCTTGTTTGATCTCTTCTAACGATGCATTAAATAATGCTTCAATGCCTGTTGCTTTAACTTTTTTAGTGATACCAACCTCTGCATAAATATCGGCAATTTTACCGATTGATACTACAGTACCCTGTTTTTCATCAACCAGTTTTTTGATCATTGTTGGTGATGGTGGTTCAACGGCTAAGTCATGGCGGTTACCTGTGCGAACAAATTCACCCGCTTTTTTACCAATAAATGGGCGAGCTATAACACGCCCAATGTTGTAATCACCTTTATTAAGTTCATCACGTGCGATTTCACATATTTCATAAAGTCTATCTAAACCAAAGGTCTCTTCATGACAAGCTATTTGAAAGACTGAATCAGCTGAGGTATAAAAAATTGGTTTTCCGCTAGCCATGTGCTTTTCACCTAGTTCATCAAGAATGACCGTACCTGATGAGTGACAATTACCCAAATAACCTGGGAGTTTAGCACGTGCGACAATTTTATCTAACAATTCTTGGGGGAAACTATTTGTGGTGTTAGTAAAATAGCCCCAATCAAATAATACAGGCACACCGGCAATTTCCCAATGTCCTGACGGGGTATCTTTACCGGAAGAAATTTCGCTAGCATAACCATAAGCACCAATAATGTTACCTTCAGTCTTCATGCCTTTTGGATAACTTCCCGATGATTCGTATGCAGCTTCAATTAACCCTAGTTTAGCTAAGTTTGGTAATTTTAGTGGACCTTTGCGACCGTGATCTGCTTTACCTAATGCACAAGCTTCGGCAATATGACCTAGTGTATTAGCACCTTCATCCCCATATTTTTTTGCATCCTCTGCACCGCCGATTCCGAAGGAATCAAGGATCATAATAAAAACTCTTTTCATAATTTCCTCTGACTTCTAATAAACTTAACTTCACTACAATATAAGGAATAACAGCCCCTAAAACCGTGATCATGTGCTCATTTATTAAGTATATAAATATGATTTAAATCATTATAGCTATGTTTCAATCGTTCAAGCTAGAATTTTACTACGATTTATAAAAAGATCGCTAGCTCGTTATGATACATGATAAATGAAAACAAAAAAGATCAAACCATCAGTTTAGTCGATTATTTATTCAAAATTGGTCAGTTATTCTTATTTTTTTAGTCGACAGGTAACTTAGCACAACGCGTTTTAATTACACTATAACCTATTGAATGTATTTTACTTTAATTCGCTTATTTATCAGCGTTTGAATAATTAATAAAACATCATTTATCGTTGTGGTAAAATAATCATTTTTATGCAAAATATAATGCATTACACAATGCTTTGCCGATATTTAAATGCTGAGCTTATTTCGAATAAAAAGCGTATATAGACTAAAAATCTTAAAGTTAATTAATCAAATAATAAAAACGCTCTTAATTCAATTATGATGCAGGTTAATTTTAATTAGCACATCTCTATAAAGAGATTAAAGGTAGTGAGTGATGAAACAAAAAATTCCAAATACCTTTGGGCTGACGGTTTATGCTCGAAGTGTCGTTACCGTTTCAACCGTTGAGCAATTACAACAAGTTTGGGATCAAAATCAAGAAAATCAGCCCATTATGATCATCGGTGAAGGGAGTAATACACTGTTTACCGCTGATTATGACGGTATTGTGGTTGTCAATCGTATTAAAGGCATCACGATTACTGAAACACAAGAGTCTTGGCTTTTAAACGTTGGCGCTGGTGAAATCTGGCATGATTTGGTGTCAACGACGGTAGAAAAACAGTTAGCAGGATTAGAAAATCTTGCTTTAATTCCTGGGTGTGTTGGATCGGCGCCAATCCAAAATATTGGTGCTTATGGCATTGAGTTTCAAAAAGTGGCTGATTATGTGCAGTTACTTGAACTTGCGACAGGTAAAATTATTACTGTTACTGATGGTCAATATGGATATCGTGAAAGTATTTTTAAGCGCCGTTATAGCAATGGCTATGCTGTTATATATGTAGGCATTAGATTATCAAAACAGTGGCAACCAGTATTAACGTATGGTGAATTAAAAAACTTTGATCCCCAAACGGTCACCTCTAAAATAATTTTTGATAAAGTTTGTGAGATTCGACGCAGTAAATTACCCGATCCTAAAATTTTAGGTAATGGTGGAAGCTTTTTTAAAAATCCCGTTGTCGATAAAATTGTTGCCGATAAATTACTTGAAATTTACCCAGCAATGCCTATATATCCACAAGTTGACAATCAAGTCAAATTAGCCGCTGGATGGTTAATCGATCAATGTGGTCTTAAAGGTTTTCAAATTGGTGGAGCAGCAGTACATCAACAACAGGCATTAGTATTGGTCAATAAAAATAATGCAACAGCGCAAGATGTTGTGGCGTTGGCGCGTTATGTCAAAAATGCAGTATTGGAAAAATTTTCAGTGACTTTATCACCTGAAATTCGTTTTATTGGCCGTACTGGTGAAATTAATGTAGATAAATTTTTATAATTAATTATTCATGAAACACTCTTATTCTTTTCCTATTTTATTAACAAGTTTGTTATTTGTGACTATTTCGTTATCGGCGTTAAATACACAAGTGCCGCTGTGGTTAGTCGGGCACCAGTTTTCACTTGGTCAAATCGGCTTAGTGGGCTCAAGTTATTTTACTGGCAACTTAATTGGGACGATTATGGCGAATTGGTTTATTAACCGATTTAACGCTAGGTATACCTATACCTATAGTTGTATTATTTTTGCCATTGCAACCATAGGTTTGAGTTTTTCAATAGATTTTTATAGCTGGGCAATTTGGCGATTTTTAATTGGTATTGCTTGTGCTGTAACTTGGGTGGTTATTGAAAGTTGTATACTTGTCACAGGCACCGTTAGGACACGGGGTAAAATGCTAGCGGTTTATTTAACAACCTACTATTTAGGCACCGTTTTAGGGCAAGCACTATTACAGTATTTTCCACAAAATGTGCTGTATTTTGGCATTGTAGTAGCAGTCTTGATGGGACTAGCGAGTTTATTTATATTACTGACCCACTATAAACTGCCTAAACGAAAAAACAGTAGTTTTAATATTGTACCTATGATTGTAAATAAACCCTCTCGACTCGGGTTAGTGGGGTGCGTTATTGCCGGTATGTTAATTGGTTCTTTATATTCACTGATGCCAGCTTATTATTCCCATTTAGGTTACAGTGATAATGAAGTTGCCAATTGGATGATTCTTCTTATTTTATCTGGCGTTGTTGCACAAATGCCGGCTAACTGGTGTGCTGATAAATATGGTCGTCGTCTTGTTTTACTGGTTGAATCGTTTCTAATGATAATAGCTTGCCTAATGTTGGTATTTAATTTATTTGATATTGTTGCCATTATTTTATTAGGTGCAACAATTTATACCATTTACCCGATTTCAATGGCATGGGCTTGCTCGTGTGTAAGAAAGCAAGACATTGTTGCTATGAATCAAGCTATGCTATTGACCAATACGTTAGGTAGTCTTGTTGCACCTGCTGTAATAGCATTTATTATGGATAAAACAAGTAATAGTTATCTATTTGTGAGTTTTACAGTAGTTTCAATCTATTTTTTTATTTTATTATTAATCAAGCGAGGCACTAATGCGTAATAACCAAAATCCGCTTAAATTGATCGAAATATTAGCTGATGGTGAGTTTCATTCGGGAGAAGAATTAGCTTCGTATTTTGGTATCACCCGAGCAGGGATTAACAAATATATTAAAATTCTGCGCGAATGGGGAATTGAGCTATTTTCTGTTCAAGGAAAAGGTTATTGCTTGGCTGCGCCTATCGAACTTTTGAAAAAAGAGAAAATCGATAAGTATTATGGAGCAGATAGTGCTGTTGAAGTTTTACCTATCATTGATTCAACTAATCAATACCTCCTTGATCGTATTACAACGTTAAAATCAGGTGATGGTTGTGCCGCTGAATTTCAAACTCAAGCAAGAGGGCGGCGGGGACGTAAATGGTTTGCGCCTTTTGGAACAAATCTCTATTTTTCAATGTATTGGAGATTGGAGCAAGGTATTGCTGCTGCTATGGGATTAAGTTTAGTTGTTGGGATTGTTATTGCCGATACATTAAGATCAATATCTGGGCAAGATGTGAAAGTAAAGTGGCCAAACGATCTTTACCTTAATGATCAAAAATTAGCAGGTATTTTAGTTGAACTTGCTAGCAAAACCGGCGATAGTGCGCATGTGGTTATTGGCGTGGGTGTTAATTTAAATATGACTAATCCCGATGCTAATATTGTTAATCAAAAATGGGCTAATTTAGGTAATTTTGATCGTAATTTATTGGTTGCTCAAATTGCGAAAACGTTAAAAACTAAATTGATTCAGTTTGAGCAGCAAGGGTTAGCGCCGTTTATAAAAGATTGGGATCGGCTCGACAATTTTGCTAACCGTCCAGTAAAATTATTGATCGGTGACAATATTATACGCGGTATTGCTAAAGGAATTACTGATCAAGGGGCATTAAAACTTGAACAAGATGGTAAAATCATGACTTACATCGGCGGCGAAATATCGCTAAGAAGTGATGAAATGTAACACAAAATTAAAACCTATTGCATCTAAGCAAATAGGTTTTAATTAATGTGATAAAGAATTGAATCCTAATCCTTATTTTTTAAATCTTAACACTCGTAATGCATTAGCGGTCACAATTGCCGTCGTACCTGAATCAGCTAATACCGCTAACCAAAGCCCAGTATAACCCAGTAAACTTGTTATCAAAAAAATCAGTTTTATACCCAATGCAATGGTAATATTTTGTTTAATATTTTTGTTAGCAAAACGCGTTAAGCGAATTAATTTAGGTAAACTTAATAAACTATTTTTGGTTAATGCTGCATCTGCCGTTTCAAGTGCAACATCACTGCCACTGCCCATTGCAATGCCAACTGTTGCCGCTTTCATTGCTGGTGAATCATTGATCCCGTCGCCAACCATGGCAATTGCAGAATCTTGACCAATTTTTTCAATTTCAGTTAATTTGTCGGCAGGTAATAATTCCGCAAGGTAATCCATATTCAGTTGTCCTGCAATGGCTTTAGCTGCTCGTTGATTATCACCAGTGAGCATTAAAGTTTTTAACTCCAATTGTTGTAATTCATTAATTGCAGAAATGGCATCATTACGTAACACATCTTGTAAAGCAATAATACCTAATAATTTATCACTTGTGACTACAGCAACTACCGTTTTTCCGGCGTTTTCTAATTGATTAATGATCTGCTTATTTTGATCAGTGATAGCATTTGATACTGTCGTTATTTTATTGGGCGAAACAATATAAATCAGTTCTTGACCAATTTGACCTTGAATACCAACACCGGCGATCGCTTTACGGTTATCTGCTTCTTTGAATTGAATTTGCAGCTGTTGAGTATATTCAACAATGGCTTTCGCCAGTGGGTGATGCGAACCACTTTCGATGGCTGCGGCGATAGCAAGTAAATCGTTGGTAGATTTGTCACCATCAATAATATCTGTAACTTGCGGTTTGCCTTGGGTTAAGGTTCCGGTTTTATCAAAAGCAATCGTTTTAATTGATCCAATATGTTCAAGTGCTGCACCGCCTTTGATTAAAACGCCTTGTTTAGCCGCACAAGAAAGGGCCGAGGTAATAACGGCAGGGGTTGATATCACTAAGGCACAAGGACAACCAATAAGCAATAGTGTAAGTCCACGGTAGATCCAAGTATACCAGTCGGCGCCCATCATCAATGGTGGAATGAATATGACTAAAAATGCGAATAAGGCGATAGATGGCGTATAGTAACGGCTAAATTTGTCAATAAAGCGTTCGATTGATGCTTTGCGATCTTCAGCATCTTCTATTAATTGTAAAATACGATCAACGGCATTTTGTCCTGTTTCAGAAATAACTTTTAGTTGTACGGTATTATCGACGACCAATGATCCTGCTAAAATTTTATCGCCGCAAAGATAATTGACGGGTATTGATTCTCCGGTTAGTGCACTTTCATCAATATTGGCTTGTTCGCTAATCAAAATAACATCAGCCGGTAGTCTTCCACCCGATGATATTTCAATAATATCATTCGGTTTTAGGGTATGACTTGCGACTGTTTTTCGTTTTCCATCAATAATAATGATTGTCTCTTCTGGCATAAGTTGAACTAGCGATGAAATGCCTTTTTTAGCTTTATTGCTTGCAACGCCTTCAAGCATTTCACCAATCATGAACAGAAATATGACCATGGTTGCTTCTTCAGCTGCGCCGATAAAAAGTGCGCCAATGGCCGAAATACTCATTAACGACTCAATCGCAAATGGTGTTCCACTACGTGTTAAAACGATGGCTTCTTTTAGAATCGGTAGTAAACCAATAATGGCCGTTATAATAAATGCATATTGTCCGACTTGATGATTTACTAACAGTAAAATATAGCTGACAACAATTAAAGTCCCTAATAGTGCTAATGGGATTAACTCTTTTTTATTCAAAATACTTGAATGTTGATGTTGAACTGATTGTTCTGGTGAGGATTCAAAAATGGGTGTATAGCCTAATTCAGTCACTTTATCTTCGATAAGTTTTACAATCTGTTCATTTTTTTGAGGTACAAATACAATAAGTTTTTCTGTGGAAAAGATAATTTTTGTTTGACTAACATTGGGTAACGTTTTAACACCATTTTCGATTTTTTGAGCACAATGTGCGCAGTCCATTCCTTGAATTGTCCAAGTTAACTTAATGTGTTCGCCTTGCCGCTCGGGATCGTCTGTCGGTTCATCATATTCATTGGCTTGAGTTTTGCAGCTATTTTGATTTTCGCAGCAGTCAATAGCTTGATGATTTTCATGTGAATGATGAGAATCATGATCATGGTTGTGCGCAATATTTTGACAATCATCATGGCAATCATTTTGATGAATAGGGTGACTATTTTCAGATTTGTTATTATATAACATAACGTTACCTCATTTTATTGATGATTCTGATTGTACTCTCAATTGAATAAAAATAAATCATTTTTTATTTAATCAGACCGATCTTAATCAGGTTTTTCATAAAATTATATTGAAAATGTGGTGTTACCAGCTAACTTGAATATTAGAAAAAACGCTAAGAATCTATTTTAGGTAGCTAGATTAAAGTTTGATTTTTTATACATTAGCAACAGTTTTGAGTATATAATCATGCTCATTTCAATGATTGAGAGCATATATGACTAATTTTTACTCGCTTCGTCGACGTTCAAGTGTGATTTTTGCGGCTTTTTTATTCAATACCTTTATTATTGGTATTGCAGGAGCCTTACAGTCACCAACGTTAAGTCTATTTTTATCAAAAGAAGTTAATGTTGAACCTAGTTTAGTTGGGCTTTTTTTCTCGATCAACGCATTTGGATGTATTATTGGTAGCTTTTTATTAGCTAAATATTCAGATAAAAAAGGTGATAGACGTAATATTGTCATATTTTGTTGTTTAATGGGTGTTGCCAATAGTTTAATTTTCGCTTTTTCACGTCACTATTATGTTCTCATTACATTGGGTGTTTTTTTCGCCGCGTTAGCGTCCGCAGCCATGCCACAAATTTTTGCTTTAGCACGGGAATATGCGGTTAAGACAGGGCGCAATGTTGTGGCATTTAATTCATTGATTCGCGCCCAGCTCTCTTTAGCGTGGGTGATTGGTCCGCCGTTGTCTTTTACTTTAGCCACTAGTTTTGGTTTTACCTCGATGTATTTATGTGCAGTAGGCATGTTTATGGTTGCGATCTTATTTGTTGCAATCTTTTTACCTTCTGTTGAAAAAAATCCTATTTCACATTCAGATAATACTATTGATTTAGCGGCTGCTAACCAACCAATATATAAAAATCGAAATGTGGTTTTCTTACTGCTTTCAACGATATTTATGTGGACCGCCAATATGATGTATATTATTGATATGCCATTGTATGTCAGTTCTGTATTACACTTATATGAATCTTTACCCGGTCATTTAATGGGCTTGGCGGCAGGCATCGAAATTCCAGTTATGTTGATAGCGGGATTTTTGGTCCCTACCATTGGTAAACGAAATTTATTTTTTATCGCTATAATTTGTGGTTTGCTATTTTATATTGGGATGATTTTGTGTACCAGCCAATTTGCGTTATTTGTTTTGCAGTTGTTTAACGCCCTTTTTATTGGCATTGTGGCTAATATTGGTATTATCTATTTTCAAGATTTATTGCCGACTAGAATGGGCGTTGCATCAACTTTATTTAATAACGGCATTATTTGCAGTATCATTTTAGCCGGCGTGATTCAAGGTTTCATTTCTGAATCTTATGGGCACGAAATAATTTATTGGATTGCATTCGCGATGGTTTTTATTTCGTTAGTGTTTTGTGCATTGGTAAAAAAGGACTAATAAAGTCATTAATAATAGCTTATTAAAATGAGCGTCTTCCTAAGATTAGGAAGACATAGCTATTTATTCATCGGTATTGATTTGTTGTTTTAATTTTTCATAAATTGCATAGTGAGTTCTTTCATAGCCCATAGGTGTAATGGTTATGTAATTGTTGTTAGCTGCATCAAGCTCTTTGTCTTTTCCTAATATTTGTTGATTACGTTTCGCTCTAAACCAATAATAATCATGTCCTTCAGGATCTTTAGTTGGCGTTAGGACTAATTGGCTGGCATCACTTTCTCCTTGTTTGGTTACTCTCATTCCTTTAGTTTCTTTGGCCGAGCAACATGGAAAGTTAATATTAAAGCAGATGTTGTCAGGTACATTTAATGTATAGAGTTTTTTTATAACCTCTTGAGCATGATGAGTTGCACAATCCCAATTGGTTGGCTGCATGTCTTCTGTGTTCACTTGACTAAAAGCCATGGCTGGTATACCAAGTGTCATTGCCATTATTGCCGCACCTACGGTTCCAGACAAAATGGTTTCAAACCCCACATTAGAACCACTATTTATTCCAGATAAAACCAGATCAGGTAAGTTATCGACCATTAAATGTTTGATTGCAAATAACATACAATCAGCGGGGGTGCCATAAACAGCATATCTTTTTTCATCTCGCTGGGTTACGCGAAAAGGGGTTTTTAAACTAACTGAACACGAAACCCCACTCTGATCGATAATTGGTGCAACGACCCATACTTCATGTGCAATTTTTTGGGCAACATTTTCTAATATTTTAATGCCGGGAGCATCGATGCCGTCATCATTAACTAATAAGACGCGGTTTACTAATTTATCAAACATATCACTTCCTTTTGCTATTTACTTATTGATCAAAGGTATTACATTGATTAATAGATCCACTGTCGAATCCTCTTTTAAACCAAGTATAACGTTGTTTGGATGTGCCGTGGGTAAAACTATCAGGCATAACATAACCATTACTTTGCCGTTGTAAGCGATCATCGCCTATGGCTTGTGTTGTGTTTAAGGCTTGTTCGATATCACCCACTTCAAGAATATTTTGTTTTTGCATAGCATTACCCCATAAACCGGCATAACAATCTGCTTGTAATTCTAATTTTACCGATAACTGGTTGCTATTAATATCTGGTTGAGTTTGTTTGAGCTGCTCAATGTTATTAAACGTACCTAATAAATTTTGTACATGATGACCTATTTCGTGAGCAATGACATAACCTTGGGCAAAGTCACCGCCGCCACCAAGTCGCTGCTTCATTTCTTGATAAAAGGAGGTGTCTAAATAGACGGTTTTATCTATGCTACAGTAAAAAGGTCCCATAAAGGTTTGCCCAGTACCACATGAAGTTTGTGTTGAGCCGGTATAAAGAACCAATTTGGGGGGAATATAGGTTTTACCTAAAGCCTTAAACTGTTGGCTCCAGTAATCCTCGGTACTGGCTAAAATAACCGAGGTAAATTTTGCTGCATCGGGATCTTGGTCATTATATTGAGAAATTGTTTGCTCAGTATTACTTGAATCAATCAAATTACTATTAAGTAAACTCGTTAGATCCACACCATAATAGCCAGCAATTAATACCACTAAAAATAAAATAACTTTCCCTTTGCCTTTAATTGGGATCCTTGTTCCCAATTCACTTCCTGATTGTGAGCGGCGATCTTCAATATTATCACTCTCTCTTTGGTCTCTCCAGCGCATAGGGGTACCTCATCAGTTATAGTTAGATTATTGTAATGGATAACTTACCGGGATGCTAGGTTCAGTGATGATTATCATCTTAAATTGATAACATCCAACGTTGCTTATTTATAACCTAATGATTATTATGATGTTTAATCGCTAGTTAATATTTTTCCCATCTTTTTCGTTGTGAGCATATTAGATCATGGTAACTCAATTCATCACTCAACTCTCTCAGCAAGCTTTTATTTAGATTACTGACAACACTCATCAGTTTTATTAAAAGATGGTAGAGCGATGAGTGAATTATTTACCATTTTATTATTTCATTCTGTGATTTATCGCAACGGGTTAGCATTAAAAATATTTAGAATAATTAGTTGGTTAATTAGCTTAGCACAACATCATTACGCCATAATAGTGATTTATGTAGCAGTTTTAGTATTATCATTTCACCATTGAACATGGCACACTTTTTATTTTATGGCAGTGATCGAGATCATTTGGCTGAGTGATTGTTAATTCTCTGCAGGATAAATAATTAGCGTGTAAGATGAATATACTGCTTAAAAATCGAATTTGATTTATGGTGGATTTTGCAAAAATTAATGATGTTGTTATAATTAGTCTGCAATTTCCACTAGATAGATGGATGTTGTTGTCAGTGAATTAGCTTTAGCGTAATCAATAAAATATTCGTTTTATAATTATTATCAAGTACCTTCTTTTGTCTTTACAAGATTTTGTTCTACATTTAAGTCAATACATATTTTGAAATTGAGTTTAATTGGTCATTAAATCGATATTAATCACTTTGCTTAATTGCATTTTTAATATCATTTTATTAGTATTCAATAGGTGTATTTTATGAAGCAAATATCAAAATCGACAAGTAAGCCTCTAAATATTAACGATATTACTATCATCGATGATAGTAAGTTAAAAAAAGCCATAATTGCAGCAGCACTCGGTAATGCGATGGAATGGTTTGATTTTGGCGTTTATGGCTTTTTGGCTTATGTTTTAGGTCAAGTATTTTTTCCGGATGCATCACCGAGTATTCAAGTTGTTGCTGCTTTGGCAACTTTTTCGGTGCCGTTTTTAGTTCGTCCATTAGGCGGATTAGTATTTGGTGTTTTAGGTGATAAATTGGGTCGACAAAAAATCCTTTCTGTTACCATTATTATCATGTCTTTAAGTACCTTTTGTATTGGATTAATTCCTTCTTATGCCTCTATCGGCATAGCTGCGCCCATTTTATTATTAGTGGCCAAATTAGCCCAAGGATTTTCTATCGGGGGAGAGTATTCAGGGGCTGCTATTTTTGTTGCTGAGTATTCACCGGACCGCAAACGTGGATTTATGGGTAGCTGGCTTGATTTTGGTTCGATTGCCGGCTTTTTAGTTGGGGCTGGGTTAGTTGTGCTTCTTTCTACATTACTTGGCGAAGCAAGATTTCATCAATGGGGATGGCGCATTCCATTCATCTTTGCTTTACCCTTAGGTATAATCGGTCTTTATTTACGGCATGCATTAGAAGAAACCCCAGCATTTCAACAGCATACAGATTCAACCAATAGTCAGCAAAATAGCGATAGTGATACCTCAACGACTCTGTCATTTAAACAAATTTTCAGCAAATATTGGAAAAGCTTATTGGTTTGTGTTGGCTTAGTTATTGTCACCAATGTCACTTATTACATGTTACTGACTTATATGCCGAGTTATTTATCACATAATCTGAATTATCCTACCGATCATGGTGTTTTAATTATTATTGCTATCATGATTGGCATGTTATTTGTGCAGCCTGTGATTGGTTTGATTAGTGATAAAATTGGTCGAAAACCCTTTATTGTTGGTGGTAGTCTAGGATTACTGGTTCTTTCTTACCCCGCTTTTGCGATGATCAATAGCGATGTTATTGGTCTTATCTTCTTAGGTTTATTAATATTAGCCGTACTGCTTAATTGTTTTACGGGTGTGATGGCATCAATTTTACCTGCTATTTTTCCAACGAGTATTCGCTACAGTGCCCTTGCTATTTCATTTAATATCTCGGTACTGATCGCTGGTGCGACACCAACTGCTGCCGCTTGGCTTGTTGAAGAGAGTGGTAATTTATATATGCCAGCTTACTATTTAATGGTGGTCGCATTAATAGGATTAATCACTGGTTTCAAAATGAATGAAACTGCTAACCAACCTTTAAGAGGTGCAACCCCAGCGGCATCTGACAAGTCTGAAGCAAACGAAATTCTAACAGAACATTTTGATTCAATTGAACAAAAAGTTGAAGATATTGATGAGCAAATTGAATCATTACAAGAACAACGACAAGATTTAGTCGATCAACATCCAAAACTTGATTAATATTATGGCGTTATCATAAAAAAGCCAATATTTGTTAATTAATTGATTTTTATAATGAACCGTAAACGTAGCTAATTCGGTAATGTTGATTATGCTGTTAGCCGTCTAATTAAGGGAATCCGATGATTCCCTTATCTAAACTTAGAGAGTGATAAAACTATTTTCACAGTAACATATGAGTAATATTTAATTTTGTTATATTAAGATCTCTCTCGGTTTTAACTATTATCCAGATGATTTGAGATCTTATCTGTTCTTTTTAAAAAGCTCATACACAAATTCAATAACTAACTTGAAATCACCGATAAAAATGAACCGATCCTTGGTATTTTTTGACTAAATTAACATGCAAAAAAATCGTTATGTTTAACCCTTTTTTTACCTTAAATTTAAATTAAATAAAATCAATGTATTAAAAGCAAGCTCAAAAAAAGGGTTTTTAGCAAGAAAAATGTAGTTTGTCTTTTATCAGACAGGCGTTATAGTATGTCTGGTTCTAGATTAACGCCGTATAGGTGGTTTAGAAATGTCGCCGTTTAGACGAAAAAGTAAAAGGTAAGATTAACGCCGTATAGGTGGTTTAGAAATGTATGGGATCCTGACAATGAAAAAATATAACGATTAACGCCGTATAGGTGGTTTAGAAAAAAATACCGCATTTCAAGCATTCCGGCACCGGGATTAACGCCGTATAGGTGGTTTAGAAATGTTGCATCGTCAATACCTGTATTGACCTCATGATTAACGCCGTATAGGTGGTTTATAAAATTTGTCATCGAACTCTAAACGCTAACGTCTGGATTAAGGCTGTATAAATGTCAGATAATTTAGTCTATCTTTCTTTATACTATGATCAGCAATTCATAGTATAAAGAGAGTTTCTTACGCAGAAATAGTGGGCAACATTGTACTTTTTCTGATACTTATCAATTTTGTTGCAAAAATAGTTATAACTTACGCGTCCACTTAAAAATAATCAATTAATTAGAATATATTACGCAACAGATTAAGGTAGCATATGACCTTTTCACTGGTGGATAATCATCGCGGTAACCATAAAATACTATGATAATTATGCAAAAGATTCATTGATTAAGTTAATGGTTAATACTAGTAGGTATTCGTCATTAAATTGTAGGCTTAAGATGCATTTATAACGTTGCTATTGATGATTATTAACAAAAATTAACATAAATACACATTACAATTTTTATATTCTATCTTACGATTGAACCGCATTATTGACATTATCACGCACAAAAAAGTTGCATTAGATATCTATATATAAAAGCTAATATATTGTATTTTCTTAAAAAGTTAATCAAATTAGCTACAAGGAG
Organism: Gilliamella sp. B3464; assembly: GCF_026536145.1. Classification (NCBI taxonomy): domain Bacteria; kingdom Pseudomonadati; phylum Pseudomonadota; class Gammaproteobacteria; order Orbales; family Orbaceae; genus Gilliamella; species Gilliamella sp. B3464. Next base: position 87 of record NZ_JAFNOQ010000001.1, on the reverse strand, counting down.
TAGTAAAAATATGTTAAAATATGGTCTTAATCGGGCATCGGGCATCGGGCATCGGGCATCGGGCATCGGGCATCGGGCATCGGGCAT